>CAZLUL010000035.1:0-24782 GCA_964562635.1 uncultured Fibrobacteraceae bacterium | reverse complement strand
CGCCTACACCGGTTCGGCCTATTCGCCATATGCGAATCGCGCCTTTCCGGAACGGCCCCTGTGGGGCGATTCCCATTTGCACACCGGCCTGTCGATGGATGCGGCCCTGTTCGGCAATCGCCTCTCACCGCGTGAAGCCTATCGATTCGCCCGCGGCGAGCAAGTGATCGCCTCGACGGGACAAGCGGTGCGATTGGCGCGACCGCTGGACTGGTTGGTCGTGGCGGATCATTCCGATGGAATGGGGATGGTCACCGATATTGCCGCCGGCAAGCCGGACCTGCTGGCCTTCGAACAGGCCGCTCGCTGGAGTGCGGGGATGCAAAAAGGCGGGGACGATGCAGTGGCGGCAGCTCTCGACCTGATTGGGACGTTCTCCCAGGGCGAGATGGATCCGGAGATGTTTGCCCTCTATTCTCCGGGCTCGAAACTCTACAAGAATCTGTGGGAAAAAGTCGTTGCCGATGCAGAAGCCGCCAATAGTCCTGGCATTTTTACGGCGCTCATCGGCTTTGAGTGGACGTCCCTGATTCAGGGCAACAATATGCACCGCGTTGTCATCATGCGTGATGGTCCGGTTCGGGCGCGGCAGGTCGTGCCTTACACGACACAGGCGCCTGTGGGCAGTCCCGATCCCCGGGAATTGTGGAAGTACATGGCGAACTACGAAGAAGTCACCAACGGCGAGATTTTGGCCATTGCCCACAACGGCAACCTGTCCAACGGCATCATGTTCCCCTTGGAGTCACAGTGGAATGGCAAGAAGCTGGACGAAACCTATGTCACCCAGCGGGACAAGTGGGAACCGTTGTACGAAGTGACCCAGATCAAAGGCGATGGCGAAACGCATCCTTTCCTTTCGCCGGATGACGAGTTTGCCGACTACGAAACCTGGGACATCGGCAATCTTGATGTTTCGGAGGCAAAAACCGACGAAATGCTGGCCGGTGAATATGCCCGCGAGGCCCTGAAACGCGGCTTGGTCATCGAGGAAAAACTGGGCACCAATCCCTACAAATTTGGCATGATCGGAGCCACCGACAGCCACACGTCTTTGGCCACCGCTGAAGAAGAAAACTTCTTCGGCAAACACAGCGGCTATGAACCCAATGCCGAGCGAATGACCCATCCCTTCATGCAGAATGAAAATGGGGCGATCATGGGCTGGCAGATGGTGGCCTCAGGCCTGGCGGCGGTATGGGCGACTGAAAATACCCGTGAAGCGATCTTCGATGCCATGCAGCGCAAAGAAGTTTATGGCACGACCGGTCCCCGCATGAGCCTGCGCCTGTTCGGCGGCTGGGACTTTACCGAGCAGGACTTGAACTCACGCATGCCGGCAGTAGTCGGTTACCAGAAGGGCTCGCCCATGGGCGGCGATCTGCGGGCCAGACCGGATGATGCCAAAGCGCCGTCCTTCATGGTCTATGCCCTGCGCGACCCGATCGGCGGCAACCTGGACCGGATCCAGATCGTCAAAGGCTGGCTCGACGCTGATGGCAAGACTCATGAGAAGGTTTATGACGTTTCCTGGGCCGGAGACCGGACACCCGACAAGAACGGGAAACTGCCTGCCGTGGGCAATACCGTTGATGCGGCCAATGCGAATTGGACCAATACCATCGGCGCCGCAGAATTGGGCACAGTCTGGATCGACCCTGATTTCGACGCCGGCCAAAAGGCCTTCTACTACGCGCGGGTGCTGGAGATTCCGACGCCCCGCTGGACCACCTATGACGCTTTCCGTTATGGCGTTGAATTGCCCGAGGGAACGCCGACTTCGACCCAGGAGCGCGCCTATTCCTCTCCGATCTGGTACCAACCCGAATCCTAGGCGGGAACAAACGGGATGAAGACGATGATTTTGCGGCTCCTTCGGGAGCCGCTTCTCCACTTTTTTGCGGTTGGCGGTCTGGTCTTTGTATTCTACGCAAATGCCGGTAATCGCACCGAAAACTCCCCTGGCTTGATTGACATTTCTGCGGCGCAGGTCGAACAACTGGCCGCCCAGTTTTCCTCGGTCTGGAAACGGCCCCCGACTGACGATGAACTCGATCACGTGATCGAAGATTTCATCAGGGAAGAGGTCTATTATCGCGAAGCACTGGCCCTGCATCTGGATCAGGGCGACGCGGTGGTGCGGCAGCGCTTGCGGCAAAAGATGGAGTTTTTGACCGACAACAGTGCGCAATTGTTGGTGCCGACCGAGGCTGAACTGCAGGCCTACCTGGCGGCGAACGAAATCAAATATCAACAGGGAGCACGCCGCTCTCTGGAGCAGATTTATCTCGGCCAAACCCCTTCTGCCGAGCGCGTTACCGATGTGTTGACCAGGCTTCAATCCGACTCGAATCTGCAGAGAGAGGACCTGGGCGAACGCACCATGCTGCCGGGCGAACTCAACCTGGCGCTGCCAGAAGCCATTGATAGCGTGTACGGAAGCGGCTTTTTTGAGCAGATTCAGGATTTGGCCCCCGGCCAGTGGTTCGGGCCTGTCGTATCGGCCTACGGCATTCATCTGGTGCGGATCCTGGACAGCCAGGCGGCACCAGCAATGCCTGAGGCGAAAATGCGTGAAGCAATTATCCGGGATTGGCAGGCTGAAAAAGCGACCGAATTGCGTGAACTCGACTATGCCGAACGAAAGTCACATTTCGAGGTGCGGATAGACGGCCGTGATGCCCAAACGGAAGAAGCGCACTGATGTCGTCGCGCACGAGCGTTGGTGCCGGATTGGTTCTCGCGTGGGCGGTCTTGTTCCTGGGCATGACAGCGCCGGCAAGAGCTCATGAACTGCAGCCGGGGTATCTAGAGCTGCGCCTGCTCGAAAAAGAGATGTATGCGGTGGTCTGGAAGGTGCCGGCAAGCGGTGGGCGCCCGATGGCCATCACCGCCAGGCTGCCTGAGAACTGCACGCCGCCCAGGCCGGAATCGCTGGTTTGGAATGGGGCCGCTTACGTGGGGCGCTGGCGCGTGCGTTGTCCTGGTGGTCTGGAAGGGGGCCAAATCCGGATCGAGGGTCTGGAAAAAACGTCAACCGATGTGCTGGTGCGGTTCGATTTTGCCGACGGCGTGAACGAAGCTCGTCGCCTGACCCCTGGTCATCCTGCCTTCACCGTCCCCACGCAACCGAATCATTTCGAAGTGGCGCGCGCCTATCTCCTGTTGGGTGTCGAGCACATCCTGTCGGGGTTTGATCACCTCCTGTTTGTGCTGGCCCTGCTGCTTCTGGTCAAGGGGTCGCGCCGCATCCTGGCCACCGTAACCGCGTTTACGCTGGCCCACTCGCTGACTCTGGTGGTGGCGACCCTGGGGTTGGTTCACGTGGCCGGGCCACCGGTGGAGGCCACTATTGCCTTGAGCATCGTATTTATCGCCCTGGAGATCATCCAGAGCCGGCAGGGAAGGCCGGGACTGACCGAGAGATATCCCTGGGTGGTGGCATTCACCTTTGGCCTGTTGCATGGATTTGGTTTCGCCGGGGCGTTGACCGAGCTGGGCTTGCCGCAGAAGTCGATCCCGGTCGCCCTGCTATTGTTCAACGTTGGGGTCGAGATCGGCCAGCTGCTTTTTATCGCGGCCATGTTTGCCTTGGCCTGGCTGGTGCGCCGACTGGCCCGCCAAGTCACCGTTCCGGTGCCCGGATGGGCGTGGAATGTCCCACCCTATGTCATCGGCTGTGTCGCGGCGTTTTGGGCCATCCAGCGTATCGTGGGTTTTGGGTGATCGAGGGAAATGGGTAGTCGTTTTTCCTGTCCTCCCCAAACGGATTGCAGGGCCTTGCACTCATTTCCCGGCATACATCTGGTCGATTAGCCGGTGATATTTTTCTGCTACGACCTTGCGCTTGACCTTCAAAGTCGGCGTGATCTCTCCGGTCTGCTGGGTGAACTGCTTCGCCACCAGGGTGAAGCGTTTGATCTGCTCAAAAGCGGCCAGATTCGCCGAGTGTTCGCCGATGCGCCTGGTGTAGAGGTCCAGCACCTCGGGCAACTTGATCAGCTCGTCGTAATTCTTGAATTGCAGTTTCCGCAGCTTCGCGAACTCGACCAAATTCTCGAAGGCCGGGACGATAATGGCGCTGATGAATTTGCGCTTGTCTCCGATGATCGTCAGTTGATCGATATAATGGTCTTTGCCCACCATGGTCTCAATGCGCTGTGGCGCCACGTTTTTCCCGCCGGCGGTGATGATCAGATCCTTGATGCGGTCGGTGATGACGAGGAACCCGTCGTCGTCGAGGTGGCCGACGTCGCCGGTGCGGAACCAGCCTTCGGTGAAGGCTGCGGCGTCGGCTTCGGGCATGCCAAAGTACCCGCTGGTCACGTTGGGGCCCTTGACCTGAATTTCCCCTGTCTCGACAATCCGGATCTCAACCCCGTCGATGGGTTTGCCCACGGTGCCAAATTTGAAATCTCCGGGCGAGTTGCAAGTCAGGATGGGGGCCGTTTCGGTCAAGCCATATCCCTGACAAATCAACAGGCCGATTTTCAGGAAAAAATCCTCCACACTGCGGTCGAGGGCTGCGCCGCCCGAAGACACAAAGTTCTTCGGCCCGCCCACCACGTTGCGGATCTTTGTGAGCACCAGTTTGTCCGCCAGGCGGTAGCGCAGGCGAAGGCCGGCGGTGTTTTTCCGACCACGATAGTGGTTGCACCAGTATTCTTCGCCCACACTCAAAGCCCAGGCGAACAGGCGTCGCCGCAACGGCGTGGCTGCTTCGGCCTTCGCCGTGATCGCTGCGTGGATTTTGTCGTATAGCCGGGGGGCACTGACCATCACCGTGGGCCGCACTTGGGCAAGGGTCTCAATCACCTGTTTGGGATCGCTAAGAATGGTGTTGGTGGCGCCGCGCAAGTGCACATAGATAGACCAGGACCGTTCGTAGACATGGCTCAGGGGCAGGAAGCAGAGAGAAACATCGCTGGCGCCCACGTCAAAACGAGAGTCCAGGGTCGTGTGCTGGTTGACGAAGTTGGCGTGCGTCAGTTTCACGCCCTTGGGCTGACCGGTGGTGCCGGAAGTGTAGATGATGGTCGCCAGATCATCGGCGGCCATGGCCTGGCGACGCTCGATAATATCCGTCGTTGTCGCCGCACACGGGCTGCCCTCCAGCAAATCCTTGAATACGCCGATTTGATCCTCGGTGGGCTGCCAGTCTTTAGCCAGGATGATGAGCTCCGCCATGGCCGGACATTGGGGCTGAACCTCAATCGCCGTTGCGTATTCAGTCTCCGAGCCGACCAGCATCAGCCGCAGTCCGGAATTGTTGACAATGGCGATCAGTTGCTCAGCAGTGTTGGTGGCGTAGAGAGGCACCGTCACTGCCCGGATGGACAGGATGGCATAGTCGACGATCAGCCATTCCGGCATATTCGGAGAATAGATGCCGACTCGATCACCGGCCTTGACGCCGCGCTCGACCAGCCCGGCGGCGCATTGATCGATCGCCACGGCCATTTCCTCGTAGGTGTACGTATGCCATTGATTGTGGCGCTTGTGGCGCAGTGCGGTTTTTGTGCCGTGGGTTTTGGCGGCAGCCAGGATTTGTAGACCGATATTTCGCAATTGGGTTACTCCTGTGAAGCTTATTGGGACAAATATAGTTGGTTCAGGAGCTGTTTCACAGGTGTGTCTTGATCATTGAGGCCAGGGGCGAATTTGGCCAATGATTTTTCAATCGCGGCGTTTTGGGCCATTCAGCGTATCGTGGGTTTTGGGTGATTGACCGCCCCATGGCAAGGCCTGGGTCTGGCCGCCGTCGCTGGTCAGGCAGTATCGTCCGACACTGATGACTGACGTCGCTATGACGACAAATCCAAATACGACAACCAGTATGGCGGCCAGAATACGAAGCCTGAGTGGCAATCGCCGAGGGCGGGTTGAGGCGTCCCGCGGTTGGACGGTGAGTCCGACGGAGTTGACGTAGGGCGTCTTCATGAACTTTGTATGAATTCAGAGAGATTTTTGTGACAGCACAAGTTGGAGAGCTTCGCCGGTCGGGTATGGCAGGAACGGAGCGGCTTCAAGCAACCGCCGTTCGCGGCATGAAGCCTCCTCAGGCCCAGATTGCGACCTCCATGGAAAATATCGGCCATAAAAAGCGAGAAATCTGGTATGATATCAAAAAATCGCAATCATCAGTAGGGGGAATGTCATGTCCAATTTCAAGTATTCGCGCATTTTCAATCTGATTCTATTCTCCATATCTGTGATGGCTTCGGGTGTCGCCGCCGGCGACATCGGCGGAACTGATATGATCGTATTTGAAGATGAAATCGTTAACAGTGCTTCTATGGACATCGCTTCGAACGGAGACATCTATCTGGCGAGCGGTTCCGATTCTGCGGCTGAGGATCAAAGTATCAAAGTCTATCGATCGACGGATGGAGGCACAACCTGGGACCTATGGGGAGCAGTTGAGCAATATCCATTTGTTGGAGTCAGTATTTATTCGGCGAGCCTTTGCATCGCAGAGGGCCTGGTGAACAAGTGTTATATAGCCTTCCTGAGCACGACGAGCGGCCAAAGGCTCTTTATGTCGAACAGCGATTTGTCGGCTCCCATCGCCGATTTCTCATCTCCGGTGGTGGTTATGGATACGCCCGGGACCAATTTCAGCTCTTTCAGCATCGACATCGACGACGCCAATTACAGCGAATTCTATATTTATGTAGTGGCCTCGGGCCAGATGTACTCAGTGGACCCGGTCGATGAGCGGGACATCTATTTTAGCCGGAGTACGGACCAAGGTTTGTCCTTCTCCACCCCTTACATCATTGGCGCAGATTTGGAAGTTGGCAAAAAGTTCAAAAAACCAAAGGTCAGCTATGGCTTTGGGGATTTCGTCAATGTGGTTTGGGAAGTTTCAGATGGCCTGGGGGGCTACAGCGACAATGGCAACGCGGTCCGTTACAGGCGGGCCGTAAATGCAGCTAACGACCCCGCCGATTGGGGGACCGTTTCCGAATTAAATTCCATCGCCGTCGGCACCAATAACAGAGCACCCATTATTAAGGCGAGCACGACGGGTTCAGAAGTTGTCATCGCTTGCGAACGCCGCGGTTCTGTGGACGGAGCACCCCTTACGTACGATCCCGCCACTTACCTTTCCACCGATTCTGGCCTGACGTTTCCGTCGTCTGGCATCGTGCCCACCGTCGTATCCAGCGAAAGCCGATGGTTAGGCGGCCTGGCCCAAAACCCTACGACCGGAGAATGGATTCTCGGCGCGAGAGGTTCTTACAGGTATGGAATTCATCGGGCCTTCAGCCCGGACCTCACCTCTTGGTCCGCATTTGAGAAAATGAGCGACATTCAGTACTATATTTACCCCGACTTAACCTCAGATTTAGCGCTCAACCCCGCCAATGGTTGGCGACCTGCCATCGCGTGGCCCACCTACGACGTCGGCATCGAAGCGGTTATATCCTTGATGTTTGACGCCGAGTGGCGTGGTGACCCAGGAAATCCAAACCTCGAAGCAGGCTTTCCCGTGGACCTTCCCGCTCAACCCATCTCCCCTCCCGCACTTGCCGACCTCAACAGCGATGGTGATCTGGAAATCATCTTTGGAGATGCCGACGGCTACATCCAAGTCTACCAACTCGACGGCACACCGTTGCCCGGTTGGCCAATCAAAATCGCTGAAGGTTTGTCCGAGAGTCCCATCGCCGTGGGGGACTTAACGAACAACGGCCAGATGAGCATCGTGGTCGGAGGAAAGACCGGGCTGGTCTATTGTTTCACAGGATCGGGAATCCCTGCTGTAGGCAACTGGCCCGCCGGAGTCGCAGCGGACTCCCCTGCGTTCGTGGCCATCGGCGCCTTTGGTCGGGGCCCATCAGCCAGAGGCATCGCATCGATTTCCGGCAAAGACGTGTCTTACCTGGATTACATGGGCCGGCCTTATCCTGGGAGCATGCCAGTCACCCTTGGTAGATTCGCAACTCACGCCCCTGCCTTGGGAGACGTCGACGGCGATGGTCTGCCTGAAGCCGTCTTTGCCTGTGGTGAATTGCTGGTGGTGGATGACATTTTTACCAGTGGCATTCTCTTGGGCAAGTACATGCCCGGCACGTTTTCCGGGTCGCCTTCCCTGGGCGATATGCAACTGGATGGCGACATGGAAATAGTCGTGCCGATGTCCAACGGGCAACTGCACGTCTACGATGCCGACGGCTCCGAATTACCGGGCTTCCCCTTCACCACGCCTAGCGCCTCGCCCCTCAGTGCGGCCGCTCTTGGCAACCTGCTGGGGAACTCGGAACTGGAGATCGCCTTCGCCGCTCGCGACAACAATGTTCACGTGGTCTTTCACAACGGCAACCAAGGTTCTGGCTGGCCGACCGTCAATGGTGGTTGGGACAATTCTGGAGGGCCTGTTATCGCCCAGATCGACGGTGGCAGCCACGACGTGGTACAAGGAACCCTGGGCAGCCAAGTTTGGGCGTGGACCAATTTTTCCACTGTGATTCCGGGTTGGCCGCTGGCCGTCCCACTTGCCGTCCAACAGACTCCCGCTGTCGGTGACATCGATTTGGATGCCAGCAACGAAGTCGTCCTACTGACAACGAACCAACTGGTCGTATTGGATGTGAATCAGGGAGACGCCGACCCGTATTATGCCTGGCAAATGGCTGGCCACGACGCCCAGCGCACGAGCTGTTATGACTGTGTGGAGGATATCGTTTCGCCCGTGCCCGATGATCCCGACGTGATCACGCGGGTCAGCTTTGCACCGCCGAGTCCCAACCCGAGCACTGGCTTGGCCCAGTTCCGTTTTTCGATTCCGGGGCTCGCGGTGATCAACCTTGAGGTCTTTGATGTGCGCGGCCACCGGGTGAGCCTCGTCCGCAGGGAAGAGGCTGAAGCGGGGCACCACGTGGCCAACTGGAATGGGCGAGGAGACGGGGGCCAGGCTTTGGCCAGTGGGGTCTATTTTGCCAAGCTGCGGGTCCAGGGGCCGGGTATTGGCGAAGAGTTGACCCGAAAGGTGATTCTGACCCGGTAGATGGTTGTGCCTGCCACGTCAGTTTCGGCCCCTGAGGCCTCAAGGGCGAGGCAGAGCCACCGTCAGATTGGTCGTCGATGACGCCGATTCTTCGTCAATTTCGTCTCGTGCCGTGGCCGTAAGGACCCAACTGCCCACCGGATTCAAGTTGAGCAGAAAAACTTCTTCCTGACCGCTGGCAAAGAAACTGGTCCAGCTGAAAGTCTGGGGCACCCCACTGGCCGGTGTGGCCTGTATCTGGAGCGTGACCATGTCTCCATCCGGGTCATCCACCAGGACCGAGATCTCGACCCCAAAGGGGCCAACTATGCCGTCGGAAGTCAGGACCGGAGCCGAGGGAGGCTCGTTCTCCATCGGCAATTTGGCACATCCGGCCAGAGAAGTCAGGACCAGGAGGGTTGCCAGCAGAGTGAGGTTGCGCAGTTTTTTCATCAAAATTCCATCCCCAGAAAAAACTCGGGCGATGACCCGGTGGTTTTGCTGTCGAATTCCAGGTCCTCAATTTCAAATTCAATCTCGTCGTTGAGGATGTGCGTCATGCTGGCGCCGGCAACAAAGGTGAGTTCCCCCAGATTCAGGGCAACCTTGAGGCCGGCGTCCAGGCCCAACTTGAAAGCGTTGCCCGAGAAATCTTCATCGCTGATCTCGAGTTTCATATGGAGCCACATCACTTTGGCCGAAACGTAGGGCGAGAGCACGAAGATGCTGCCAATCCGCCAGTTGAGATCGATGCCATAGGGGATCGCAACGGTGGCAATGGAGGAGTCCAAAGGAGGGAATGATTGCAGGCCGGGTTCTTCCCAATTTAAAAAGAAGTTGGATCGGCCCCACATCAGGCCCAGAAAATGGCCAAAATACAGGGTTTTGTCCTCTGCGCCGCGGGAATGCCCCATGAAACGGGCGCCCACGTTGCGCCGGTGCCGGCTGGAAAAGAAGCGGGTGTCACCGCCGATGTCGAGCGTCGTGTCGATATCCAGATTCAGTTCAAAAACATCAAAGGCAATCAGGGTATTGCCCTTGCCTGCCAGAGCTTCGGAGGCGCCGCCAATGGCCAGCGCGGCGATCAGCCCCAAACACAGGTGTCGGAATTTGCCAGTCACAACCATTCTCCCACTCTCCACTTGTCCCGCTGAATTCCCAAAATGGGACTCTAGACCAAGACCCCAGATTTGGCAAGCAAACTCGCACCTCCGCACTCCCCTTTACGGCCGGGCCCACTTCCCTTAGTATGCCCACACTCCCTTTTGGCGCGCTTCGCACCTGCCGGCGCGCCTTCCTCCTCCGTTGAATGTGCGAAAGGCCCGGCATGATCGGCAAGACTCTGGCCCACTACGAGATCACCGGCCTGCTCGGCCAAGGCGGCATGGGTGAGGTCTACCGGGCGCGGGACACCCGCCTGGACCGCGAGGTCGCCGTCAAGGTCCTGCCCCGCGAAATGAGCGGTGATCCTGAGCGGATCGCGCGCTTCGAGCGCGAGGCCCGCACCCTGGCCACTCTGCAGCACCCGAACGTCGCCTCGATCTATGGCTTCGAGAGCAGCGACGAGGCCCGCTTCCTGGTCATGGAACTGATCGAGGGCGAGGACATGAGTGAGCGGCTCAAGCGCGGCCCCCTCGGGATCGACGACGCGGTGGACGTTGCCCGCCAGATCGCCGCCGGGTTGGAGGCCGCCCACGAACAGGGCATCGTGCATCGCGATCTCAAGCCTGCCAACATCAAGCTCGCGCCGGACGGTCAGGTGAAGATCCTCGACTTCGGCCTGGCGCGCGCCTATCTCGGCGATACCAGCAGTGTTGCCGACCCCCTGAACTCGCCCACTATCACTGCCGCCATGACCCAGGTTGGGGTCGTGCTTGGCACCGCGGCCTACATGAGCCCCGAACAGGCGCGCGGCCGGCCGGTCGACCGCCGGGCCGACATCTGGGCCTTCGCCGTGGTGGTCTTCGAGATGATCACGGGAGTCCGGCTCTTCGGCGGCGAGACGATCAGCGACACCCTGGCCGGCGTGCTGAAGACTGAGATCGAAATGTCGAACCTGCCGCGCGCCTGCCCGGCTGCGTTGCGGCGGTTGCTCGCCCGTTGCCTGGACCGCAATCCGGCGACGCGGCTGCGTGACATCGGCGAAGCCCGCATCCTGCTTGAGCAACCGCTCGACAATACGGAGGAGGAGGCCGGCACTACGGCCCGTGGTCGCCGGGGACCGGTCCTGCTGGCCAGCGCGCTGGCCGGGTTGGCCCTCGGGGCGCTCGCGATGTGGATCCTGGTTCCGCAGCCGCCAGCACCGGAACCGCCCCGCGAAGTGCACCTGGCTATTCCTGTCGAAACCGATGGCACGCCCCGCTCGGCCCTGGCCGCGGACGGCAGCGCCCTGTTGTACCGCGAGACTGACCGGCTGTGGATCCGCGAGTTCGCCGCCATGGAGCCGCGCCCGGTGCCGGGCACCGCGGGCGCCCTGATGGGCACGTGGTCTCCGGACGGGCAATGGATCGCTTTTTCCACGGCGACCAACATTTTCAAGTGTCGTCCGGACGGCGGTGGTCGCGTGCGTCTGTGTGAGATCGAGACTGACATGCATCCCTGGGCGGGCAGCCTGGACTGGACCGAGGACGACCGGATCGTCTTTGCGACCGGGGACACGGGCCTGTGGGTCATCAGTCCGGCGGGCGGCGACCCCCGGGTGCTGCTGCCCCCGGGCGAAGGCGAGACCGACTTCCACGATGTCGCTGCGCTGCCGGGAGGGCGGGGTTTCCTGTTCCATCCCCACGTGGATCTGCGCTTCGATAGCATCGATCTGTTCACCGGGACGGAGCGGCGTGAGGTCCTGCGCATGGAGGGCCAGCAGTTGAACAGCGCGGCCTACGTTGCCGGGCACCTCGTATTCATGCGGCGTCCGGACAATGTCGGTATTTGGGCCGTGCCCTTCTCCCTCGAGACTCTGGCTGTAACCGGCGAACCGTTCCTTCTGGTTCCCGACGCCGCCTTTCCGGCCGTCTCACGACGCGGTGACCTCGCGTTCGTCCCCGAGTCGCAGGTCCAACGGCAAATCGTTCGGCTCGACGCCGCCGGCAAGGTTGTCGCCACCCTCGGCGAACCGGTCCTTGGTACGTTGGCCATGGCCACGTCGCCTGATGGGCGGAAAGCCGCGGTCGTCATCGAGAACGAGAACTTCGAGATCTGGATCGTCGACCTCGCCTCCGGCGAGCGCCAGCGCCTGACGTTCTCCAAGAGCCCCATCGAGACGGTGTCCTGGTCCGCGGACGGCAAACGGGTCATCCACTCGGCCGGCATGACCGGCAAAGAGATGCATCAGGAGATTCGGGCGCTCGATGGCAGCGGCGTGACCGCCGTCGACGTGCGGGGCAAATCCGCAGGACTGACCACCGACGGCGGCACCATGGTGCTGGCGGTGTGGAATGAGGCCAACGAATCGAGCATCGGCTACGTGTCCCTGGCCGATCCGGATCTGAGGGTCACGATGATCGCCGACACAGGTCTCGCCGAGGATAACCCCGTTCTTTCGCCGGACAATCGCTTTGTCGCCTACGAAACGGTCGAAACCGGCCGTCGTGAGATCGTCATCAGGACTTTTCCCGACGGCACGGGGCATTGGCAGGTCTCTCTGGACGGTGGCTCGGGCCCGTTCTGGAGCCCGGATGGCAAGCGTCTCTATTTCAGTTCGTTGTCCAACGGCTGGCTGAACGTCGTGGACGTGAGCCGCGACCCGGATCACATCAGCGCTCCGCGTCGGCACTTCGGAACCGACATGATGCAGGACCTGAGCGCCCTGCCCGACGGCGGCTTCGCCACGCTGGTGGCCTCGGCCGGGCAGGCGCGGGCGCGGTACGAAGTTTGGCTGAACTGGGGGGCTTGGAACCGCTAATCCGGACCGACTGGCAATGCTGATCACGCCGCGGCCCCCTGGGCACCGGAATGGTCGGGTGCCGGACAAATAGCCGTCTCAGGAGGACTTGAACTCCGAAGATATTCTGTGCAAAAAAACAGGGCCACCAAGGGGTGGCCCTGTTTCATTGTCCTGTTTGTCGCTCGCTAGGGATTCGGCCCATCATGGCACTGGTAACAACTGACACCAGTCCAGTCCCCTCGGAAGTCTCCACCATGACAAACCGAACAAGCCTGCAGTCCGTCCTCGGCATCTCTACCGTGGCGACTGGACGAACGGTAGCCGTTCGGATGTCCGCCGGGGCCGTCGTGGCAGGTGTAGCAACTCTGGCCGCTGGAGCCGCCCTGGTAATCGATGCCGTGACACTGGGTGCAATCGCTGGAACCGTTGGTGCGCACTTCAGCGCCATGGGCGCTGGCTTCGGCCCAACCCGCGGCATGGCCGCCATTGGGACCATCATGGCACTGGAAGCACGACAAACCGGACCAGCCACCGAGGTAGTCGGCGCCGTGACAAGTCGTGCAGGATTCAGAACCATTGGCGACCACGTCGGTGCCGTGGGCCGTGGGTTGGTTCCAGCCGACCGGATGTCCACTGATGCCATCGTGGCATTGGGAACAACTCACATTGCTCCAGCCGCCCTGCCAGGTGTCGCCGTGGCAAGCGGTGCAATCGCTGGCCGTATTGGTCGCCACATCGGCCCCGTGGTTGGCGGCCTGTGACCAGGCGACCGGATGACCGCCAACGCCGTCATGGCATTGGAAGCAGCTCACGTTGCTGGTGCCGCCGGTGAAATCGTTGCCGTGGCAGACGGCGCAGTCGGTGGCGCTGTTGGTGCGCACCTCGTTGCCGTGCTCGGCCGGATCAGCCCAGCCCGCCGGATGGCCGCCACTGGGGCCGTCGTGGCATTCGAAACAGCTCACGCCCGACCAATCACCGAGATAGTCGGCCCCATGGCAGTCCGCGCAGGTTTCGGCGCCGCTGGAAATGGTCTCGGCGCCATGGGCTCCGGGCAGGTCCCAGGCCACCGGATGCCCGCCAGGTCCGTCATGGCACTGGTAACACGAGGTGCCGGTCCAGTTGCCGGTGTAGTCGGAACCGTGGCAGGTGGTGCAGGCGCTGCCTGTGTTGGCGCGCACTTCGGCGCCGTGTTGCTCGATGGTGCTCCAGCCGACCGGATGGCCGCCTGGCCCATCATGACAGCTGTAACACGAGACACCATTCCAGCCGCCCTGGAAATCGATCCCATGGCAGTCGGTGCAATCAGCCAGGTTGCCGGCGAGGACTTCGGCGCCATGCAGAGCGGGAGTGGACCAATTGACCGGATGGCCGCCGGGGCCATCGTGGCACTGGAAGCAACTGACTTCGGAAGTGCCGCCAAGGTAGTCTTCACCGTGGCAACTGGTGCAAGCCGCTGACCCACCGGTGCGCACAGCCGCGCCATGGGCGTCGGCGGCGGCCCAACCCGCGGTGTGATTGCCTTCGGGGCCGGCGTGGCACTGGAAACAGGAAACTTCGGACCAACCACCCATATAGTCAGCGCCGTGGCATTCGGCGCAGCCTTCGGTGCCATCGGCGATGGCCGCCACACCGTGTTGGCTGGGAACGTCCCAGGCGACGGGATGTCCGCCGGGACCGTCATGGCAGGTGTAGCAACTGACCCCGGTGTTGCCACCGGTGAAATCGGCGCCATGGCAGGTGGCGCAGTTCGTCGCCGATGAGGTGCGCACTTCGGCACCGTGCTGGGCAGCGGCGGCCCATCCTTCCGGATGCCCGCTGGTTCCGTTGTGGCACTGGAAACAACTGACTTCACTCCAGCCACCGTCAAATGCTTCGCCGTGGCAGGGCGCGCAGGAGGCCGAACCATTGGTGAGGACTTCGGCACCGTGTTCGGTGCGGTCGGCCCAACCGGCCAGATGGCCACCGGCGCCTTCGTGGCATTCATTGCAGCTGGGGGCTTTGCCGTCGCCGCGTAATTCTTCACCATGGCAGGTGCGGCAGGATTCGACTGCCCGTTCGATAACGGCTTGCCCGTGGAAATCGGCATCGTCGGTTTTCATCCAGGCCGATGGGTGAGACGTGATCGTTGGTTCTTCAACCCGCTCAGCACACCCTCCGATCACCAGGATGCCGGCCAGAAAAAGGCCGGCCACCACAGATTGCAGGGCCCAATTGTTCAGGTTGGAATTCAGTGATGGCCGTCTCATTTTACCCTCCAGAATGGCAGCGTGCACAACTCGGATCCGCTTCACCGGTGTCGTGACACGCGATGCAGCTTTCCATGTCGAAGACGCCTTCGGTGGCGTGTCGTCCGCCGCCAGTGGTACTTACCCAACCGGCCTGGGAGTGATCCGTGGGCAGCACGCGCTCAGCGATGTGGCAGCTGCTGCAGTAGGTCGGCTCCTGATGGCAAGTTGAACATTGCATTTCATTACCCCGCGCGTCCAGTCCATGATTGAACGCGTAGTTCAAACTGTGGCTGCGCGGACGGACATTGTCTCCGGCGTGGCACTCCTGACACGTGGTCTGGGTGTGGCACTGGAAACAGGCGTTTTGGTCGGCCCGCGCGAGCGTACCGTGTCCATTTTTCCAGCTGGGGCCGTGATTGACCGGCACCAGTTCGTATTCGCCGGCATGGCACATCCGGCAGTCGGCCAGATCGTCGGCGGTTTCGTGACAGGTGCGGCAATCGGCCTTGCCGGGCATCATGGGTGCAGCGGCAGTGGCTTGACCATGACAGGCGGCGCAGGCGATTTCCTGTTCCACGTGGGACGAATGGGAAAACAGGGCGGCGCCATAAGTATGGCGCATATACTCGCCGGCTTCGTCCACGTTGGCGTGACACATGTTGCATTCGTCTTCGTCTTCGACGTCATGGCAATCGGCGCAGGTGTCCATGTCGGGCAACATGTGGTCGGCCGCCATGGTGCTTTCAGCCACACCGGCGTGACAGTCGGTGCACGAGACTTCGTTTTCGAAATGCACGTCGTGGGGGAAGATGATCTGGTCGGCACTCTGGACCACAGCGTCCTGGGCCACAGCGTTTTGGGCCACAGCGACCAGGGGCAAGGCCAATACCAATAGAATCAAGATGAGCTTTTTCATTTGAACCAACCTCCGCGATCCAGGCCAAGCCGCGAGCTGCCGCGGGCTAGTGATACGTCCACTCCCAACAGGAAACGCACGTCCTGGTCGTAGAAGGGGTTGTCCAGACTTTGCACTTCGGCCAGCACCCGCAGGCCGGGCCGCAGGTCGATGCGGGCCCGGGCCGCCAGAGTGCTCAGGTCGCGATCCTGGTCGGCCGGGGCATCGCTCATCAGGGCGTAGGTCAGCACCGAGCCTTCGATGCCCAGTTGCAGCCAGGGATAGAACCGGTGGCTGAGTTCGCCGTAAAAACGGCTTTCTTCGCCGCGGTCACCGAGGCGCACCGAGTAGCCAAGGCGGCCACCGGGCACCAGAGCGGCCAGGCCCAAGCGGGACGAATTGACGTCTCCCACAAAAGATCCCAGGTATTCGAATTCCCCGCCAAAGCGGTTGGGCAATTCGTGGCGCACGGCTGCCCGCGCGATCCGGATGCGTTCCAGGTCGGTGAAGCGGGAGAACCAGGAAGCCGCGTCGATGGTGGGATGGCGGTCGATGTACTGGAAATCGACGACTGGCGAGCCGGCGCTGCGGCGCCATTGCGCCTGGGCCTGGATCTTGGCCCAGCGTTCCTGCTGGAGGTCATAGGCCACGCGGCCGAAGATGCGGGTGTTGCGCACGGCGCTGGTGACGATTTCGGCACCTATCGGGCGTTCGGCCACCAGACTGGCACTTTCGCGGTAGCCCATTGAGGCCCCGACTTTCCAGGTGCGGTTGGGCCGGAAATTGATCCGGGCGCCGGCGGCAGTGTCATTGTCAAATTCGGCCAATTCGAAGGCCTTGTCCGAGGGAGCCTTGGCGCCGGCATAGGCGGTCAGGTCCCAGGTGCGGTCCAGGCGGAAGTTCAGCAGCGCCCCATCGACCGTCAGGTTGGTCACGCCAGCCTGGATGAACTGGCGGCCGACCTGGGCCTTCAGTCCCGAATTGAATCGGGCTTCCAGCAGACCCGTGTAAAGCTTGGACTGTTCGGTGGCGTTGACGTCGTTGAGCTGGTCGCTCGCGAAACGTCCGGCGCCGCGGAAGGTCAACCAGCCACCGGCCAAACCACTGGCCGAACCGGACAGGGCATGGAACTGATGGGCGTGATTGATGTCCGCGCCGTTGTTTTGTTGGGCCTGGAAGGAGTAGTTGGTGGCCTTGTAGCCCACCTGCCAACTGGGCTGTGATGGGTTGGCCGCCAGACTCATAGCCGGATTCAACAGCAGGCATATTGCCGCGGTCAGAAGCAGTCCGGATAAAGCGATGTGGGATTTTGCCATGACTTGTAAAGCCCTCCCTGGAGACACTAAAAAGTGTCGCGTGGATTATGGGGGGTGAATTCCCTCCAATTCCGCAGGAGTTAACGGTACTCCAGGAAGCTCGCAAATGCAAGATGTATACCACTTTAGAACGTTTTGTGATTCCTATTCTCAATATCGATTAGAGACCATTCGGCTACTGCCAGACAACCCGCCGATTCCAGCCCGCAGGCGCTTCGGTATCCACTTCCAGGACGCCGATTTTGGGTTCAGATCGGGCCCATTGCCAACGGAAGACCCACTCCCTGGGCACGCCGCCCTTGAACCACATACCCGGTCCCGAGCCATCACCGGTGCCGGGGACCAGCAAAACTTCCCGGTCCCCGATTTTCGTGCGCACTGCCAACTGTGGCCATTCACCAGGCACCGAAGGCTTCACTTCGATCAGCGGGGGGCTGGCCGTCAGGTCGACTTTCAGGCCGGCATAGTCCTGCACCACGTTGCGCAGCAATTCGGCCAGGGACCAGGCCTGACTGGTGGCGCCGCCAAACTCGTCGTTGCTGGCCGCTTCGGCGCCGTCCCGGATTTCCTGGATCGTGCCCACCGCGCCTTCTTCAAGAACCTCTTCGAGCAACATGCGCGTCTGACCAAAGCCCTTGTAGGGCGAGTTCAACGCCGACACATAGCTGCCCGACAACCACAGCCACAGGTCGCCGTTGTGGTAGGCCTCATCGTAATAATATTCAGACAGATTCAAATGTTTGGGATGAAAGTTCGAATCCGCCGCGTTGAGCGAGAGCACGCCCCAGGGCATGACCAGTTCGCGTCCGGCCAGTTCGGTGATGGCCGTGCGTTGTTCGGCGTTGAACAGGGTGGGTGACGAGAGGACAGCCAGCATGGTGTTGGGCCGGATCTGAGTGTCCTGGCTGCCGTCAATATTGAGGTGGTCGATCAGGCGGCCATCGGACCAGAAGCTGGCGTGGAAACTGGATTCCAGACGATTGGCCAGGCTGGCGTAGTCGGACCGCGCGCCCGGCACTGCGGGGAAACGTTCGGCCAGGCGGGCGGCGGTCAACAGGCCACGATGCCACAAGGCCTGCACTTCAACGCCCCGGTTGCCGCGGGGCGAGTAGGGGTTCGCCTCGCCACCGCCATCCATCCAGGTTTCGCCGTCGCCGTGGGTCAGGAAACCCTGGTCGTCCACTGCGTGGGCCAAGGCTCCGTCAACGGCGCGGTAGACGATCGGTGCCATCTCGGCGGCAAATTTGTCGTTGCCCGCCTGGCGCCACAATTCGTCCAGGGCGCGCACGAACCACCAGGTGCCGTCGATGCTGGCGTACTGGACCTGGTCGACGGTGACAAAGTTGGGCACCCGCCCCTGGCGGTCGCTGGTGGGGTCAAGGTCCTGGAATTCGGCAAAAGAACGCAGCAGGGTTTCGGCGGTATCGAAGTCGCCGCTGACGATGCTGGCGCCGGGCAGGGTGATGAACGTATCGCGGCCCCAGTAGGTGGTGAACCAGTAGAAACCGGCATAGATACCCGGTCCTCGCTGGTTCATGATCAAGTTGTCCAGCGACACACGGGCCCAGGCGAGGGCCTTGTCGTCGCGCGGCACCCCGGTCACCACGGCGCTGTCGTCGATCAGTTTCTGCAGGCGGTCGTGGCGGGCGGCGCGCAGGGCAAACTGCTCACTGCGCAGGCGGCGGGCACGCTCTTCGGCCGCCTTGGCGGTCACGTCGGCGCCGAAGTAGGCTTCGACGCGACCATTTGGCACGCGGGCCGGGATGCGGCCCATGATGTCACCGGGCAGGTAGGGCGAGGTGCGGTCCATGGCCGTCCGGGCCGCGCCCTTGGGGTAGACCATGTCGACGTGCCGCCCCAGCGGTTCAAATTGATCGGCACCGGCCACGGCCACGGCCAACCAGGCGGGATGGGCGGCATCCGGCGCCTGGTTCAGGGCATCCTGGCGGCAGGCCAGCAGCATGCCATTGTTCCAGCGCACTTCATAACCAGGCTTGCCGACTTTCCACAGGAAGCGCATGTCGAATCGGGGCTGGAAGGCAAAATCGCCACCGGGCACGCCGTCATAGGCCACCTTGAAGCCGTTTTCGCGGTCAAAAATTTCCACCGTTTCGGTCACCACTTCGCCACTGGCCAGGCGGTGCCGCCGCACCAGGCGATCAGGCGTAACCTCTGCTTCGTAGGCGGTCGCCGCGCTCAGCACCGTGCCGTCTGCCAGACGTAGGGTCCAGCCGTCGACCACCTCGTGCATGGCGATGTAAAAACCGTGGTAGCTGCGGGTATTGGCCCCGATGGCTTCGCCGGCCAGATGGGCCGCGCCCTTGTCGCTGAAGATGTACTCGCGGGGGTGATCGGCCGTGACGGTGATGGCCATTTCTTCAAGTCGTGGCGCGGCCGGCGGCGATTCGGCCCGCGCCGAAAAACCGCACAACAGGAGGGCGGCGCCACAGAGAAGCGAGATCTTCATCGGTTATCCTTTGTTCAGCAGATTCAAACCCTGTTCACCGGAGCCGAACAGGTGGATGTGCTCGGCGGTGAAACTGAGGTTCAGTTTTTCGTCAATGGCCGCGGCCAACTGGCCCGAACAGCGTGCGGTGAACGGTTCGCCGGCGACCTGGAAATAGGCCAGGGTTTCATTGCCCAGCGATTCGAGCACCTGCAGGCCGGCCACCAGACCAGGCTGGTCTCCGCCCACGATCAGGTGTTCGGGCCGGATGCCCAGGACGAGGCTCTTGTCCATCAATTCTGCCGGGGGCGTGAAACCGGCGGGCAGCGGCCAGACCGTGCCGTCTCTGGCCACGAGGACCAACCCATCCTGCCTGGTCAATTTCCCAGGCAGGAAATTCATGGCGGGCGAGCCGATAAATCCACCCACAAAACGGTTGGCCGGGCGTTCGTACAACTCCAGTGGCGGGGCCACTTGCTGCACGAAGCCGTCCTTCATCACGACTATGCGCTGGCCGAGAGTCATCGCCTCGGTCTGGTCGTGAGTGACGTAGACCATGGTGGCGCCGAGGCTGTGGTGCAGTCGCGCGATTTCGGTGCGCATCTGGACCCGCATCTTGGCGTCGAGGTTGCTCAGCGGTTCGTCAAAAAGAAACACTTCGGGATTGCGCACGATAGCCCGGCCGAGGGCCACGCGTTGCCGTTGGCCACCACTGAGGGCGCGGGGCTTGCGGGCCAGCAGATCTTCTATGCCCAGCACGCGGGCCGCTTCGCCGACCCGTTCGGTGATTTCTTCCTTGGGGATTTTCCGCATGCGCAGGCCGAAGGCCATGTTGGCCTCGACGGTCATGTGGGGGTACAGGGCGTAGCTCTGGAAGACCATGGCGATGTCGCGGTCCCGTGGTTCGACGTCGTTGACCACGCGGTCACCGATGGAGATTTCACCTTCGGTGATTTCTTCGAGGCCCGCGATCATGCGCAGAGTGGTGGATTTTCCGCAGCCCGAGGGGCCGACCAGGACGGTGAATTCGCCGTGGGCAATTTCCAGGTCCATGGGGGCCACGGCCCGCACGTTGCCGGGGTAAACCTTGCTGACTTTTTCCAATTTGACCTGTGCCAAGGCATGTCCTCGTTTCGCGCAAAAAAGAACCCTGTCCAGTGAGCGTGCAGACTACCACAGGACAGGGGTTTCAGCTACGAGGAAGCTGGTTTTTTGGCCGCTGGACTTTCTCAGTGACCAGGAGAAAGGGGCACGCCGGTACTGCCGTCCTCCTTGAACCAGACCAGGGCTGCGCCGCCGGCCACAGACACCGTCTGGGTCAGATTGGAAATGAAGACCGGTTCCAGATTGCCATTGAGCGTATCAAACTTGATCCAGGCCCCCAAAGCGGGAAACGTGACGTTCCATGTGTAATCTGGCCCGCCAAAATTGGCTGCCACCAGGACTTCGTGCTGGGACGTTACCGCCGTCGAGCCCCGGCTGTAGACCAGGGTGGCCTCGGCATTGTCCACATTGTTGGCCCGCCACTGGAAGGCGATGTTTTCGGTGGCCAGCGCCGGCAGGGCCAATCGCTTGTCGATCAGGAATTTGTAGGTGCGCCGCAGGGCCGCGTCGCCAGCGATCCAGTTGATCTTCTGGATCGTCGTGCCTTCGGGCCGATATTCGCCCGAGCCGATTTCCTGCCCGTTGTACAGCATGGGAATGCCGACGCTGGTCAGGCTGATGACGGCTCCGAGTTGGGCCCGGCGCAGGCCGCCCTGGGCCTTGGCCTCGGGCGAGCCGAGTCCGTTGACCGACCACACAACCCGGTTTTCGTCGTGGCTTTCCAGAAATTTCACATCACTGAAGCCATCACCGGGCGCGCCGCCGGCATAGTTGCTGTTGGGCGAAATCACGTTGGCCACAGCCCACATATTGTTGTAGACCGTGCCGAAGGCGCCGATCGAAGTGGTCAATTGTCCGCGCCAGGCGAAGCCGTTCTGGTTCAGGACCGTGGCCAGCACCTGGCAGAAATTGTTGCCGCTGTTGCCGGGCGTACCGCCCCAGTTGTCGGTGTGGTTGCCGCCCCACTGGGCGCCATAACCATAGGTGACCGAGTTGGCGGGATAGTTGAAATCTTCCCCGATCAACAGCAGGTCCGGATGCCGGGCCAACAATTCGGCGCGCAACCAGATCCAGGTGCTATAGGGCTCGCCGCCGATGTAGTCGAAGCGGAAGCCATCGACCTTGTAGGCCGTCACCCAGTGGGAAAGCGACTCGAGGATATGTTCCTTGAGGTAGGGATTGGTCCAGTTCAACTCCACCAGACCCCAGGGATTGCTTTCGGTGGTGGTGAAGGTGTTGACGCCGGTGAAATTGTCGATCTGGCGCAGGGGGGCGCTGCCGGCCATGTGGTTGACCACCGAATCGAGGATGACAGCCATGCCGTGGCTGTGGGCCGCGTCCACAAAAGCGGCGAAGGTGGCCGGTGTGCCGTAGCTGGGACTCGGGGCGAACTGCAGGACAGGATCATAGCCCCAGCCGTTGTACGAAGGGGCGGTCGCGGGCATCAGTTCGATGGCATTGACGCCGAGGTCGACCAAATCGGCGGTCGCGGTCAAGCCGGCCGTGGCGCCAGCGAAAGTGCCGGTGAACGAAAAATCGTTCACGCTCATTTCGTAGATGACCAGGCGGGTGCGGTCGATGGGCGCCGCCAGGGGCGCGGGGGCGTCAAAAGTGCGGCCTTTCAGCGCATTCCAATAGGCCGGATCGCCGTGAAAACCATCGGGCACCACTTCGGTGGCCCGCGGATCAGTAAGCCATTCCTGCAGGGCCCCTTTGCCCATCACAAATTTGTAGTTCGCCAGTCCGTCGGGCACTTCGATGATCAGTTGCCAGGTCATGCTGTCCGCCTGCACGGTCAGGGCCCAAGTGGGGTCATTGCTGACCCAGCCGTTGGCATTGCCGGCCACATGGACCGAATCGAGGCCGGGGGCGACCAGAATAAAAGTGTCGCTGCGGACCTTGTTGAAACCGTCCTGGGCCTCTTCGATGGGGGCGACCGGTTGCGGAGCCTCGGAACAGGCGGTGACCATCAGCAGGAGACCGAGTGCGAGCCACGGGCCGCAGAGGGAGAGTCGGTCGAAACGGACGGACATGATGCCTCCTGCCAATAGGCGGTTCCCGGGTCTGTTTGGACGATATAGGCTAATTATACCACAAAAAATCACAGATGGACAGGAACTGACGAGCGGGTTGCATGTTGGTGAGACTCTGGTACTATTCTCAAGCCGTCTGGAGAAAGAAATCCACCCTGTTTGCCCGAGGAGTGAGGACCATGTCCCAGAGGATCCTGCGCCGCCTGCCCCTGCTTTTTGCCCTGCTCGTTTTGACGCTGAGCGCGATTCCAGCCGGTGCGACCCTGGTCACATTCAGTCATGAGGCGCCCCAGGCCGGGGCTGTCTTTGTGGCCGGCGAGTTCAACAACTGGAGCGATACGGCGTCGCCGCTGGCTAACCAGGACGGAGTCTGGAGTCTGGCGATGGACCTGGCCGAAGGGTCCTACCAGTACAAATTCGTGGTCGACGGCAACTGGCTGGCTGACCCGAACAATGCCAATACCAGTGATGATGGCTTTGGTGGCCAGAATTCGCTGGTGACCGTAGCGGCAGGCGTGGACCAGATGGACGCCGGTGCGGCCGTGGCCGGAGGCGCGGTTGTGGCTGCTGCTGCGGCACCGACAGCTCAGACAGCTCAGGCGGCTGGCGGCGGGCAGGTCGCCGTGACCTTTACCCATGAGGCGGCGGGCGCCGCGAGCGTGTATGTGGCCGGTGAGATGAACGGCTGGAGCGACTCTTCCGACCTGATGACCAATACCGATGGCGTGTGGAGCCTGGTGCTGAACCTGGATCCGGGCGACTACGCCTACAAGTTCGTGATCGACGGCAGTTGGACCCAGGATCCCAACAACCCCAACACCACCGATGACGGGTTTGGCGGGCAAAATTCTCTGCTGCATGTGCCGGCGGGCAAAGACAAAATCAGCGCTTCGGCCGCTGGCGGCGCCGCTGTGGCTGGTGCCGCGGCGGTGGCGGCCCCGACCGGTTCGGGCGAACTGCGCTCGGTCGAGTTCCGCTACACACCGGTGATCTCGGGCGTGAGCGCGGTCTTCCTGGCCGGTACGTTTAATGACTGGAACGACGCCAAGACCAAAATGACCGACGCCGACAATGACGGCACCTACACTGTGAGCCTGCTGCTGGCCGAAGGTTCGTACCAGTACAAGTTTGTTGTCGATGGCAACTGGCAGGCCGATCCAAACAATCCTGAAACGGCCGAAGACGGCTTTGGCGGCCAGAATTCGCTGTTGAAGGTCGATGGCAGCTTCTCCACCATCGAAATCGAATTGGGCGATGGCGTCATCTACAGTGACGACCTCGAGCCGATCTTCGACTACTCGACCTGCAATCCGCTGAGCCCGACCGAAGTGGCGATCACCGCCAAGGCCCATCTGGGCGACGTCGAGGCTGTGACCCTGGTCTACAGCATGGCCGGTGGCGCGGATCAGGAAATGCCCCTGGCTGAGGTGGAACGCGATGCCTCGTACCAGTATTACCGGGCCAATGTGACGCTGGGTGACGCGGCCGACGAGTTGACCTTTGTCATCGCCTATCGCGACGCCGATAACACCGAGTACATGGGCACCCGCGGCATGGTGGCCGACGCCAACGCGCCGCGCTTTGTCTACAACTCGGCCGACTTTCCCGCCTTCTTCACGCCCGAATGGGCCAAGGACGGCATCATCTACCAGATATTCCCCGAGCGCTTTGCCAACGGAGACAAGGCCAATGATCCGGACTTCAAGGAGCCCATGTATCAGGGCGCTCGCGAGTTGCCGGCCAGCGGCAAGAAGAACGGCGAATATTTCCACATGGTGGACGACTGGTACGACAGCAGTGGGCTGGTGCGCAGCCCCTACCGGACCGATGGCAAGCCGGATTATTTCAGCTTCTACGGGGGCGACATCGCGGGCATCCGGCAGAA
>CAZLUL010000034.1:22814-24888 GCA_964562635.1 uncultured Fibrobacteraceae bacterium | reverse complement strand
ATTCGAACCCACGACCACCTGGACCACAACCAGGGGCTCTGCCGACTGAGCTACACCCACCGCCATTATTCGAATTTCTGGTACGCCCGGCAGGATTCGAACCTGCGGCCTGCGGATTAGAAGTCCGCTGCTCTATCCAACTGAGCTACGGGCGCCCGATGCTTTTGCCCCCATTAAAACAGGGCACGGGACCTGAGCTGCACTGGATGACCAGTTTCCAGATTCAATCCGATCGCGTGAACCGAACTCATGCGGGCGGACGCGAATAATGGCCATCGGACTGACACTTGTCAAGACTCTGAATCCCGTCTTGTCCAATTGCCGGACCGACTTGGCCATGCGGTGGAAGCAGACCAACCGGTCCCCTGCCGCGCTCATCCTTGCATGGATCGGGTCCAATCCCCGCCAAAATCCCACCAAACAGCTAACCGCATATCACCAGACAAGTTAAAATCCGACCCGCTTGGGCCTCCAAATTCCTGCCCCCAAACGATGTCCCCCAGCGATGACTTCCCCACGACATCTGCCCCCGTGGCCTGACAACAGATTTCCGGGTGGCCACCGCCCCACCTTCACCCTATTCTGTGCCCCGACAAGATCAGACCCATCCGGCCGCCCAGATCGGATGTCCAGATCGTATGTCCAGATCGGATGTCCAGATCGCATGCCCAGAGAATGCCCAGCGGCGAGCCGCATCCAGATAACCAAGGAGCCCCCATGTACATCGCCATGAACCGTTTCCCCATCGCCACCGGCTTCGAAGACACCTTTGTCGAAGTCTGGCGCACCCGCGACTCCAAACTCGACACCGTGCCGGGCTTTCTCGAGTTCAAGATGCTCAAGGGACCGGAGATCGAAGGCGGCACCGTCTTTATTTCCCACTCGGTCTGGGAATCCTACGACGCGTTCCACGCCTGGACCGAATCTGAAGCCTTCAAAGCCGCCCACGGCAAGTCGCGTGCGCCTGAGGGCACGTATCTGGGCCCGCCGAAGTTTGAGGGATTTGAAGTCGTTCTGTAACAACACGATCTGACATTTCGGTCGGGCCGTGAAAAGCTGTCGGAATTCTATTTCGTTTCCAATAGACTGTTCTGGTATAATAAAGGCCCGATTGAAAACCCGATCCCCACTGCCTTGCCACTGCTTGGCTCCTGGCCCCCGTTTTGATCCCGGTCAGGAAAAGGAGAAGTCCGTGAAGTCTGCAAAAGTTGTCACCCTCTTGACGATCGCAAGTTTGGTCATCATGGCTGCAACCCAGGCCCAGGCCGCGGTGGTGACCTACTCCCTGAACAACGTCATTCTTGATGATGGCAACCTGCCGATGACCGGTGAATTCACCTGGACCTACACCAACGGTGATTTCGAAAACGGCGTTGGGCAGTTCACTTCTTTGGACATCCCCTACACAGCCCATGATCAAACCGACCTGAACATTGTTTTCGACATCGGCAAATCGATCGAATTCACGCTACCGGGCAATCTCCATGACGACGGGGTGGACATTACCCTCTTTCTCGTCCAACCACTCACGCCCACCACACCGTCGGCCATTGATTTGGCCCGCAGCCGTTTTGACATCGGTGGCAATGGATTTCACGCCGGCTTTTTCCTCAGCGGAGATATCGTCGGGGTTCCTGCTCCGGCAGCGGTTGGTGACCACGACGTTGTTGCCGCACCGCTGACCTCGCTCCGGGCTTTCCCCAATCCATTCAACCCTTCGACCACGATCGCCTTTGACCTGCCCCAGACAGCCGAAGTCAGTTTGCGGGTGTACGACATGGCGGGCCGATCAGTCCGCACCATGGTCGATCACGTGCTGCTGGACGCCGGACCGCGCGAATTTGTTTGGCATGGTCGTGATGACGCGGGACTGTCTGCGGCGGCAGGAATCTACTTTTACCGACTGGATGTGGGCAAGAACACGGCAACGAGGCGCATGACCCTGGTCAAATAGTTGCTAATTTTGGGGGGAGTAATGGTGGGTATGTGGTCGGGGCGGAGAGATTCGAACTCCCGACATCCTGCTCCCAAAGCAGGCGCGCTACCGGACTGCGCCACGCCCCGACCCAAGTCC
>CAZLUL010000034.1:0-22714 GCA_964562635.1 uncultured Fibrobacteraceae bacterium | reverse complement strand
TCCTGCTCCCAAAGCAGGCGCGCTACCGGACTGCGCCACGCCCCGACCCAAGTCCTTCGCCGCGAAGGCGAGCCCTACAAGTAACGGCCTAATCGCCGTCTGTCAAACCCAGTGTCAAACCCAGATTCGAATCCAGTGTCGAATCCAGTGTCGAATCCCGGCCAATCAATCGGTGTCCAACAACCCAAAATGAGCACTGAACTCCTGCTGAAATCGCCTTCTGCTGGCTTCATCCAGTGCGCCAGTCCCACAGGATGTCACAACCAACTCCTGCTCCGATTCCGCCCTGGCCTGCAACGAAAACAGCGTCTCGGCCACCACAGAGCCAGTTCCCCCAGCCATATCCGCCACTTCAAAACACCGGACAATTTCAAAGAGCCCACGAGTCTCTGTCATCCCCAGCACGACAACGACCCCAGCTTCCGCCTCCCCATGCCACCGCGCCAGCGGCACCGGTGGCTTCAGGCAATCATCAAAGAAAACCTGCAGTTCAGTCCAGGTACCGGTGGGAACAAGCTCGGTCACCAGAGGTCGGTCTTCCACCGTCAAATCCGTCGCCCAAAAATGTCCCACAACCATGAAGACAAGCAACGCACCGGCGATCGTCGCCAACCGCACCGCCCACCGACCCGGCATTGCCATCAGTCTAGCCATCAGCCTTTTCGATCCCGTACGCAGCCCCCACCGCACGCATCATCCGCCGCAGTGCCCGCCCCCGATGACTGATCGCATTTTTCTCATGGGATTCCATCTCGGCCAACGTGCGCGAACCATCCGCGACCCGGAAAATCGGATCATACCCGAATCCCGCGTCACCGACCGGCTGGTCGGTGATCTCGCCCAACAGGCGTCCTTCGGTGCTGATTTCCAGCCAGAACGAATCGTTCGCCGCGCGCCCGGGTGCCTCCGGGTTCAGGCCGGACGGCGCCACCCGGGTCATCGCCTCTTCGGTCGTATCAGGCCCCGTCACGGCCCAGATGCGGCTATCCGGCAAACGCATCCCGTCACCAGGGGTCACGTCGCCATCAGCATAGTCCGGACACGAGCTCAACAACTCCGCTCCGATCGCCGCCAACCGCACCGGATCGTGCCCATGGGTGGTCAGGTCCGTCATCATGGCCGTCGCGTAGTGATGCCACACTTCACGTCGGTCGCCCAACGCGTTCCAGAAGCCCCATTCACCGCGCCGGTCATGCACTTCCACCGCGCGTTCCCAGGGGTTGCGCAGCCAGCGCCGCGTGGCCGGACGACCAACCGTATAGGACACCAGCTCGGGCCGCGGATCCACCCAGCAACAGGCCGTCGCAAAACGCGCCTGCCGAAAGCCCTCAGGCACATCCGACATCAGGTCCAAAACCAACTCGGCATTGCTGCTGTAGGTCGCGTTTTCACCCGAAAAGCGGGCCGCAAAAATATCCGGCCAACCATTCAACTCGCGCACCTGCAAACTTGTATCGTCGGCCAAGGCAATCTCGCCCGTATAGGCCGCCGTGATGATCGCCTTGCGGGTCGCGTTGCCGAGTATCGTCGTGCCATCCTCGATCACTTCCGGCAAGCCGGGATAACTTTCGGCCGACACCATCTCGAACGGCATGCCCGCAAAAACTTCCTTCAGCTCGCGCACCTTGTCGGCGTTGCGACTGGCCAGCACCACTTTTCTCGGCTCACCCACGACCCACCCCCTGTTGGCTTATTTGGTTTCCAGAACCTTACGCTGCAACTCGTTGATCTTCGTGACCGCGGCCGCGCCCAGATCCAGGATCTGGTCCAGCTGCTCACGGGTAAACGGACGCTGCTCGGCCGTGCCCTGAATCTCAATCAGGCCACCGGCTTCAGCCATCACCAGATTCATGTCCGTATCAGCGGTCGAATCTTCGCGGTAGTCCAGATCCATCAGCACCTCGTTCTGCACCACGCCCAGGCTGATCGCCCCGACCAGCGAACGCATGGGGTGCTTGCGCAGCCGCAACCGGGACAACGCATCATAAAGCGCCACGGCCGCGCCATTGATCGAAGCGCAACGGGTGCCGCCGTCGGCCCGGATCACATCGCAATCCAGGGTAATGGTCAGGTCGCCCAACGCGTTCATGTCTGTCACCGCGCGCAGCGAACGCCCGATCAAGCGCTGGATTTCCTGGGTGCGCCCGCCCTGGCCACCGGCGGCGGCCTCGCGGCGCATGCGGTCGCCCGTCGAACGGGGCAACATGCCGTACTCGGCGGTGATCCAGCCCTGGCCACTGCCTTTCAGCCAGCGTGGCACACCGTTGATGATCGACGCGGTGCAAATCACATGGGTATTGCCCATCTCGATCAGGCACGAGCCCTCGGCCTGGGGCAAATAATCCTTGGTCATGCGGGTGGGCCGCAGTTGGTTGAATTCTCGCTCGCCTTCGCGTTCAATCACGACAGTTTCCTTTCACAATTGTTCCATGGCATGGCCGGCCTCTTCCATTTCGTCGAGGCCCACCGTTTTCATATCCGTGATGGGTTTGCCCAAAAAGCGCGCCCCGATTTCCTGAAATTTCCAGGGGATGTCGCTCAGCAGGAACGACAGTTCTCCCTCACGCCCAGCGGCCACCACTGGCCGCAACAAACCCAGTTCGTCCAGGCGCTCCTGGGCCGCGGCAGCCAGGACGTCGGCCGAGTCGACCAGCTTCACATCCGGCCCCATATAACGGCCAATTTCGTGCTTCAACAATGGGTAGTGGGTGCACCCCAAAATCAGCGTATCGATTTGCGCGGCCCGCATCGGCGCGAGGTATTCCTCGATGGCCAATGCCGTCATGGCGTGCCCTCCCATGCCCTCTTCCATCAGCGGCACGAACAAGGGGCACTCCTGGGCCACGATCTGGGCCTCTTCCAGGCCACCGGCCTTCAGGCCCGCCTGATACTTTTGCGACCGGATCGTGCCCGAAGTCCCGATCACGCCAACGGCCCCGCCACGCGTCGCGGCCAGGGCCGTGCGCACGCCTGGGTTGATCACTCCCAGCACCGGGACCGGTAAAATTTCGCGCAGATAATCCAGGGCAAAAGCGCTGGCGGTATTGCAGGCCACCACAACCATTTTTACACCACGGGTCACCAACAATCCCGCATCCTGCTGGGCGAAGGCGCGCACGGTTTTTTCACCCTTGGTGCCATAGGGCACCCGCGCGGTATCCCCGAAATAAACCAGATCTTCGCCGGGCAGACGGTCGTGCAACGCGCGCAATACCGTCAGGCCGCCCAACCCCGAATCAAAAACACCAATCGGCGCCTCGGCTGAGCCCACTCCGGTCACTACAGCCACCGCCGCGGATCAAAACTGCGCACCAGGTCCAGATGCCCGGCCAACGTTTCCACCTGGGCGCCTTCCACCAAGATTACGCAACTGCGCGTGCCCGGAAAATTCAGGGCCACCGTGCGCAAAATCGAAGTCAACGTTGCGGCCTCGGCCGCACTGCCGCCCGGATGTCCGGTCACCAGTTCCTGGCTAAAATCCACCACTACCGAATGGTCATCCGGATTCACAAAAGCGGCCAAAGCCCGCGTGCCCTTCGGCATGGCGCTGATCGAGCCGCTGATTTCCGGCCCCTCGCACAAGGCCCCCATCAGGGCGTGCAAGTCTTCGCCGGGGCGATCGCGGCTGGGGATCTGGCGTTCTTCCGTCACAAATCCACGGGCGTCCCACTCCGGAAAAACCAGCACCACGGCCCGATCACCGGCCACCGCCGAAACATCGGCCAGGCCAGCATCACCACCACTGAAGTCCACCGGCAGATTCTCGTCGCCACTCAGGTTGAGATACCAATAGACGGCGGGTCCAATGATCACTGCCAACATCAGCAGCACGGCCCACCCCCGGGGTCGCTGGCGCTTGGGCGGCTGCGGACGCCGCACCGAAGTGCGCTTCCCCCGCGGTCGATTTTCCGCGTCCCGCGCATCCAACGACGAATTTGTCGACGACAGCACCCCTTCCGGGGGAGATTCGTCCGGACGGTCCTGGTCACTCATCGCCGCCCCCCTTCACCGGTTCGCCATCTTCGGCGGTCGCCCCATCCGGCGTCGCCATTTCCTGCACGCCCAGCTGATCCCGATAGGCCAGCACCGCGTCACCAATGGCCGCCGCCAATTCCCGCTGGTACGAACGGTCACCCAGCTTGCGTTCTTCCTGGCCGTTGCTCAGAAAGCCCAGCTCCAACAACACCGCCGGCATGTACGCACCGACCAGCACCCGGAAGCCGGCTTGCCGCACACCGCGATCCGGCACACCCAAACTGCGGGTCACATCGGCCTGGATGATCTCGGCCAGCTGGCTGCTGCTGCTGATGAACCGGTTCTGCACCAGTTCCCAGACAATGAATTCCACGTCGTCTGCGGGTGCCGACGCGCCGCCGGCCTGATTTTCGGCCGCCTCGACACTCTTGGCCCAGTCACTTTGCGCCGGCGACAGGAAATAGGTTTCCAGGCCGTGGGCGCTGTCGTTGAACCAGCTGTTGCAGTGCAGCGACAGAAAAATGTCCCCGTCATTGCTGTTGGCCACCTCGGCGCGGTCGGCCAGTTCCAGGTACTCGTCCTTGTCCCGTGTCAGCACCACTCTCAAATCAGAATGGCGTTCCAGATAGCGCCGCAGTTCCCGGGCCACACCCAGGTTCACGTCTTTTTCCATGATGCCGCGAGTGCCAACCGCCCCCACGTCGTGTCCGCCATGGCCGGCATCGACCACCACGGTCTGCAGGTTGATCTCGTTGGTCACATCGACCACACCCTGGGCGATGTTCATGTCGGCGTGGCCCATGGGCACCGGCTCAGGTATGGCCGACACTTGTTCTTCTTCCAGCACGAGCACGATTTCGCGACCCTCGTCGGCCGTATAAGTACGGTACCGGCCCACCAACTGGTCCACGCCAATGGTGATGGTGGCGTAATCGCTGTGCTGCCGGCTGCGGGCCGAGTTCACCAGGCCACGCCCGCCCGCTAAAGCCACCCGCGACGTATTGACCTCAGCGGCGTAGATCTTCAACTCAATGACACCGGTGCGCGGACTGCTCGCCCGATACCCCAGCGGCTCGGCGCAATAGATGTGCACCGCAGTCGAACGCCCCAGCACTTCGGCCTTCAGGCGCGTCACGTTGTATTCGGCGTTGCCCAAGGCCAGTTGCCGCCCCGCCGGATCCCAGTTCACTCTCTCTTGAGTCTGAGGGCCAACGACCATTTCCAGAAACACCATCGGCAACCACAGGTCGCCTTCGTGGTCGAGCACCGGCACCGGCAGCAGTAGCTCGCCATCAGCGCTGACCACCACCCGACTGCCCGCCGTCACGCCAAAAGACTTGCCCGACACCTTCAGGTCCAGCTTGCGCAGCTTGCCGTCCCAGAATCGTCCGGCCTTCAAGACCGTCGCCAACGAAGCCGAGCGCACGTACAACTCGCTGCTATCAGTCAGCAGGTAACGGCCCATGGCCTGGCGTGTCTCGCCCGTGGCCTGATGCCGAATGGTCCAGGGCACCGCTTCGGCCTCGGGATTGATCCGGGTATAGGCCAGCGGATCGAGGTACGTGTCCTGGCCACCCTCGGTTTGGGCCACCACCAGGGACGCTCCGAGCGACACCAACACCAGCAGGAATATTTGAAGACGGAATTTGCTCATTTCCTCACAAGTCCTTTTGCTCTTCCTTATTAATCTAGTCCCGGCGCCCCAGCTCTTTGGCCATGCGCCGTTCCACATCCTTCTTCGCCTTGGTATCGCGCTTGTCGTGAATCTTCTTGCCCCGCCCCAGGCCCATTTCGATCTTGGCCAGCCCCTTCTTGAAGTAGATCTTCAAGGGCACCAGCGTCAGGCCGCGCTCTTCGATCTTGGGCAGGATCTTGCGGATCTCCCGCTTGCTCAACAGCATCTTGCGCGGGCGAAAGGGCTCGTGGTTCTCACGATTCCCCATTTCATAGGGCCCGATGTGCATTTTCATGATCCAGGCCTCACCCTTGCGGATCTCACCATAGGAGTCGCCCAGACTGCACCGTCCGTTGCGCAAGGCCTTGACCTCGGTGCCGAGCAGAACGAGGCCCGCCTCCCAGGTGTCCTGGATTTCGTACTCGTGCCACGCCTTTTTGTTCTTGGCGATGATCTTGATATTGCTGTCGTCTGCTTTGGCTGCCATGATCGCTTTCCCCGGCTACCGGCCGGAATCAAATGTCAGGGCCAGAATATACCCTTCCGCCGCCCCTCTGCAAACGACTGGTTTTCCGGCCGGTTCCAGGGGTTGAAAAATTCCTGTCAGCGGGTTGACATCCTCCTGACCAGCGACTAGATTGACCCCCTCGACAAAAAGGCTTGCCTTAAGGTCGTAAAACTGTGCCCAGGTGGCGGAATTGGTAGACGCGCTACGTTCAGGTCGTAGTGAGAGTAATCTCGTGGGAGTTCGAGTCTCCCTCTGGGTACCACAGTTTTTCAGCCGCAACTCCCGCATTCCCGCATCATCTCGATGGCGGGTAATTTTTTGCCCGCCAGCCCGGTATCTTCCAGCAATCTTCCAGCAATCTTCCAGCCATCTGTCTGCCATCCGGCACAATATCTGCATTTCCAGCCCCGGTATGACATCTCATTGTTTGCGGACTACCGGCCCAACTCATTACAGGCCAACAGATTTAGTCCACAACGACCCCTCCCCGGCCAGAAGCCGGGCACCGGAGGCACCTCATGCGCTGGATCGATATCATCCTGCCCGAACCGGGAATTCACCAGGAAGTGGACGGTTTGCTGTCCGAGGCCGTGGCCAAGATGGCCCACATCCCCGAAATTCAGGCCCGCGATGGCCTGGACGCCATTTCCATGGTCGAAGTCTTCGCCGAGGTGGGCCAACTCCTGTTCCAGGCTATTGTGGCCATTGATCCGGAGGCCTTTTCCCCCGAACGCCCTACCGGCACCACCGAAGCGCCCAGTCTGGACAATCCCGCCCATGACAGTTTGCGTGGCTACCACATCGTGGCCGACACCGCGATCGTCGACCTGCCCTGGCACTGGCTGCACAACGGCGTTGGCTTCCTGCTCGCCAAACACCCCATCTGCACGGGCGTCACTTCGGCCAAACTGCCGGATGAAGCGACTCAACGCCCGTGGATGCAGCGCTGGGTGCGCGCCGGCTTCCTCGTCGGCGACGACGGCACCAATCGTCTCAAGGGCATCTTGTCCCAATTGCGACCCGACACGGCCGCCGATCCCCAAATGCTTTTTGTCCCCGGACACACCGACCGCAAGCGCCGTCGCCTGATCTACCGCGAGGCCGAAGCGATTCAGGGTGCCCTGGAGACCGGTTGCCACGGCGAGATCCTCGCCCGCATGGAAGTCCAACCCGATCCCATCACCCCGAGCGACTTGTGCGCCCGCGGATTCATGTACCAGGCCCTGCACTTCGCCGGCCCCACCAGCCTGCCGGCCACGCCCAGCGACGCCAAGGGCGAAGCCTGGATGAACGAACTCATTGACGAAACCGGTGTGCCCGACGGCGATCTCGAAAGCCAGTTTGGCCTCGAAGGAGAAGTCCTGGGCGTGGACCCGATCACTTCCCTGCTCGACGACGTGACGGCAAGATACCACCTGAATGGCCCGCCGGTGGAAGTGCGCGCAACGGCCCACGGCACGGCCAATTCCCGCTCTGGCGAGGCCGAACCGCCAGCGGCCCCACCGGCCAACCGCCGCTCCTGGCTGCTGGACGACGGCCCGGTCGATCCCGAACTGCTCGGCCGCGGTGGCCTGCTGCCGCCCCTGATTTTTTCCAACAGTTTTTGCGCCCTGCCCGAACTCGGACACCGCTTCATCCGCTCGGGCGCCTCGGCCTTTGTCGGCCCGGTTGTGCCCCTGTTCAGTCGTCCGGCCCGAATTTTTGCGGGCTACTTCTATCAGGCGTTGGGTGAAGGCTGGAGCGCTGGAGCTGCGGTCTGGAAGGCCGCCCAGGATTGCCGCGCCGAATTTGGCGACGAACATCCGGTGTGGCTGAGCTACGGCGTGCAGGGTTACGGGACGCTGGCATTGCCTTATCTCTAGGCGAAGACCGATCTGAGGTTCAGTTCAAGCGGGCCGATTCAGCAAGGCGACCAATTCGTCGTGCACCAGGCCGTTGGTTGCCAGCAAGGTCGTGCCGTGGGGCCGGTATGGCTGGCCCTGAAAATCCGACAAGCGCCCCCCCGCCTCGGTCAAGAGCAGCAAACCCGCCGCCACATCATACAGCTGGATCGGCCCCCGAAATCCCGCCAACAAGCCATCGTAGAATCCGGCAGCCGTCCAGGCCATCTCCAGGGCAATGGCGCCGATCTTACGCACCTTTAGGGTTTCGCAAAACAGGGCCTGCAAAACTTCGGGGTGGCTGACCAGCAACCCGTCCTTCTTGAATTGGGCACTGACGACCGCCTCGTCCAGGCGTCCCCGCCCACTGACCTGCATCGGTTCGCCATTCAACCGCGCGCCCCCGCCCTTCAGGGCGGTGAACGTGTCGCCGACCAGCGGTTGGTGCACACAGGCGGCCAACACGTCATCGCCCTGCATCACCGCCAGACTGGTGCAGAAGGCCGGCAAACCCAGAGCAAAATTCAGGGTGCCGTCGATGGGATCCAGGTGCCAGACGCGGTCGGTGGGTTTCACTTCGGCCGGACTCGGCCCGCCAAATTCTTCACCCACTATCAAATCGGCGGGAAAAGCCGCCGCGATGCGCGATCGCAAATGGGTTTCGATGTGCCGGTCGGTTTCCGTCACTGCTTCCTGGCCCGATTTGAAGACCAGGTCCCCGGTCCGGCGAAAAGCGCTGGCGGCCATCTCCCCTGCTTCATGGGCCCACGTGCTCAGCTGATTTTCCCATTCCCGGTCCATCATGATTTTTTCCTGAGGTTGAAGTCGGCCGCCAATTGGTCCAGCCCCTGGCGCACATGAACCACAATTTCGTGAACCTCTTCGGGCGTGGCCTGATCCTGATGGATGCCCACCGCCGCGACACAGGTGCGCCCCGAGGCGAGGGCCAGAATTTCCGCCGCTTCAGCGGCCAAGGGACCCTCGCGGTGCCCCGGCACCTGCACCATGCCTCCGTTGGCCCGCACATGATCCCGCCCGGAACGGCCGTTGCAGACCGCGATGGCCCCCACATGCGCCTGCCCACCAGTGATCTGGACCAGAAAGTCCCGCCCCTGAGCAACCAATTGCAAATGCACCTCGGTGCGTCCATTTCCCACCGTCACCGGCTCCGGGAGGGTCCACCCCTGATCGGGGATCCCGGGTTCTGACCGCTCTGTCCGGCGATTTTTCATTGGAGTGCAACCCCCTGGCCATGGCGTCCGTCATTTAGATACTGGTGGAAATGTCGGGGATATCGAATAACATCACCCGAGCGAGGGTAAGCGGATCATCACCGCGGATGCCCCGGCTGTGTTTCCACGGTATATTAAAACAAGGAAAACGGGAACAAATTCACGGGTTTATCTGTTAGATGGCCCATCCCGCGACGCGAACCGACCGAGCCGACCCGATCCGGCGGCGGTCAACAAACACGGAGCGCCATGCCGCCCGAACGGCTGCATTCCAACCCCCTTGGGGATCTCTATAGGCTGCTCTTATCCCGTGGTGCTCATTTGGCAGTGGGAGCACTCACGGTTTTTGCTGTGCTCTTCAGTGGCTTCGACGCCACCCGCACCCGCCCCAACGACGGCACCATCTGGCTGCTGGGCCGCTCCAACCTCGAAGTCCTTGATGTTGTTTCGCGCCCCACCGGCGCCCCCACGCCCCTGCAGGAGGGCGACATTATCGTCGGTATCGGCGACAGCATCGTGCGCTCGCCCCAGAATGCCGCCTCGGAATTGCGGCGCCACGCTCCCGGCACCGAAGTGCCCTACCTCATCCGTCGCGACGGCCAACTCATGAAGGTGAAGGTCCCGCTGACGTCGACGCGCGCCGACATGAGCGACTATACAGTCAACGTGGTTCTGGCCTTGGTCTACCTCGTGATCGGCTTCGCGGTATACCTGCGCAGCGGCAACGAACGAGCCGCCGGGCTATTCTTTCTGCTCTGCCTGATGTTCGCGCTGTATTTCATGACCAACCTGCAACAGGCCAGTTATTTCCTGGGCGCCATCATCACCCAGAATATCGGAGCTTTTGCCCGCTTCATGTTGCCGGCGGTGTTCCTGCACTTCTTTCTGGTCTTTCCGCGCAAGAAACTGACCCTGACGCGGCACCCGTTTTTGGCACCCCTGCTGTACATCATGCCCTTGATGTTCTTCTTGCGCTTCACCCTCGATCAGTTCATCGGGGCCGAAGGCGCCAAGATCCATCCCACCAGTTGGATCGTCCTGGGTGTCTATTATGTGCTGGGCCTGAGCGCGTTGTTGCACGGCTATTTCAGCTATCGCGACCCCCTGATGCGGCAACGGGTGCGCATTCTGACCTTTGGCACTCTGGGCGCCGTGATTCCTTTCCTGATCTTCAAGATCGGCCTGGAAGAGCTCAGTTTCCAGACGGGCCTGACCCGCCTGGGTGCCGTACCCCTGGCGGCCATTCCCATCTCGTTCGGTTATTGCGTGGCACGCTACCAGGTGCTGCAGATCGATCTGTTGCTGAAACGCAATCTGGCCTACGGCCTGCTCACGGCCGTGATCTGGATCGGGTACCTGAGTGGAACCTGGTGGTTGAGCGGCAAATTTCTGGCCCTGTTGGATTCAGGCAGTGGCCTGATCTCGGCCGGCGCCACCCTGAGTGTGGCGGCCGCCCTGTGGCCTTTGCGACTGTGGCTGCAACGCCGCTTGGACACCCGGTTCTATCATTCCCGCGACAACATGGCGGCCCTGATCGAAGAATTCAGCAAAGAGATCCCGCGCCTGATCCAGAAAGAGGCCTTGCTGAGCAAGGTCGGCGAACGGCTGGTTGAAGTGCTCAGCCTGCCCGGCATGGCCGTCTATCTGGCCGACACCGGTGCCGACTTTCCCAGCTACGAATTGACCGGCTTCATCAAAGGCCAGGCGCAGCAACCGGCTTTTGGATCGGACCAGGAGGAAGACCGCCCGCGGCTCGTCGAGTCGGCGCGCTACCCGGAGCGCCTGGTTCTGCAGAACCTGGCGGCGACCATGGAAGCCCAGGGCGAGCCCCTGTGGGCCGATGCCAACGAGGCCGAACACCTCGACGAACGCCAAGCCATCACCCGGGAACAGGCCGAGCTGAAGGCCCGCCTGAAAGAACAACAATTCCTGATCGACAATGGCGTGCAACTGCTCATTCCCATGGTCACCCAGGGCCGTTTGGTGGGCATCGTGGCCTTGCCCAAACGGCCTGGCGATGGGGACTACCAAGTTTATGAATTGCAGTTGCTGACCATCGTGGCAGGCCAAGTGGCCCTGCAGATTGAGAACTCGCGGCTGTATGAAGAAGAAGTTGCCAAGCAGAAGCTCGAAGAAGAAATGGCCATGGCCCGGCGTATCCAGTCCCGGCTGTTGCCCAGCACCCTGCCTTCGTATCTGGGCATAGACATCGAAGCGGTGAACATTTCGAGCAAGCAGGTTTCCGGCGACTACTACGACATGTTTGAGCGCACCGATGGCAAACTGGCCATCGTCATTGCCGACGTCAGTGGCAAGGGTGTGCCGGCTTCACTGCTGGCCTCCAACATCCAGGCCGCCCTGCGCGGCCAGTGCTACAATTGCGATTCGCCGAGCGTGGTGCTCGAACGCATCAACCAGCAGATCCACGCCAGCACCGATCCCGAACATTTTGCGACCTTGTTCCTGGCGATTTTCGATCCGGAGACCCGGACATTGGTCTACAGCAGTGGTGGCCACAACGCACCGGTGGTCATGCGGGGTGATGGTCAATGGGAACTGTTGGAAAAAGGTGGGCTGCCCCTCGGCGCCTTCGATTTTGGCACCTATGAAGAAGGCCAGGTCGAGTTGCATATCGGAGACCTGCTCTTCCTCTATACCGATGGGTTGACCGAGACCAAGGACCCCGAAGGCGACGAGGATTTTGGCGAAGATCGCCTGAACGATTTGCTGCGCGACAGCCGACAGGACCAGGTCTCGGATCTGTTTGCCACCGTCAATGACCGGCTGCAGCAATTCAGCGGACTCGCTGATGATGCCGATGCCGACGACGACATCACCATGATCGGTTTGAAAATCGTGGCCGCAGAGGACTACGCCGCCGCTGAAGGTGGGCAAGTCTGACCGAAAATCGTTCCCGCGCACCGGTTGTTTTTTTTAGAAGAAATGCAACCAAACCGGTGCCAGACCGTAACAAACCCCAGATCGGGCGATTTCAGGCCACTGCAGGGTACTGAAAACGCCAGTTGTTTTTTGCCAGGAGGCGCCTCGTGAAGTCGTTCATCATCATCCTTGTTGCAGCCTTACTCCTTATCGGACTGGGGCTTGGGCTGACACAGCGGGAAAAATCAACCCCCTACTCGCACAGCCCCGAGGCAATCGGTCTGTGTGATGAAGGAACCCGCGACCTCAACGCCTTCCGCCTGCGCGCCGCGGTCGAAAAACTGGGACAATGCCTCGAACTGGACCCCACCCTGGCCGAGGCCTCCATTGCCCGCACCATGGCCTTTTACCGCCTGGGCGAACGGGAAAACGAAAAAATGGAAATGGCCCGGGCCGACAGCCTGGTCCTGGCGATTGAGGATGAAAACCGCCGCATGATCGCCCAATTGCGCCTGGGCACCTTCGGCAAGAGCCGTTTTTACTGCATGCGGGATTCCATCCTCGGCAAGTTGGAAACCAGTGACCCCAAGAACATTCACGTGCTGGTCGCCCTGGCCACCAAAGCCGGCATGGGCGATGACGAGGACGGTTACGAAAAGGCCTGGCTAGATATTCTGAACGTTGATCCCAATTACGCCAACAGCTACAACATGCTCGGTTACATGGAATTGAACCGGGGCAATTATGATCAGGCCATCGACTACATGCAGAAGTACGCCTTTTTGGCACCTGATCTGGCCAACCCCCACGATTCCCTGGGCGAAGTCCTGATGGTCATGGGCCGCTACGAAGAAGCCGAAGCCGAATTCCGCACTTCGGTCAGCATGCAGCCGGACTTCTATCATTCGCTGATCAACCTGGGCAAAACGTACCTGGCCCGGGGCCAACTCAAACGCGGCTTGGACATTTTGGAAAAAGTGCGGGTTCAGGTGGCCGGCTCCGATCTTGAAAAGCGGGTCGACAACGAGATCGTGATGACCTTTCTGATTGCCGGGTTGGACAAGGAAATGCAGAACATGAGCGCCCTGTTCATCCAACGGTATCCCGAAGATGCCATGAGCTCCCTGCTGCGTGGGGTGCGACTGGCCTATATGGGCGACATGACCAAGGGCAAGGCCGTCATGGATTCGACCTTGTCGGTCTGGCGTCAGGGTGACGAGTACCAGAAATACGAAAAGGCCCGCCACAACATCGACAGTGCCGGCTACCAATTTGAAGCCCTGGCCGCCGACGCGACCAACAACCACGAAGCGGCTGCCTGGAATTGGCAACGGGCCATTGACCTGAGCGGCGACAAGGCCCAACACAACGAGTGGTACCTGCAATACCGTTTGGCGGCGGCCCTGTTGGCGATTGGCAAGACTGACGAAGCGATGGCCCAGATCATGCCCATGCTGGAAACCAATCCCCGCGTGATCAACGCGCTGATCCTGAAGGTGAAGTGCCACCTGGCCCTGAACCAGGGCGACGAGGCCCGGGCGACTTTGGAACAATTGCAGTGGAGTATCAGCAAGTCGGATCCTGACTACCCCGCCCGCCAGGAAGCAGCCGAGCTGGAGACCCGAATTTCGGCGTTGGCGGGCTCGCGCTAATCGTTCGGATAATCATTCGGAGTGAAAGGAACGGCCTCTTGCACAAGTCAGTCGGGATATTCGCCATCACCTGTCTGGCGTTATCCCTGGTTATTGCGCTCTCCGCCTGCCGACAGGACAGTTATCCCTCCCACAATCCGGAAGCCGTGCAGCTGTGCGACGAAGGCACGGCTGATCTGCACGCCTTCCGTTTCAACGACGCGGTCGACAAGCTGGGCGACTGCCTGGACCTTGACCCGGAATTGGCCGAGGCCTCCATTGCCCGCGCCATGGCCTACGCCAACCTGCAGGACAACGCCAATGCCCGCCGGGAATTGAGCCGCGCCGACAGCCTCACGGCCGAGATGACCGACGAGCGCCGTCGCCTGCTGGCCCAGTTGCGCCTCAGCCGAATCTCGAACAGTCGTTTTTATGCCATGGGAGACTCCCTGCGCGACCGCATGAGTCGGCAGGAGCCTGACAATTTTTATGTGCTGGAAAGTCTGGCCGAAAACGCTGAAGCCAGCGGTGATCCCCTGGCAGCCATCGCCATCTGGGAGCGCATCCTGACGATCAACCCCAACCATGTGGCGGCCTACAACAAGCTGGGCTACCTGGAGCTCAATCGGGGCGCCTATGACATGGCTCTGGAGCAGTTGCAGAAATACCTCTTTCTGGCGCCGGACCTGGCCAACCCCCACGATTCGTACGGCGAGGTTTTGCTGACCATTGGGCGCTACGAAGAGGCGGAAGAGGAATTTCGAACCTCATTGCGCATGCAGCCGGACTTCTACCCTTCGCTGATCAATTTGGGCCGCTCGTACCTGGCGCGGGGCAAGGTCGCCAAGGGCACGGCCGTCCTGAACAAGGTGCGCCAGCAGATCGCCGGCACCGAGGTCGAGCGCAATGTGGATCTGAAGATCCTGACGACCTACCTGGTGGCCGAACAGCAGGAGCAGTTGGCGGCCTCCTCCCGTGGCTATGTCGGCCGCTATCCCTCGGCCACACTCACACCTTTGCTGCGCTGCCTGATTCTGGTCGGTGAGGGCCAGGCCGGCGCCGGCTTTGCAGTCATGGATTCGACCCTGGCCGCCCGGCGCGCCAGCTCCCACTACCACAAATCGGAGCGGGCCCGGACTTCAGCCGAGATTTTCGCCAGCCAATACGAGGGCTTGAAACAGGATTTGCTGGGCAATCATGCCGAGGCCGCCAAGGCTTGGCACCGCGCCATCGATTTGATGGCCAGCACCACGCCCTATCATGAGCAGTTTTTTTACCGCTCACGCCTGGCCGGTTCGTTGCTGGGTGCCGGCAGCCCCGACAAGGCCCTGGCCGAGATCGATGCCATGCTGGCGGTCAATCCCCGCTTGATCAACGTGCTGGTCTTGAAGGTTGAAGCCCAACTGGAACGGCAGGACCAACAGCAGGCCACTGCGGCCAAGGATCAGTTGGACTGGGCCCTCAGCAGCGCCGACCAGGACTACGCCCCCCGCGTCCGCACCTCCGAATTTGCCATCCGGATTGCGGGCTTGTCTCACCGCTGACCCTCGAGTTTCAGACAAAAGAGCGGGCTCTCCCAGGGAGAGCCCGCTCTTTTTTTGATCGGATCACGCGCGAAGCGCCCGGCCTAGACTTCGGAGAAGAAGTAGGGCTTCAGGCACTGCACGATCTTGTCGTAGGTCTCGGGGTACAGACCCCACACCGTGGCGGCCACCGAACTGAGGAGACTATTGCCGTCCTGAGGCGTGAAGCAGAAGCCGGTGATATCGCGGCCATCTTCACTGACGTGCAGGGTGTCCACCGGAATCACCGACTGGTTCAGGATGCGGCCACAGAATCCGTGGTCACGCCCAAAACTGAATACGCTGTTGGCGGTGGTCTTGAAGGTCGTGGCGATGCGGTCATCGGCCATGACCCGGGCGATGAGTTCATCGCGGGTCGTCGGCTTTTCCACCTTCAGGTTGTACTGGATGATGTGCATCAGCTGCGAGTTGACCTTCATGGCGCTGCTGAACAGGTTCAGGTCATATTCGGGACCCTTGCTATTGTAAAGGTGCCAGGCATCGCGGGCATGGTGGGTGCCAAAGCGTGCGTCATTGTGATTGCCCACCTGGGGGCTTGGCACAAAATTGTCGTCCTGGCTGATATCGTTGGTGCGACGCATGCAGATGAAACGGCCTTCACGCAAATTCTGCGGACCTTCATCGCCCAGACCAAAGACCTTGATCAACGTCGACAGGTTGTGCGTATTGCAACTGACCACCTGCAGGTATTTGTCATCGCCCATTTCGAGCACTTCGTCATTGATGCCGCGGGCGTACTGCTTGCCGAAGCCAAATTCGCTGCCCTGGGCAATGAACAGGTCGGTGGAGTCTTCGTAATTTTTGTACCACCGCTCCTTCATCGCGTTGCCACTCGGCGTGCAATCGACGATCACGCGGGCCATCTCGAGGGCATCTTCGGTGGTGTGCTCGACCTTCAGGCCCATTTTTTCGAAGCCTTCGACCCGGTCCGTGTCCGTCACCAGACGAGCGCCACGGCGCAGCAGGTTTTGAACCTTGGAGCGATCAGTCAACAATGGGGTCCGTTTGTGGAACAGCACTTCATCAATCCCCAGCTGGGCCTTGAAGTTGCACAGCAAGCCGATCAATGGCTCGCCAATGGTGCCGGTGCCGACCACGAGAACGGTCTTGGATCCGAGCATGAATTTCTCCTTGTGCGGCGCCACCTCCCGGAGCGCCGCTGATTGTCCCCAACAATTTTTGAACTAGGCCTCGGGCTGGGCCCATCGTTCGTGGGGCAGAATTTCCACCGGTCGGGCAAAAAACTTGTCCGCCGGATAGTTCAGAAAGTTTGACACTCGCCCGGTGTAGACACAAGCAAAATCCGTGATCTGACGCCCCAGACGGCTGGCAGCTCGCCCTTCACGGAAGAGGGATTCCCAGTGGGGGTTGAACACCGAACGCAGATTTCGCTGCAATCGGGCCCGTTGCCCCAGGGCCTCGCCGATCAATTTATCCAATTCGGCCAAACGGACTTTCGCCTTCCCATCAGCTTCGGTGCCAGACAGGAGAAAGTCCTTTTCCATGACCAGATCCTCAAGCAGTTCTTCAATCGCACCCATCTGCTGCCATTCGGCCCGCAACGGCACCATGGCCGCCACTTCTTCTTCGACTTCGGGCACGATCATCGCCGTGCGCCACCCCACGCTCTTCTTGCTGCGCAGGATATCGCCATAGGTGTGGTCACCAAAATAGAGAATGTTGTCGGCCGTTGAGCCGATGACCCGCTCGAGGAAGAACGAATCACCCCCGACGTAACAATTGCCCTTCCGGTTGGGCATCAGCGGCAATCCGCCCTGGGGCACTGGCTGGCCATCTCCCTGAGCCACGAAGTAGCCGGGCTTGCAGGCAAAGCAGATCACCAGATCAAAAAGCCTTTCCCAACTGCCGGGCTTGCCGCCGACCAGAAAATCCATGACCGCCGCGGTGTATTCGGCCTCGCTGTTGGTCAGCAGGAAGAGCTTCTTGCCCGCCCGGCGAAATTTCTCCAGGGTCGGCACCAGGTTGGGGTCCTTTTCAAAATAGTCGCCCAGGTCAGCGGTGATGCAGGCCTTCAGGCTACCATCGGCATGCAAAGTGTCGACCGCGGCCCGGATGTCATTGTAAAGGGTGCGGTAGCTCATGGGCAGCAGGCCGTCCACGCGATCCTTCATCTCCACCAGGCCAGCGTAGAGAATGCCTTCGGGCATGTCGAACAGGGTGTCGAAAATGCGGTAGCGGTCCTTGCCGATGCGGATACGGCCCCGGGGGTACTGCCTTTTCTTCTCGGCCTTGTCCAGAAACTTCAGACCGTGGCGGGCCCGGGAGATGTGCCCGTAGCCGTCAATTTTAAGCAGATTGCCCAGTTTCTTGTCGACGCACAGGCCCCGGATGGCGCCCGCCGATTCCCAGGTCACTTCGGTGATGCGCTGGCTGTAGTTCTTGTCCCGGATCAAGGCGGCAATGGCCATGTCAAAAGTCAGGCGATTGAAGCGTTCGGTCTTGTACACCGCCACGGTGTGGTCCATGTCAAAGCCGATGGCCTCGATGGATTCCATGCGCAGATTGCGGTTGGTAAAAATGCGACGTCGATGCAGCAATTCCCGACGAACGGGTTGCGGACCGGCACCGGTTTTTCCGGTGGCTTTGGTCATATTCTCCCCCAACGATATTATGGGCAGGTATGGGCCCGGGTCAGCGTTGTGCGAATCCGAGCGGGACGATCAGACGGTAACGTAGGGACTGGGCCGTCCGGAACGCGAGTCTGTCGATGAGTCTGAGGCCCCAGTGTCGGCCATTTTATGGGCGGACGCAACCTGAGGATGTTCGGGGAAGTTTTCGACGACCTTGCGCCACCAGCTGTCGGCGTTGTCCCCGAAGCCCATTTCGCGCATCAAGTCGCAGCCCCGGATCCAGGCCCGGTGGTTGTCCGCGTTTTCGGTCACGGTGCGCAGATACAGCTTCAGGGCCCGCTTGCTGTCGCCGGCGAAGCGGGAACATTCGGCCATGCCCATCCAGCCGAAGCTGTATTCGGGGTCCAGGCTCAGGGCCCGTTCGAACAGGCCCACCGCCTCACTGACCCGGCCTTCCGTCAGGGCCAGTTCGCCCAGGTAACGCAACGGATACAGGTCCCGCACCCGACTGTCCACGGCACTGCCGTAGTTGTCTGTCTCGCCATTGAGGATGCGATTGAGGTCTTCGGTGGCCTGGGCAATGAGGCTGGCGGCCGAAACAGCCGCCCACTGCTCATCCAGACATTCGACGGTGCGGCAGGTCACAGCCACCGACTGCAAAATCGCCTGGGGGTGATCCGGGAAAACTTCCCGCACCTGTTCGGCGACCTGCCGGGCTTCGTCCAGGCGGTCGAGGGCCAACAGGGTTGAGACGATCCGGGCACCGAGGTCGGCCACCCAGGGCAGTTTGCGCTGGCGTTTGGTATCAAAGGTGCTGGCTTTCAGCCACGCGGTGTGCAGGTGGCCCAGGGCCGCGTTGATGCCCGCGACGGGCAGGACCTCGCCGTCCAGACTGGAGAGCGCTTCACAGGCCAGTTGGTAGGGAAAGTAGGGTTCGTCCGGATAGGCACCGACGGCTTTGCGCAGGATACGCAAATTACGTTCCCGTTTGCGGGCGCGGCCTTCGTGGTCGCTCGGCTCGTGCATGATGGCCAGCTCGGCCTCCACCACATGCAGGCCCTGCACCAAGGCCCACTCACCCAGCGCGGGCATGATGCGTTCGTTGATCGGATACTGGTAGCGCACTTCGGGGGCGTTGCGAAAGAGCCGCACGCGGTTTTCTTCGGCTTCGACTTCGGTGACGTTGGCGCTGATCATGCGCAGGCGGTAGCCGGCAATGCCCGGATCGTGCAGCAAGCGCTGGAATTCGACGGGGCGCACCGGTTGCAGATATTCATCGGCGTCCAGGACCAGGACCCAGTCGCAGCTCGCCTCGTTCAGGGCGGCATTGCGCACCGCCGAGAAGTCGTCTTCCCAGGGCACGTCCACCACGCGGGCGCCATAACCTTCGGCAATGATGCGGGTATTGTCGTGGGAGCCTGTGTCGATCACAATCACTTCGTCCACCAGCGCCAGAACCGATTTGATGGCCATCCCGATGGTGGCCTCTTCGTCCCTGGCAATCACACACAGACTGACGGTTTTGCGTTTCATGAAACGGGTTTGATCCTCGGCTGCAAGTTGTTCTGCCGTTGTTCTGTTGATTATCGTCCGTTCTGGGCACGGGTTTACCCCGGGAATGTGTTAATTTTTTGGGGCCCGGGAGTTGCCAAACACTTTGGCGTGGGCCAATATGTCCAGATCATGGAACAACGCCCCCCATCCGCCCTGCCCGGGCTCGACAATACGCCCTGGACCGCAAGCAGCGGCCGTATGCCCTCCTACGCCCTGTTGGACAACATCCGCAGCGTCTGGAACGTGGGTTCGATGTTCCGCACCGCCGACGCCGTGGCCCTCGGCGGGCTGTGCCTGTGCGGCATGACGGCCACGCCGCCCCGGCCGGATATCGAAAAAACCGCCCTTGGCGCCACCCTCAGCGTGCCCTGGAGCTACTGGCAGAACTCGCTGGAGGCCGTCCAGGACCTGAAAACCCGGGGCCTGGCCGTTATTGCCCTCGAACAGACCGAGACCGCCAAAAACTGGGAAGATTTTGCCTACCCCTTTCCCCACGTTTTTGTGGTGGGGCATGAGGTGCAGGGCGTGCGGCCCGAGATTCTCGAACTGGCCGATCACACTGTGGAAATTCCCATGGCTGGCAGCAAGCACTCGCTGAACGTGGCGGTCAGCTTCGGCGTGCTGGCTTTTGCCATCCGGCGGCAGTGGCTGGCCCGGCAACTGGCCGGAGAAGCGCCATGACCGCAACGAGCTTCCACTCGCCCTGGCAGCGCTCCGGGTATGGGGCCCTCGTGGCCGGCATCCGGCGGGTATTGCGCCACTTTGGTGATCTCGAACACCGCTACATCGCCAGCCTGGTCAGCGCCAACAACCGGCGGGTGGCTCGGCATCTGGAAGATTTTCCGGCCCGCAAAGTCTTGCTGATCATGCCCCGGTGCGTGAAAAAGACCGGCTGTCGGGTGGACGTGCAGGCTTCCCAGACCGAATGCCTCAGCTGCATGGAGTGCCCCCTCGGTGATGTCGCGGCCGCCTGCGAACGCCACGGCCTGAAAGCCCTGGTGGCCTTCCGCAGCCACATCGCCTTTGACATGGCCCGGCGCGAAAAGCCGGACGTGATCATCGCCTCGGCCTGCCACGACCGCATGATCAAGGCCCTGCGCAGCGTACCGGAGTGCCCGGCCCTGCTGGCACCGTTGGCCGGCATGGAACGCATGTGCGTCAACGCCACCCTGGATCTCGGCTGGCTCGAGGCGCAGCTGGAGTTGGTGGCGCCGGCGGCACCGACCGCCGAAGCCGGCCGCGTTGCGGTCGGGCCATGACCCGCCCCACCACTGCGACCGAAGTGCCGACCCTGGTGGCTGCCCTGCGCCTGATGCGGCCGGCCCAATGGCCCATCCTGACGGCCCAATTGCTGGTGAGCATGCTGCTGGCCGCGCCGCCCCTGGACCACACCTGGCCCGAGTGGTTGGCAAGTCTGGATGGATGGAGTCTGGATGGATGGAGTCTGGATGGATGGAGTCTGGATGGATGGGCTCTGGGTATGGCTTGGCTCACCTGGGTGGTTCTGCTCAACGGCGGCACCCTGGCTTTCAACAGTGCCTATGATCGGGACACCACACCAGTGGCCTATCTGGCCCGGCCCCCGCTGCCGCCATCATGGCTGGCGCGGGCCGCCCTGTTGGCCATGGGGCTGGGCGCGCTGCTGGGCACCGTCCTGGTCGGGCCTGCCTATGGCGGCGTGCTGGCCGGTTGCGTGGTCTTGTCGGTGCTGTATTCCCACCCGGCGGTGCGCCTGAAATCGCGCCCGGGCTGGGACTTGATGGTCAACATGGTGGGCTATGGCGGGGCCACAACACTGGCAGGTCTGCTTGCGATAACCGACGGTTCGCCTTCATTTTCCGGCTGGATGTTCACAATTGGGTTCAGCCTGCTCTTTGGTTCTTTTTACCCCCTGACTCAGATCTACCAGACCGCTGACGACCGGCGCCGGGGCGACCGGACGCTGACCACGGCGCTGGGCATCCGGCCCGCCTTGTGGTTGGCCCTGGGCCTGGGATTGGGTGCGGCCGCGGCGCTGATTTTCGGCTGTGTCGCCGGTGGCCGAGTGGCCTGGCTGGGCCTGCTGATCGTCGCGCTGGGGCTATGGTGCGGGCATCTGGTCTGGTGGCTGCGGCGGGCGGCAAGCTGGAGCGACAAAAACCACGAGCGCGGCATGTACCGCGCTCTGGCTCTGTGGGCAACGGTGGACGTTGCGCTGGCTGTGGTCTGGCTTGCCGGTTGAGCCCGACTCAGATCTGGATGCGCCGCCGCCGGGAAATCTCACCACTGAAATTGGCCCCCAGGCTCGCGAACTCCGCCAACACCTGATCCACCAGATCCGCTTTTTCCCGCAGGGGCAGGAAGGCTGATTTGAATCCGTTCATCACCAGGGTCAGCACTTCGTCTTCGTTCAGATCATAGTTTTCAACGGCCAACCGGTACTCGTTGGTGACGGTCGTGCCGCTGACCAGGCGGTTGTCGGTATTGAGCGTGACCCGCAGGCCGTCGGCCATGAACTGCCGGATCGGATGGCTCTGGTAATCGGGAATGGCCTTGGTCTGCAGGTTGCTCGCCAGGCAGACCTCCACCGGGATGCGGTGGTCGTTCACCCAGGCCATCAATTCCGGATCCTCGTTCAGGTGGGTGCCGTGGCCGATGCGGTGGGCCCGGCAATAGTGCAACGCCTGGTGGATCGAAGGCGCACCGAAGGCCTCGCCGGCGTGGATGGTGATGTTGATGTTGTTGTTGAGCACCTTGTAGAAGGCCTCGATGTGATCCTTGGCCGGGAAGCCGCCCTCGGCGCCAGCGAGGTCAAAGCCCACCACGCCGCGGCCCTTCCAACGCACCGCCAGGTCAGCCAGATCCAAACTGGACTCGGTCGAAATATGACGGATGCCGCAGATGATCTGGCCACAAATGATGCCGTACTGGCGCCGCGCCATGTCCAGGCCTTCCTGCACCGCCGCGACGATCTCGTCGTAGTTCAGGCCCATGTTCAAATGCAGCAAAGGCGAATAGCGCACTTCCATGTAGCGCACGTTTTCCAGGTGAGCGTCTTCGGCGAGCTCATACGCGATGCGGGTCAGTTCGTCTTTTTCCTGCATCAACTGCAGCGTGATGTCGAAGACCCGCAGGTAATCCACCAGGCTTTCGCAGTCGTCAGGCACCTGACAGACAGCCCGCACGTCTTCATCGGTCTTGAAATCAAAACCCAGGTTGTGGCGGG
>CAZLUL010000033.1:8778-26162 GCA_964562635.1 uncultured Fibrobacteraceae bacterium | reverse complement strand
TAGCTGTCGGTCGAAGTGAACTCGGGCCCCGGGACGGTCAGGGTCTCATCGCCGACCGTGGTCTGCTCACTGTGGTGCCGGATTTCACCGGCGAAGTCCAGGTAGGCGCCATCCGAAATGTCCCAGCGCAGGCCCAGTCCGAATTCCGTGCGGGCGCGGTCCCAGCTGCGGGCAAGGGTATCGGGCACGCCGCCTTCGATTACTGATTCGCCAGTGTTGGCGCCATGCCGGAACATCAGCGTCGGCTGCACTGCTCCAAAAGACCGGTTCCACATGGCTGACCAGGTGGTGCCCATGCGGTCGCGCGCCAGGCTGCCCGGGTCGACATCGTCGCCTTGGCCGTTGATGAAAATCGCCATCGTGCCCCAACGTCCGGCCTCGTCCAGGGCCAGGTGGGCGCCCAGACCGGGACCCGAAACGCGGTGTCCGTTGTCGTCGTGCCAGCCTTCGGGCAGGGTGAAATGACCGGCTTCGAGCAGAAACAGGTTGGGGTAGTCGCTCAGGCTGCCGTACCAGCGTTGCACATTGTGGTCATCTTCGAGGAAGTCGCCGCCACCGAGGCTGGTGACGCGGGCAGTGGTGGCGTGCAGGGGGGGGGCCGTCAGACAGGCGGCCACCGCAACAATGGCGGCCGTAAGCATGGTGCGGCGGAGTTGAAGATTGCGGTACACGATGGCGACCCCTTGGAAAGACTGATGGTTGCGAGCAACTTAACACAGGCTCGCGAGGGAGCAAACATCCGATGATGAACCGGAAGATAAACCCGAAGAATGACCGGCAGGGGTTGCCGAATGTCCGCCTTGTGCGGACATTGTGCCGGACATCAGACCCGACCCGCGTCGCCCCCACAGAGAGCAACCATGAGCAACGATAAGCAAGACAAGGTGGAAATCGAATACCCCTGTCCCTGGGATTACAAAATCATCGGGATCAGTGAGGACGAAATGCGGGCCGCAGTGCAGGCCTGCCTGGATGAGGCATTGACCGAAGCCAGCGGGGATCGGGAATTCGAATTGGGCACCAGCCGCACCAGCAATGGTGGCAAGTATGTCAGTCTGCGGCTCAATTTGATGGTCCTGGACGAGGCCGAGCGCAACAGCATCTTCTCATCACTGGCCAACCGGCCGGAAATTCGCATCGTCATCTGATCAGGCTAAAGTGGGTTATTGCGGGTCAGGCAGGATGGCCAGATCCGGCAGCGTGCTCAGGTCGGCCTCGTCACCGGTAAAATCTCCTGGCGCTGGTGCCAGTGGCCCGGCGGGATAACGCTTCACCAGCCGCATGTACATGCGGTACCGGTTCAGAATCTCCTCAACATAGTTGACAGTTTTGCCTCCACCGTAGAACCCATGGCGGGTGGTGCTGAAGTGTTGGCGCTCCATCAGGCGCGGCAGCGTGATGGCCAACGCACCCTCCCACTGGTTGGGGTTGCGTCCCATTTCGATGGTCAGGCGCCGGGCATCGGTCACGTGTCCGTGTCCGGCGTGGTATTCCGCCAGGGTGAATCGCAACCGGTCCAGGGAGTCGAGGTAGGCATAGCTACGCCAGGTGCCCCGCATCATGCGCAGACCAGCGGTGAGGTTGGCCGATGGATCAAAAAGGCTGTCCCGTTGGGCGCCGGCAAACCGGGGCAAGACCTGCATCAGGCCCCGGGCGTCGGCATGGCTGCGGGCCTCGGGAAAAAAGCGGGACTCCTGGTAGATCTGGGCGGCAATCAGGCGCCAATCGAAGCCGGCGGCTTCGGCCCGGTTGCGGATCAGATCGTCGTAGATCGAGAGGGAACCACTCTTGTCCGGTCGGTAGGCGGCCTGTTGGAAGCCGCGCACCGTCAGGGGATTTTCAAAGTAGCGATCAAAGATGATGCCGTAGGTCTGGCTGCGGCGGCGGCGCCCGTCCTGGTCGACCCAGAAATTCTTGTGCAGGTATTTGTTCAGGGCGTTCTTCAGGTCGGGGCAGTTCTTGCGCACGTACCACACCGTGGGCTTGCTGGCGCTCAGGGTGGGGCCGGTTTTCAGGTTGTCCATGTGCATCATCGCCGCGCGGGCAATAATATCATCGACGACCACCGCTTCGGTCAGGCCCTGGGCCACCATGGCCAACAGCTCTTCGGGATCGGCTCCGGGCTGACCCGCCGTGACAAAGAACCGCATCCGTTGTTCGGTCTTCAGTGCGAGCAGGTCATCGCGGAATTCGTCGTTCGCCGGTATGGTCAGTGTCAGGCCGGCCAGCGATTCAAGGTCATCGCTGCGGGGCGAGTCGGCCGGCAGGACGACCACCTTGTGCACAAAATTGGTGGGCCGGGTGGCGTCCACCCAGCGTTCCACCGCCGGATCGGCAACCAGGCCGGCACAGATCACGTCGCCGTGCCCCGCGTTCAGCAGCGAGAGCGGCTCTTCGTCCGGTTTGGGCACGACCACTTCAATGGACAGCCCCTGGGCCTGGGCAAAATGGCTGATCAACTCGAAATCGAATCCCGCCTGTCCGCCCCGATGGATAAAATAGTTGCTGGAGTTGTAGCGGGTGATGACGCGCAGCACGCCGCTGGCCTGCAGCCGTTTCAGGTCTCTGTCGACGATTGGATGGGCGATTGCCGGGGGGCGGTCGGGATCCGCCAGGTCGGCATGCTCAATGCGCTGCCCACAACCGAGCAGGCCCAGGCCCAGGCAAAGCACCGCCAGACCCGCCGGCAGGCCTTTGCGGGCCCTGCGGTGGCCAATATCTGCAAGTGATGCTTTGACAGGATGTTTCAAATCCGCGTCACCGGTCGTTGGAAGGTGAAAATTCCGTCGGTTGCTGCGCCCGGTTCCGAGCAGGAATCAGGCCAGTCCGATGCAGTGCCAAACCCAAGGCCGGCCCCGATTTGCGGCCTCTTTGTCTCAAGGCCGGATATCTGGTGCAATTGAGGCACAATTTTGATATAATAGCGCGTCCTGAGCCCCCATTGTGATCGCCGAATTTTAGCCAAGGAAACTTCGCGGGATGGCCCATCGCCTTTTGTCCCTGCCGTTTTTTGCACTTTTCTGCCTGTTGTTCGCGGTGATTCCGTTGAGCACGGCGCCGGTTTTTGCCTCTGAGCAGGCGGTCTTGCCGGATGGACAGGCCTTTCTGGATCTGGTGGAAGCTGATCTGGCCAGCGGGCGACTTTCGGCCGAAGAGGCGTTGTTGATCCGCTTCCAATACGGTTTTGCCGCCGATAAATTGCCATCCCGCTATGAAGTGGCCGGATTTTCTCCCCTCCGCTGCGCCACCCCCCTGATCAACGAGTATTACAACCTGCGCAGCCGCCTGTCCAAGGATACTGTGGAGCTGATCGACAACTGGCTGCGACCGTCGGCTGCAAAAATGGTGCACCTCAGTCCCAGCGGCCGCTTCAGCCTGACGTACGATACCAGCGGTGCGGACGCCGTTCCGGTCGCTGATGTCGATCCGGCCAACGGCGTACCTGACTACGTCGAAAATGTGGCTCTGTATTTTGACGAGGTCTGGGCGGTGGAAATCGATACGCTGGGGTTTGCGGCGCCGCCCCTGGCTGGCGGCACCTACGCTGTCAGTTTCGAGAGCATGCAGTACTACGGCTACGTCGCCATTGTCAGTCCCGTCCCGGGCGCCACTCGCATCGTCATGCACAACACCTTCGTGGGGTTCCCGGGCAATGATGACCCGGCCGGGACGGCCGTTGGTGCGGGCAAGGTGACAGCGGCCCACGAGTTCAAGCACGCCACCCAGTACATAGCCACCCGCTGGGCCGAAGGCGGTTGGAGCGAACTGGACGCCACCTGGGTCGAGGACGTGGTCTTCGACGAGGTGAACGACTACTACCATTACCTGACCGGGGAAAGCCCATTGCGGGAGCCCGCAGTGCCCCTCGATGGTGGTGCCAATACGACCGGCTCCTACGAAGACAGCGTCTGGCAGGGCTGGATGACCGAAACCTGGGGGGTGGCTGCGGTCCAGGAATTTTGGGTCCGCCGCGTGGCCTTTCTCCTGGAACCGGTCATGGTCAGCTACGAGGCCGTGCTGGGCGCCCGAGGTGTCACCCTGGCCGAGGGTTGGGCGGCCTTCAGCGCCTGGAATTATGGCGTGGGTATTCGGGCAGTGCCGGGATTGGGCTATGAAGAGGCTGCGGCCTATCCGGAAGGTCCGGTGGTTGACACCGCGGTTCTGTACCCCTCCAGCACGTCCGGCAGCGTCGAACATCTGGCGGCTGATTTTGTCCGGCTGGAGGGCTTCGTCGAGACTTCGACCGAGTTGTTGCGGGTGGTCTTTGACGGCCAGGATGCCCGGGGCCCCCTGACTCTGTCAGTCCATATCGCCAAGCGGGACGGCACCGGCCTGATCGAAACGATCGCCCTGGATGCGGCCAACAATGCCAACCACCTGATCTCGGTACCGGCCCGCGATATTTTGACCGCGGGCGTGATCGTGGGCAACAGCGCCCTGGTGGGTTTGGCCGGCGACTGGGATCTGGATCTGGAGCTCGTGCCAATCCCCGCCATACCCGCGGCTGCCGTCAGCCACCCGGCCCTGGCCCGGACGCTGGTGGTCGGTGAATTGAGCCAGGAAATCGTGCGTCTGAGCAATATCGGCGAAGTGGGCTCGTTGCTGGAATTTGAAGCCCGGTTGTGGACCACTCATCCGGACAGTGGCCTGATGGCCAAGGGCGGAGCCCGTGCTGTGGACAAGAGCGTGGCGGGTTCGACGCTGACTTGTACCAGCGCCTTGTACCTGCCGGGGCAGTTGGTGAATCTGGATTTTGTGGCCCACAACGGCAGCAGTGACGACGAGTGGCTGACCGGCCTGAGCCTGGATTTTCCGGCGGGTGTCTCGATTCTGATCTCATCGAATTTTACGGGCGGCTCGCTGGGCGACCTGGCCACGGACAACGCCCTGGGTGACGGGGCGCTGATCGATTGGTTCGGCGTCTACGGCGCCCAGAATTACGGTGTGTTGCGGGACGGGGAAACGGCCTACGGCTCGGTGCAGGTGCTGATCGATCCGGACTTTTTTGGGGACCTGGACATTGGCTGGACTCTGGCCGGCGACAGCTTCGGCGGCACGCCCCACCAGATCGCCGGCACCCTCACCCTGGCCGAAGACAATCCCCTGCTGGCCTTGCAATCGCCCAACGGCGGCGAGGTGCATGCCGCGGGGGACAGCCTGACTGTCACCTGGTCCACCGGCGGCACGGTGCCCACGGTGGATCTGGAGCTGAGCCGCGACGGTGGCGCCACCTGGAGTGTCCTGCTCAGTGGCCTGGCCAACAACGGCAGCCACCGGGTGCTGGTGGCTGGACCGCCGACAAATCATGCGCAGTTGCGGATCGAGGCGACCAGTGGCAGTGCGGCTGATACCAGCAACGGCACTTTTCATATCTACACGTCGCCGACCTGGGTGGCAGCCACCCCGGATTCGGGCGGCCTGATGGACACCGAATTTGTCGACCTGGTTTTGGCTCTGAATGCCACGGAACTTTTGCCGGGCAGCTATGAGGCTTGGCTTGTGGTGCGGCACTCGGCGCCGGACGCCCGTTTGGTAGTGCCGATTTCCCTGCTGGTGGAACCGGACCCGAGCACGGTGGGGCCGCGGCACGAGTTTGCCCTGCGGGGGGCCCATCCGAACCCGTTCAACCCGCGCACGACCATCTCTTTTGAATTGCCGGCCGCCGCTGAGACCACCGTTGATGTGCTGGATGTGCGGGGGCGCCTGGTGCGACGTCTGTTGCAGGGAGAACTTGCCGCCGGCGCTCACCAGCAGATGTGGGATGGGCAGGACAACGGGGGCCGCAGCGTCAGTGCCGGGGTTTATCTGGTGCGCGTGCGGGCCGGTAGCCACACCGGAACGACAAAAGTCCTGCTGGCGAAATAGAAAGCCACCGGGCCCCGATCGACCACGGCCCCGATCGATCAGGAGCCCCATCGATCAAGAGTCTAGTCTCCGGGCACAACCGCGTGCTGCTGCAGATCACTCAAGTCGATGAATTCCAGAGTCAGAATATGGGTGGCCGCCAGGTGCACCGGCGGGGCGGCGCCGGCGTCGAGGGCCTCCTGCCACCGTTCGGCGCACAGGCACCAGCGATCCCCCGGCAATATGCCGACAAAGCCCAGTTCCGGATGGGCGGTGGTCAAGTCGTTGCCCCGGGACTGGCTGAAGATCAGGAATTCTTCGGTGGCCTCGATGCAAACCAGGTGATGACCGTGGTCTTCGGGGCCGGTTTCGCAGCATCCGGTCCGGTAGAAACCCGTCAAGGGGTCGCGGCTGCATTCTTCGAGTTGGGTGCCGAGCACGTTGAGTGGCAATTGCCTCATGGTCCAGTCCGTTCTGCTGGGAAGGGGAAGGGGCGTGTGGGCACAAAATAAGGCATTTTTCCGATTTCGCTTTCCCTCCGATTCCGAAATCTAGGGCGTCGCGAAGAGCACCTGGTTTTCACTCAGGACGCCACCACCCTCACTCAATTCGGTAAACCGCCGGGCCCGTCCCTGCAACATCCAATCCATCCGATAGACACTGCGGTGGTGTTCGACGGCCCGGTCATACCAGCGGGCCGCCGAGCGGTAGCGGCCGGCCTGGGCCTTGATCTCTCCGACCCGCGTGGCGGCCACCATGCGAAAGGGCTCGAGGTGTTCGGGGCCGTCCCAGGATTCGACCTTTTTGTAGAAGTTTTCGGCGGCCGTTGTGTCACCCAGGCGCAAGTGCCCTTCGGCGGCAAAAAAGGCGGCCCGCAATGATGTCCCGGCCAGGCCTTCGAGTCTGGCGACAACTTCGTCCAGGGATTCGACCGGCGTCGTCCAGGCCGCCCGGGCCAGATCGTCAGGCAGGTCGTCGGCGCGATCGGCGGCCAATTCTTCGAGTTGCTGGCGGGCAAATTCGGCGACCCAGTCCGGGTCCGACGGTGCGGCGGTGGCGATGGTGGCAAACCCCGGCTCAGCTGCTGCCGGCCCCAGCAGGACGCGATCGACCCAGGCGCGGTAGGTGCGGCTCATCCACAACGAAGCCGAGTCCACCGTCGCGCTCGGGGCCGCGGCGACCAGGGTTTCGGTCACGTCGATGCGGGCTTCCAGGTCGGAGCCCAACCCCGGCGCCAGCAGGCGCATCGCCGACAGCGGCAGGGCCAGTCGGACGTAGGCGGGATGGCGTTCCTGCAGGCTGATCGCCTGGGGCAGACCTTCTTCCCAGCGGCCCTCAAAAATCACGTTGACGGTCATGGCCAGGGCGCGGAAATCCTCGCTCTTGGGGCTCTGTCCGGTCTCGGCCCGCTGGATCATATCCAGGCCCAGGGCGCGGTCCCCGGTGGGCAGGAACATCAGTTTGGAAACGAACTGGAGCACGGCCGGCACCGCGTCCGAAAAATAGAGAAAGGCGCCCAACAGCCCGTTGGAAATGGGGTCGTCCGGATGAGTGGCGAGATAAAACTCCAGGTCGCCTTTGCCGCGTCCGGCCTCGCGTCCGGCCGAGTAGAAACTGCGGCCCTGGGCGTGGGCCTGGGAGCGCAACATCCAGGCCCAGCCGCGCATCCGGCGCAGGGAATCTTCATCCCCACCGTCAGCCAACCGTTCGTCGCAGATGTCGATCACCTGCTGCAACGTGGCCAGCACCGGCTGGGTCTGGGCCTTGGTCCGAGTCTTGTCCAGATCATCTTCGGGCACCGCCTCGAGCAGAACCCGCGAGCGGGCGATGAGAAAGAAAGGATCCCCGCGGCATTCGGTGGCCAGGGAGTCCAGCATGGCGCTGGCCGCTTCGGTGTGGCCGGCGTAAATGTGGTCCAGCAATTTGGCATATTCGGTGGGCGCCAACTCACGGGCCGAGGCCTGGGCCGCAAGGAGTGCTCCGAGTGCCAAAGCGGCCATGGTGCCCACAATTTTGACTGAGAGGTGGGGTGTGCGATTGGTGATCAACGGGCAGCGCTCCCTATGTCGTGGTCAGGTTTTCCTTCAGCGGGATCAAATTCAGTCTAGACAATACACAATGGCCCTACTTTCGACCACGCGCCAGACCGTCTTTTTTGGCAAGCCGATATGTGGTACAATGTGGGTGGATTACTCGCCATCTCAAGTTTTTCCAGGCTCAGAAAAGTGGTCCGAATATGAATCTGTTCAAGCCTGTCCTCACCGGGAGTTTTTTGCTGGCGGCCTCGCTGGCCTGGGCCACCCCTCCGGCGATCCAGATCAATCAACCGACCACCACTGATGCCGAAGAATTGTCGATTGCCGTGAATCCGGCCAATCCGGGACAGTTGGCCGGCGGGGCCAATCTCAGCTATCACTTCGGGTCCAACGATGGCGGCCAGACCTGGACCGAAAGCAATCTGGTCTCGACTCTGGGCGTGGCCGGCGACCCCTGCGTGATCTTCGACGCCGAGGGCAATCTCTACTATTCCCACCTTTCGTACCCCTACAACGACGGCTCCTGGCTGGACCGCATCGTGGTGCAGAAGTCGACCGATGGCGGCCTGACCTGGAATGATGGCGTGGGCGTGGGGCACAACCCGCCCAAAGACCAGGACAAATCGTGGCTGGCGGCCGACCGCACCAGTTCGCCCTTTCGCAACAATTTGTATTTGGCCTGGACCGAGTTTGACGTCTACGGCAGCGCGGCGACGGCCGACAGCACGCGCATTCTTTTTTCCCGTTCCACGGATCAGGGTTTGTCCTGGACCAACCCCGTGCGCGTCAGTGATCGGGGCGGCAACTGCATCGACGAGGATGAAACCGTCGAAGGCGCCACGCCGGCCGTTGGCCCCCAGGGGCAGGTCTACCTGGCCTGGTCCGGTCACGACGAAATCCGCTTCGACCGTTCGTTGGACGGCGGGGCCACTTTTGGCGACGACGTCCTGGTCACCTCCCAGCCGGGCGGTTGGGATTTTGCGGTATCCGGTGTCTGGCGTTGCAACGGCATGCCGATCACGGCCTGTGATGTGAGCACGTCGATGTTCCGCGGCCGGGTGTATGTCGTTTTTTCGGACCAACGCAACGGGACTGACAATACCGACGTCTTCCTGTGTTCCAGCGATGATCAGGGCGCCACCTGGACCTACCCGCAGCGGGTCAACGACGACAGCGGGCCTTCCCATCAGTTTTTCCCCTGGCTGACAGTCGACCCGGTCACCGGCACGGTCTCGGTCGTCTTTTACGACCGCCGCGACACCGCCGGCGTCGGCACCCATGTTACGGTGGCCACTTCGGTTGATGGCGGCGCCTCGTTCAACAACACCCGGGTCAGCGAACTGCCGTTCTCTCCGTGGTCCTCGGTCTTTTTTGGCGACTACATCGGCATAGACTCTTGGGGTGGAGTGTCTTACGCCATCTGGATGGCCATGGATGGCGGCGAACTGAGTGTCTGGACCGCGCAGGTGGCGTTGCCCAGTGGCGTGGCCACCGAACCGGTCGTCAGCACCAACGTGGTGATGAAGGTGCCCAGCACCACGAGCAGCAGCCGCACCCGAATTTCGTTCACCACCTACGAAGAGGCTCCGGTCCGACTGTCGATCTATGACGTGCGGGGCCACCGGGTGCGCTCGTTGGTGGCCGAGTCTCGCCTGGCCGGCCAGTACACCGAAATGTGGGATGGCGCCGACGCCTCAGGCCGTTCGGTATCCTCGGGCATGTACATCGTGCGGTTGGCAGCGGGACCGGATGTGGTGACGCGAAAAGTGGTGGTGGTCAAATAGAGGTTTTCTTTTTGGCTGGCGTTTTGCGGTTTCTGGAAAGCACCCCAAAAATCAACAGGCCGATAGCGAGGACAGCAACAGCCACCGGGCCTCGCCAGTTTTTCGAGGGCACCAGTTTGGGTGCGATGGTTCCGTCACCCACCAACACAAATCCGGCCCAATAATAGGGATGGCTGGTGGCGGGTCGCTTTCGCAATTCCTGTTGGGTCCTGGTCAGGGCCCCGGCGCAATCGTTTCCTGCCGCGAGAAATCCGTAAAAGTGATCCATGAATTGTGCGGTGGCGCCGTCATCCACCGCCCACAGTGAGGCCAGTACCGCCGGCACGCCCGCGCCCAGAAATGCCGTGGACAGGCCCAACACACCTTCGCCATTGATGATCGTGCCCGTGCCGCTGCTGCAACTCGAAAGCACGGCCAAACCGGCATCCAGATCGAGGCTCAGGACATCGGTCGCTCGCAGGTAGCCACCCTGTTCTGGGGGCAGGAAACGGATCGCCGATTGCCAGGGACTTTGGTCATCGTTGTTTGCGTGGGCCGCCAGATGCAGGATCTCAAAACCGCCGAGGGAAGGCAGTTCTGTCTCCTGGTCGGTCAGAATTCGCGGTTGCACATGCTCATACTTCTGGCTCAGGCGCTCGACTTCGAGGGTTGTGCCGGTCAACTGGGCGCTGGCCAGGCCCCATTCGGAGGCCACGGCCAAGGTGCGCCAAGGGCCGTCCCGGAAACCGTGATCGGCAAGCCGCACCTTCATCAGAATTGATGCTGAAGGCGCGCGAATCCAATCCCGCGTATGGCCCGGAATCTCCAGGTCCGCAAAAGGCAAAAGATTGAGGATGCCGTCGGGGGCCACGATAATCCGTGTCTTGTCGGGAAATATCGCCGGTAAATCCGAGAGCAACAATTCCGCCAGCCCTCTGCCCATCGTTGCGATCACCGCGACCGATCCCGCCGTCGGGTCCCGCAGCAGATCATGGTAGGCCCGCACCCGGTCCTCTACCTCGGGCGTTTTCGGCAATTGGCGCATCACCAAGGTGTCGCAGGTGACAGCGTACAGAAGCGAACCGTGGGGCCCGAGCGTAAAATCCAGGAGCACCTCGTTCGCAGTCAGAAGTTGGCTCTGCACATCGTGCAGCCGCACCTGGTGGGCATCCCGATGTTCAAGAGAATCGGACAGCGCTTCGCCCGGCCCGAGCATGCGCTCCAGCAGCGTGCGTGATTTGTAGGCCTGAAGCAGATCGAAAGCTTCGGCGGGCCGCCCGGCTTGGTGGGTCAGGAGCGCGAGGTCGGCAAAGATTTTTCGCCCGTTGGCCCCGCGACGTTCGCGCACCTTCGGGGACAGGGTCAGTCTTCGATCGTTTTCCCAGGCGGTGGCGGCCTCAAGATACAGCGTGCGCGCGCTGTCGGGCCGATCACGCAACAGGCAGGTGTAGGCGGCTTCGCTAAGGGCGGTCAGCTGGAATTGTGGCATGCTCCGATTGGCCGCCTCGGCGGCCAGGTTCAAAAACTGGTCCTGGGCGCGACTGTATTGGCCCAGATCCCGATAGGCCCTGGCCTGATAACCCATCAGGCGCAAACGCACCCAAGGAAAAGTCTTGTCGCCCAAAAGGCTGTCCGCCCGGGCAAAATGGAGTTCCGCGGCGGCGAGATCTCCTCGCAGCCGATAGGCCTCACCGAGCCCGGACTGGGCAGCGACGAGATCCTTGACCAGGGTTGTGGCCGAATCCTGCATGGCATCGGCGATCAATCTCGCGGCCCGATTGAGGTGCTTATGCTGCAACTCCATATTGGCGATCTTGATCAGAGTGCGCGAACGCATGTCCAAATACCCATCCTGGTCACAAATAGCCAGCGCCGCGTCCAGCGATTTGCGGGCGTTGTCTTTCTGACCCAATTCGTTTTGGCACAGAGCAATGTTGAACAGAGGCGTCAACTGCTGGCGCCTATTCTGCAGTTGAATCTGCAGGGCCTGCGCCTGGCGAAAGTGGCCGATGGCCACATCCGATCGGCCCAGGGAATATTCCAGGGTGCCGAGATTGTTGAGGGCCACCGCCTCGGGGGCTGATTGCCCGTGGGTGCGGGCAACCTCAATGGTGGCTCGAAATCCCATCGCCGCCTGGTCATACCGACCCAGGCTATTGTTGACCATGGCGATGCCATTGTTGGCCCACAACTGGCCCTGCACATCGTCCGTGCTGGCAAACAATTCGGCCGCGTTTTGATAGTGAACCAGAGATGCTTCGACGGCGCCTTTGCGCCATTTGTCCCAAGCCAGGCCGATGTTGGCCCAGGCCTGATGGCGAAAGTCATTTTTAGCTATCGCCAGTGCCAGCATCTCGTGCGTCAGGACCAAGGCTTCTTCCCGGCGACCCTGGATGCCAAGGGCAAACCCCAACCAGCGCAATCCGGATATCAGCAAGGTCGAATCGCGGCGTGCGCGTGCGATGGCGACACCTTCGCGCGACGCGGCTTCGGCCGCCGGCCCATTGCCCATAAAATTATTGAAGGCACCTTTGGCTACCAACAAATTCGAAATCAGGGCCGAATCGTTGGCAGCACGGGCCCGGGGCAGCTCCGCCTCCAGCAGGGAAATGGCGGCATCCCGCTGGCCGGATGACCACAGCGAATCAAGATGCGCAACGATCGGCGGGGAAGAATAGGCCGGGTTGCTGCCGAGGATACAGAGGAAAAGGGTCAGCAATAAGAGCGGGCCAGAGGCAGGGAATTTGTCTGGCCGGCCGCTTTTGGTGGGGGGCCTCAAGGACCCGGTTCCAGGGTGCGTACCTTTGAGCGCGCGATCTCGTCTCCATTCTGTCTGGCGATGAGGTACCAGAGGTAAGGACCGGGCTTCCGCAGCCACGGATGATCCTGGCGGCGGATCCGGTACTCACCGGATGCGCCGGCCTCGAAGCGGTCGATCTGCTGCATGGCGGTGTCCAGGACGACGATTTCATAACTGTCGGCGCCGACTTCGCCTTGCCAAGTGAATAGAAAGCCATCGGTGGCAGGGGAGACCGCTGCCACCAGGCCGGTGTTGTCCCCGGCCATGTCTCGCACGACACCGGAAGGCGCGACAATCTGTTGGTCATCGCCCAGGTTGATGAAGATGGCCACAGCGGCGATACAGGCGGCCGCCAGAATCGGGCTCCAACGGCGCATATTCCAACGCCGGTCTGAAGTCAGGATGACACCCGGTTTGGCACCGGCTTCGCCGGTTCCAATTTCCTTCGCCAGAAAACCTCGCAGGCGGGCGTTGGCATCTTCCAGGTCAGCGCCTTCAGGCACATTTTCGCGGCTCATGAAACTCTGATACAGATCGAACTCGGCCCGACAGACGCCACAGGCTTCCAGGTGGCGTCGATCATCATGATCGCCGGCCAGATCCAGCAGACGCTCAAATTCTTCAGGTTCGTAACACTGTCCAGACATGATCGCGCCTCCTTAGCTGGCGGCCTGTTCGTCCAGGGCCGATTGGAGTTTTCGACGGGCCCGCTGCAGAAGGCCGCGCGCGCCGGAAGATGTGTTGATGCCCATGAATTCCGTGATGGCGTCGACAGACAATCCCTCAAAGCACCGCATGTGAAGAGCTTCCTTCTCTTGTGGGTCCAGGGTGGTCTCTATCAAACGCCTGAGTTCCGTTTCGGCCAGGTGGTGAGCTGGTCCGGGCCGTGCGCTTTGCAGCGTATCGAGCTCGAAGTCCAGAGCCTCGACCAGTGACGGTTTCCTCAATTCACCCACGCAACAGTTGCGCGTGATGGTGAACAGCCAGGTGGAAAACCGCGCCCGCGGTTCGTATCTGGGCAGTCCCCGGAAGGCTTTCAACAGCACTTCCTGGGCCAGCTCCAGGGCGCGTTCGTGGTCCCTGACATAGCGATAGCACCACACGTAGACCCGGTCCTGATGTCGGGCAAGCAATCGGGACGCCGCCTGGCGTCGGACATTGTCCGCGGGGGCGTGCACGGCCTCGTGCACATCATCCCGATCCCTTTTGCTTTCTTCGGACTGTTGGCCTGCCATGTGAAACGGTCTTCCAGGGTAAAAATCACAAATGTTTTCGAGAGATTTTGATTATAGGCTATCGAAGGCGGGTTGGACAATAGATTCCGTTGGTAAGTTTAGACGGAATTCGGGTTTAGGGGAGGGTCGAGGTCCAGCTATTAGCGGCCACAAACATAAAAAAGGCGGCTGCAGCACCAGGCAGCAGCCGCCATCCGTAAGGACTGGCGGCTGCTTCGCAGAATCCACCGGCAGACTAGACCAACGACTTGGTCTTCTCCAGCAGTTCCATGGGCTGGCGCGCGCCGCCAGGCCCGACGGACTCGGACCACAGCACGATGCCATCCTTGCTGATCAGGATGGTGGCGCGGTCGGAAATGCCCGCTTCGGCCAGCCAGAGGCCGTACTTCTTGGACACGTCGCCCTTGACGTGGAAGTCGGCCATTAGCGGGAAATCGATGCCGCCGAAACCTTCGGCCCAACCCTTGTGGGTGAATTTGGAATCCACGCTCATACCCAGAACCTGGGTATCAACCGCGTCGAACTGCTCCAGCAGAGAGTTCAGACCCGGGATTTCGATGCTTCAAGTAGGCGTGAAATCGAGGGGATACGAAACGAACAACACGTTCTTGGAGCCCTTGAAGTCCGACAGGGAAACTGTCGTGTCCAGGTGGCTGTCCAACGTGAAGTCGGGGGCTTTGGCCCCAGCTTCAATCAGTGCCATGAATGGTACCTCTTCTTTTGAGATTGACGGAGACCTCGTTGTCGACAATAGGGTCTCATTGCAGGACAGGATTACCTTTGTTTTGGTCTGAGCGCAACTGTGAAATCGATTCCGGGCCGATCAATCCGGCCAACAATTGCGAGTCTGGGTCAAAATTTCCGCCGTTTGGGCGGGTGTCAGCCGGCAGAACGGTGAGTTGGCGAGGGTTGTTTCGCGATTTTCGACCACCAGCACCATGGCGTCGTCGCTCAGGGTGTGGGTGTGCCAGGTGCCCCGCTTCACGTTGTAGACCTTCAGCGGTTCCATGTTCGCCGCGCGGACCGTTCCCGCCTCTTGCTGACCGTCGCCGATCAACAGGATGCAACGCCCACGCAGCAGGACAAAAACCTCGTCGGTTTCGTCATGGCGTTGCATCTCATGCAACCTCTCGGGCAGTAGTGCGTCACAGTAATTGAGCACGGCGACCCGCCAGCTCTCGAAATCCACCAGGGGCTGGTAAGCCGGCTCCTGGTGCACGTGTATTTCCAGCAGTGAAGGGTCGATGTTCACGGGCAGCTCCTACCGGACAGGATTCGCGTTGATTCTGCGGAAAAATAGAGGATCTCGTCTGCGGGCGCCATGTTTCCGTCTCTTTGTTACCATCCGGTGGGAATAAAAGACACCAATTGCGGGTAGGGTCCAGCGCCGGGCCTGTGCTAGTATCCGCACCGGTCGCTTGCCTATGACCACTTATCCATTGTCCAGAGGGCCATGGCCCAAAGGGGGACTCCAATGAACAGGATAATCATGAATTCGCCACGAAAAATCGTCGTCGCTTGCCTGCTTGCCTTCATGCTCGGACTGGCCGGTCCGGCGGCCGCCGAAACCCCCGGCGATCCCATTGTCCGCCTCGACAACAACACCAAAATCGAGCTGGATATGGGCCTCATGGTCCGCGAGATGATGCCGCTGCTGATGAACGCCCTGTCTGACGAGGACGAAGAAGCCGCCATGATGCTCGGCATGCTGCAGGAGTTGGTGGGTATGGAGGCGCTGGACACCCTGAAGATGGAATCCAAGTCCACCCGGGACCACGCCTTCACCAAGATGACCCTGACTTTGGATCCGGAAATGAAGGACAGCCTGTTGTTCCGGATGTACACGGTGGAAAACGGGAAATGCGAATTCAGCCGCTACGTGAAAAAAGACGACCTGGTCATGTTCACGACGGTGCACAATTTTCCAGCCTACCTGAACCTCATGCTTGATGTATTGGCCATGCCGGAATTGGCGGAATTCACCGGTGACATGCCCGTCAATGAGAACGGTGAATTGGCCCTCGGAGATTTTGTGCCCCGCACCGACCTGCTGCCCCTGCTTTCGGGCGAGCTGGATTTTTTCATCCTCGACGCCCCGGGTGAGGCGGCTCCTTCGCCCCTGGCCGCGCCCATCGTGCTGGTTCTGGGCAGCACCGACGGTTTTGCCCTGAAGGCCCAAATCCTGAACATTGCGGCCATGCTTGGTGGCGAGGCCGGGATGGGCATCGGCGAGATGATCGCAGCGGTGGAGCCCGAAATGGTCGGCGATTTTGAACTGCAGGAACTGCCCATGGGCGGCGCCCTGGCCGTGAGCGAGGACTATCTGGTGATCAGTATGGTGCCGGGCGAGCTGAGGGAAATGCTGGCGGCCAAAAAGGGCGACCTGAAAGTGCCCTCGGGCCTCGAGTGGGTTTACCTGAACGGTCCGAAGTACGGGGCCTACATGGATTCGGCCATGGACATGGCCGGCATGATGGGCGCCCAGGGGGGCAGCGAAACCGAATGGATGATGAAATTCTACGCCGTGCTCTTTGACCATATCGAGACCGAAGAAGTGCTCTACAAGAGCACCGCCAACGGCATGATTGTCACGGCTGAGGTTGATGGTCCGGTCCAGACCGGGATGTACCGCATGTTGTACGCGGTGCTGGAAGAGCTGCCGGCGATCATTGAGCAGGAAAAACTCAAGAATGGGGACAGCGAGGCCCTGCAGGCGAGCCGCAATGCCATTGGCGAGCTGGATTCGGCCCTGACCGGGTACGGCATGGACAACGGGGGGATTTTTCCGGAAGACCCGAGGCTCCTGGTGGATCTGGGGTATCTGGATTATTTCCCTCTCACTGAGGCCACACCGGCCGGTCAGTACATTGAAGGTGGCTACACCTACCATGTCCTGCGCAATGAAGCCGGTGCGGTGGACGGCTATCTGCTGTTTGCCTACGCCGGGGGCGAGGGCACCGGTTTTGACGTCTATACGCCGGAAAATCTGGCGGCCGAGGGCAATTTCCAGATCAGTCGCGACGGCATCCCTGATGGGGTGGCTTCCTACTGCTATGACGGCACGGCGATGGAGCAGGTCAATCAGTACAATAACCGGTAGATGCCAGCGGAACTGATGATCCTTCGGGGCCCCTCGTTTGAGGGGCCTTTTTTTTGTGATCATCGCTCCGCAGGCCGTCCGCGCCGATTTTTCTATACTCCGCTCCAAAATCCCTTATTTTAGGCAAACCTTGGGTTGTGCCTCTGAAATTGTGTCCGGTCCAAAAATGACAGCAAAACGCCTTCGCGGTTCGAATTGAAGGTATTGTAAGGTCAAAAAATCGGGTCACATGGATAGAAATCGGCAAAAACACAATTTCGGAGGCACAACCCAAACCTTGCGGGAGGTGGCCCTTGGACGATGTGCGCACTTTCACCGGCACGCTGATCGCCGATCTGATTCTGCCCCACGCGCGCACCCTGAAGGAGCGCCGGGCACCCCAGCGGGCGCTGGTGCAGAAATTGAAAAACCACGACTTTGCCGTGGCCCAGGTGGGCCCGCCCGACCTCATCCAACGGCTTTTTTTGGCCGTAACGGCTGTCTCAGGCAGCGAGTCGATGTTGGAGGAGCTGCTCGACGGTGCTGAGCGCCTGCTCTTCGCCTCGGGTTTCGAGGTGGGCGAGGTGCGCCGGATGATTGACGTCGATACTTTCTATTCGGGCTGAA
>CAZLUL010000033.1:0-8678 GCA_964562635.1 uncultured Fibrobacteraceae bacterium | reverse complement strand
CCCTGAAACCAACCAGACCGGAGCCGAATTGACGACCCCACGACTGATCGACCTGAGCCACACCATCGTGGCGGGAATGGCCCAGTGGCCCGGCGACAAACAGCCCCTGCAACTGATTCGCCACAGCTTGCACGGCGAAAGCAGCCACATGAGCAGTGGCCTGCATTTTGGTTGCCACGTGGGCACCCACATCGATGCGCCGCTGCATTTCCTGGACGGTGAGCCGGGTATGGACGAATTGCCCCTGGATCGCTTCTGGGGCGCGGCGGTGGTCGTGCGGTGCGGCGACGGCGAGACGACCGGACCCCTGGGCGCCGAACTGCTCGATGATCTGGACCTGACCAACGTGGATTTTGTGCTCTTTGATACCAACGGGTCTCAGCACTGGGGTACGGACCGGTATTACGAACGGTGGTCGTACCTGTCGACGGAGTTGGCCGAGCGGTTGGCCGCCTCCGGCCTCAAAGGTGTGGGCCTCGATACGCCAAGCCTGGACGGTTTTGGCGGCCAGGCGGCCCACGATATCTGCGCGCCGGCGGGCATGATCAATATCGAGAACCTGACCAACCTGGCCGCGGTGCCGGATAAGGGCTTTACCTTGCAGGTCATGCCCCTGAAACTGGACCAAACTGAAGCTTCGCCCGTGCGGGCGGTCGCCATGTTGGAAAAGTGAACCCGCTTGGAGAAGTGAATCTGTGCCCTTGATTGACGTCCTGATTTTTGTTCTCGGCCTGGCCCTGCTCATCGGTGGGGCCTGGGTCTTGATATCCGGCGGTACGCGGGTCGCTGCGGTGCTGGGTATTCCACCGGTGGTCGTCGGGTTGACCGTGGTGGCTTTTGGCACCTCGGCGCCCGAGCTTTTTGTCTCGATCCTGGGGGCCATGGAAGGTTCGACCGGCCTGGTGCTGGGCAATGTGATCGGTTCGAATGTGGCCAATCTGGGCCTGATCCTGGCGGTGGCTGCGTTGACGCGCCCGGTTCTGGTGGAGCACGGGCTTTCGCGCAACGAAGTGCCCTTCATGCTGGTCGCTTCGGTGGTATTTGCGGTCATGGTCTGGGATGGCAGCCTCAACCGCCTGGATTCGGGAATTCTTGTCGTGGGTTTTGCGGTCTTCATGTATTGGACCTTTCGCAACCGCGACCGCGGCACGGTGGTGCCGGTGCCCAGCGATGAACCCGCCCTGGTGCCGGCCGAGCGCCGTACCCGGGAGTTGACAGTTGGCAGCGGTCTGGTCCTGGTGGGCATCGCCGGGTTGGCCGGCGGGGGCCACTTCATCGTGGAATCGGCGGTGCGCATTGCCGTGAGCTTTGGCATATCGGAGACCGTCGTGGGTCTGACCATGGTCGCTATCGGCACCAGCCTGCCCGAATTGGCCACCACCATTGTGGCGGCCATGCGCGACGAGGACGATCTGGCCCTGGGCAATATCGTGGGCTCGAACCTGTTCAATATCCTGGCTGTGGCCGGCCCGGTGGGCCTGTTCTGGGAACTGAAAGTCGAAGGTCCGCAGACACCGCTGGCTCATATATTCCTGCATCCATCGGCCAACCAGTTGCAACTCGTGAGCATGGTGCTGTTGGCAATTATGGTATTTGCCATGATTATACTGGGTAAGGGCAGGATCGGTCGGAAGCGCGGTTTTGTGCTTCTGCTGGTGTACGTACTGATCATGTTTATCTGGACAACCTGAAAGGCAATTGGCCTGGCCAATGACGGACAATAAAAATCGCCCCGGTCGTGCGGATCACCCCCTTATTCCGGCTCGAGCCAGCCATTTGGCAACCCGGCGTCGGCCGGGTACGGCCACCAAACCCTGGCACCCGCCCAGGGCGATGGGCCTGGCCCGGGCGCTGCTCAAGGCCGGCTACGGGACACGTCGGCAGACCGAAAATATGGTGAAGCAGGGGCAGGTGCGCCTGGGTGACCAGATCATCACCGACCCCCGCCACACGGCCGATGCGGGCGCGGATATCTACCTCAATGGCGAGCTCCTGCAGCAGCTGGACCTGCGCTATTTTGTCCTGCACAAGCCTTTGCGCGTGGTCTGCGGCGGCGAGCCGAGCCCGTTGCGCAAGCAGGTTGAGGATTTTTTCCCGCCGGCTATTGCCGGACTGGCGGCCGCTGGACGGATGGATGGCAGAACCACCGGGATGATCCTGATTTCCAACGACACGGTGTGGACCAACATGATCTCGACGACAAAAGGGCTGGAACAGGAGTACCGGATCCAGGTTGAAGGAGAATTGTCCGACCTTGAAATCAGCGTCATGACCGCTGGCGTGCACCTGCCTACGCTGGGATTGTTCCGCCCGGAGTCGGTGCGCATTGTGGAGGTTCTCAACCGACACACGGTGGTGAACATGACGGTGCGGGAGGGGAAAATCCGCCAGGTGCGCCGCATGCTGACGACCCTGCGGCACAAGGTGACGATGGTGCGGCGGATTCGCATCGGGGACATCCGGTTGGGTGATCTGGCGGTGGGATCGCGTCGGGAGTTGAGCAACCCGGAGATTGCCTCGATCAGGGAAATTCACGCGGCGGTGCAACGTGAGGCGAAAAAGTCGGAGAATTCCGGAGGCTGAACATGTGGGCAATGACTACCATCGTGACGACCCAGAACCTGTTGGCGATCAGCCTGCTGGTGGTCATCCTATTGCTGGTGATTCAGACTTTGCGCCTGCGCCGGCGCGACCAGGAGTTTTTTCTGACGACCGAAGCCCTGTTGGCCCGCGAAGAACTGGCCACCCTGGGCCAACTGATGGCTGGCATCGCTCACGAGTTGAATACGCCTTTGGGAGCGGTGATTTGCTCGGTCGGAACGCGCCAAAAAGCGGTGGCGATGATCGACGAAGCGGTCACTGGTCTGTCGGATCCCGACGCGGATCAGGAGGCCCTTCTGGCCCGGATGGGCAAGGCCCTCAACGCGCTGCACGGCACGGACCCGATCCTGGACGAAGCCCTGCTGCGCACCAATCAACTCATCCGCGAGTTGCGCCTGGCCGGACGGGGTGAAGAGGACACCCCTCAACCCGTGGATGTGAATTCTTTGGTGCAGGGCACGCTGTTGTTGCTGCAACACGAACTGAAAAACACCATTGAGGTGAAGCTGGAGTTGGGGGACGTGAAGCCGGTGTCCGGTTGGCAGGGGCCGCTGGGGCAGGTGTTGCTGAATCTGGTGATGAACGCGCGCCAGGCCGTGGGCGACAAGGGCATCATCACCATTCGCACGGCCATGGAGGGCGACGAGGTCGTCATCAAGGTGGCCGACAATGGCCCGGGATTGCCCAAGGGCTGCGCCGACCGTTTGTTCAAGGCCGGATTCACGACCAAGGACGCCGACAACGGCACGGGACTGGGCCTGTTCATCGTGCGCAAAATTCTGGAGCGGCACAGTGGCCGGATTGCGGCAGCGAATGTTCCCGGCAGTGGAGCTGAGTTTAAGGTGACCCTGCCGGCGCTGCAGTCCGCCGTGGCGCCTGACGCCAACTGATGGCGGCGCTGAGCGGAACCCTGCTGGACCTGCGAGCCGGCGAGCGCAAGGTGGCCCTCCTGATGGGGGCCAACTATTACTTGCTGCTGCTGTTCTATTACCTGCTCAAGCCAGCTCGCGATTCCCTCTTCCTGGTCGAACTGAGTCCTGGTCAGCTGCCTCTGGTCTACATCCTGACCGCGCTGATCGCCGCGCCCGTGACGGCGGCCTACGCCCGGGCCGGCATGAAGCGGCGTCTGGACCGATTGATCATACTGACGATCGGGATCCTGGTGGTCCATCTGCTGGTGCTCTACCTGTTGTTGCCGTTGGGTCACGCCTGGATCATCTACTTTTTCTACAGTTGGGTCGGGGTGGCCGGTGGGTTGACCACCAGTCAGTTCTGGTTGCAGGCCAATGGTGTGTTTGACGCGGCCCAGGCCAAACGGATTTTTCCCATCCTGGGGTTGGGCGGCATAGCCGGAGCCTTTACCGGCGGTGAAGTCACCAGTTTCCTGGTGCGACGGGTTGGTTTGGAAACTCAGGATCTGTTGCTCGTCAGCGCGGGCGTGCTGGCGGTTGCCGGGCTGCTCGGCTGGCAGGTCTTTCGCCTGAACTTGACGGCCCGCGAGGCCATACCTGACCAGCAACTCGAGGGCGAGACATCCGGTTCGGACATCCGCGGCATCGCCATGTCTGTCCTGCGCTCGCGGCACCTGACGCTGACGGTGGGCATCATCTCGCTGACGGTGATGACCGCCAGTTTTGTCGATTTCCAGTTCAAGACCGTCAGTTGGCAAGCCTATCCCGAGGGGGCCGATCTGACGGCTTTCCTGGGGCGCTTCTATGGCCGCATGAGCCTGATTTCGTTGCTGGTGCAGATGACCCTGGCCCCGCGGCTGATCCGGTGGTTCGGAGTCGGCAGTTCCCTATTGGTCTTGCCGGCGATGTTGGCCGGTGGAGCAATCACCATGTTCGTGATGCCGGGTCTGCTGGCGGGCATGATCATGCGCGGTGGTGATTTTTCGCTGAAATACAGCTTGGACAAAACGAGCCGCGAATTGCTGTTCCTGCCCATTCCCCTGGCCCTGAAGAAGCGCACCAAGGTCTTCATCGACATGTTTGTGGACCGCTGGGCGCGGGGGTTGGCCGGCGGCCTGTTGTTGCTGGTCACGGCGGTCCTGAATTTCGATTTGCGCGGCGTTGCCCTGGTGACCCTTGTCTTGATTGCGGTCTGGATGGTGTTGGCGTTTCTCATGCGCCGGGCCTACATCGACTCGTTCCGCGAGGCATTGTCGCGGCGGGAAATCGATGTGGAAGATCTGCGGGTGCGCATCGACGATACCAAGACGCTGGAAGTTTTGACCACTTCTCTGGGCAGCGCACATCGGCGTGAAGTGGTGTACGCCCTGGACATGTTGCAGGGGGTCAAAGGCGCGTCCCTGGCCGCTGCCGTGCGACCCCTGTTGAGCTACCGCTGGCCGGATGTGCGGCAGCGGGCCGTGGCCATACTGGCGGCCAACCGGGAAGACGGCGACAACGATCTGGTGCGCCCGTTGTTGCAGGACACCAACCTGGAAACACGGGTGGGGGCGGTGGCTTTCCTGAGTGCGACCGAAGATACGCCAGAGGCCCAGGGCCAATTCCTGGCTGAATTGTTGGGCACCAACGGCCTGGTGCGCAATGCGACGGTGGCCTTCATCGCTCGCGGTGATAGCGATCCGGTTCATCGCCAACTGGTTAACCGCCAGTTGATCGAAGAAATCGAGCTCTGCGGCGAGAGCGAAGGCTGTGAAGGTCGCCGGGTCCTGGCCGGCCTGCCCTGGCTGCCCCCGGAGTGTGGCACCAATTTGTGGGACAGGCTGCTGACTGACGACGATCCGCTGGTGGTCGAGGCGGCCATCGCCGGGGTCGGACTGCGCGGCGATCGGGACCGGGTGCCCTGGCTGCTCGAAAAGCTGGGCCAGCCTCAGCTACGCACCCACGCCCGGGCGGCCCTGACGGTGCTGGCGACCAACGATCCGCTGGTCATCGCGGACCTGGAGGCTTTTTTGAGTGACCATGACCAGCCCAGCCGGCAAAGGGCCGAGATACCGCGGGCCCTGGCCGGAGTGCCGCACCAGGAAAGTGTCGACGTCCTGGTCAGGCGTCTGGCCACCCGGCATCCGCACCTGCGCTACGAAGTGCTCAAGGGTCTGGGCAAGCTGCGGTCGAGATTTTCGGGGCTGGTTTTTGACCGGGATACGATTTCGCAAGAGGTCTGCATCGAGGCCGGGCGATATATCCAGCTGGCCCGGGTGGGCACGCTGCTGCCTGACGAGGGGCCGGCCGGACAGTTGCTCATGCGGGCCATCGGCGAAACCCAGCAACTGCGGCTCGAGAGTGTTTTCCGCTTGTTGGGTCTGCTGTATCCGGCCAAGGATCTGCTGAACGCCTATTATGGCGTGATGAGTGGCCGGCGGGTGCTGCGGGCCAACGCCCAGGAGTTCCTGGACAACCTTCTGGCTGGCAACCACCGCCAGTTGGTGCTCTCACTGATCGACGAGCAACCGGCCAATGAAGCCTGGCGCGAGTCGCTCGTTGGTTTGGGCGAAGAATTTGGTGATCCGATCCGCAACTCGGCCGAAGCCGTGGCCTTTCTGGGCAGTAATTGCGATCCCTGGCTGGCGGCCTGTGCGATTTTTGCGGGGGGCGAAGCGGAGAATGCTTCTGCCCGGCCCCACCTGACCCGAACGGGAGAAGACATGCTGACGCCCATTGAAAAGGTGCTGTTGCTGCAGCAAGTGGAAATCTTTGCCGAGGTGCCCACCGATCAGCTGGCAGCCCTGGCGGCCATCTCGCGTGAGGTGAGCTATCTGGCCGGCGACATGGTTTACAAGGAGCACGACTCACCGGATGCCCTGTATCTGATGCTCGAGGGATCGGTGCGACTCTCCCAGGGGGACCGCACCGTGTCGGTGGCCGGTGCCCAGGTCAGCTTCGGCACCTGGGCGCTGTTCGACGATGAACCGCGGGTGCTGGCGGCGTCGGCCATCGTAAATTCGCGCCTGCTGCGCATCGACCGCAACGAATTTAATGATTTGCTGTCTGATGACGTGCGCATCGCTCAGGGCATTATCCGCACCGTGGCTCGCAAGCTACGCGAGCTGGCCGAGAGGGCGGTCTAATGGGCGCAAGTACCGGTCGCAATCCCGTGGTGATGCTCGTGGACGACGAACCGATGATGACCGCGACGCTGGCTGCGGTGCTGGAGTTGGAAACCGACTATACTGTGGTGACTTGCGACAGTGGTGCAGAAGCCCTGGCGTATTTTGTTGCCCACCCGGTCGATGTGGTGGTTTCGGACTTCCTGATGCCGGGCATGAGCGGCCTGGAGCTGCTGGCAGAGGTGCGCCGGTTGGACCCTGAAGTGCCGCGCTTGTTGCTGACCGGGTATGCGGACAAGGACAACGCCATTCGCGGCATCAATGAGGTGGGGCTGTTTCAGTACCTGGAAAAGCCGTTGGACAATGACCAGCTGTTGCTGGCGATCCGCACGGCACTGGAGCACCGGGGGCTGCACGCCGCCCTGCGCCAAAAGATCGACGAATTGGACGGCGCCCTGCGTCACAATGACGAAATGACAGCCCGGGACGAAGCCCTGCAAAAGGAAATGGACTGGGCCCGGACGGTGCAGGCGAAATTTTTGCCGGAAAAAATTCCGACACTTGCTGATTGGCAACTGAATGTGGTGTACACTCCGGCGATGGCCGTGGGCGGCGACTTTTACGATTTTATACCGCTGACTGGCGGGCGCACCGCTTTGGTCGTGATAGACAGCGCCGGGCACGGGGTGCAAGCCGCCCTGGGCACGGCGTTGCTGAAGTTTGCGACCTCGGGGCTGGTCAACGGCGATTTTGATGCCGCGGGTATATTGGCCCACCTGAATCACGTCCTGTACCGGGGCTTACCCCGGGATATCCCGGTGGCGGCGGGGGTGGTGGTGCTGGAACCGGGTTCCGGGCGTTTGCGCCTGATGGGCGCCGGCTTGCCCAAGTCCGCTCTCGTTCGGGCCGATGGGTCGGTGGAATTCCAACCGGCAGCCGGACTGTTGCTGGGTATTGTTGATGAAGACCTGTATCCGGCTGGTGCCGAAACTGTCCTGGACCTGGAGCCCGGCCAAACCCTGTTGGTGTTCAGTGATGGCCTGACCGAAGCCCAGGACGCGGACGATGTGTTTTACGGCGAGGGCCCCCTGAAGGTTGATGTGGCCGAGTGGGCGGCATCCGGCGCCAGGGTGAGTGAATTGCCGGCCTTGCTGGCGGCCAAAGCCCTGGCCTACGGTGTGCCCGAATTTCGCGACGATTTGACCGTGCTGGGCGTGAGCCGCGCGGCGGAGGTTTGAAGTGAACGACATGAACGTCAAGTATGCCGAGAGCGAGGCCCTGGTCGTGCTCGTGGACGACGAAGAAATGGTGCTCGATACGCTGCGCACTTTTCTCGAACTGGAGACCGAATACCAAGTGATCGGCTTCACCGATCCGACCGAGGCGGTGGCCTTCGGGCGGGAAAACACCGTCGACCTGGTGGTCTCGGATTTCCTGATGCCCGGCGTCAGTGGCATTGATTTGTTGCGGGACTACACCGAGTCCAATCCCCATGCGCCGCGCATCCTGTTGACCGGTTATGCGGACAAGGCCAGCGCCATCAAGGCCATCAATGAGGTGGGGTTGTTCCAGTACCTGGAAAAACCCTGGGACAATGAGCAGATGCTGGTCGTTTTTCGCAACGCGCTGGAACGCCGATTCCTGGTCAAGACGCTGCAGGACAAAATCGCGGAAATCGACATGGCCCAAGGCAAACTTTCAGGGCTGCAGGACGACATCTTGCGCACATTTATCTAGACCGGATGGAGGCGGACTTGCGGCGAATTCAAAGAAGTGCCCTGACGGGGATATTGACCGTGATGCTCGCCGGAGCCGCGGTTGCCGGCAGTCCCGGCGATCTTCTGCAGATCAATGGATTTGTCAGCCAGGGCTACCTGAACACCTCGGACAACAACTACCTGATTCCACGGTCGGTCAACGGTTCGGCCGAATTTACCGAAGCGGCCATCACGGTGGTGGCCCAACCCCAAGACAAGCTCCGAGTCGGCATCCAGTTGCTGGCGCGTAATTTTGGCAATACGGGCAACGGCTTTGTCTCGGTCGACTGGGCCTACGGAGACTA
>CAZLUL010000032.1:0-26326 GCA_964562635.1 uncultured Fibrobacteraceae bacterium | reverse complement strand
AAAGGGCATCTACTTCGACAACAACGCCACCACGCCGGTGGCCGAAGAAGTCGTGGCCAAGATGATTCCGCTGCTCACCGAGCACTTCGGCAATCCGTCGAGCATGCACAGCTTTGGCGCGCGGGCTGGCGATGAAGTGGCGGCCGCCCGGCAGAAAATCATGTCTTTGCTGGGCGCCACGCTGCCCAATGAAATCGTCTTCACCGGCGGCGGTTCGGAAGCCGACAATCTGGCCATCACCGGTACCCTGAAGGCCTTTCCCGAGAAGAAGCACCTGATCACCACCGAGGTCGAACATCCGGCGGTGCTGGGCTTGTGTCGGGATCTGGAAAAGCGTCAGGGTTACGAAGTGACCTACCTGAAGGTTGATGACCAGGGACATCTCGACCTGGACGAATTGCGCGACAGCATCCGCGATGATACGGCCGTGGTTTCGATCATGATGGCCAACAACGAGACCGGCGTCATTTTTGACGTTGAAGCGGCGGGGCAAATCGTCAAGGAAAAGGGTTCGATCTTTCACGTGGATGGCGTGCAGACGGCGGGCAAACTGGCCCTGGACCTGCAAAAAATGCCCATTGACCTGTTCAGCATCTCGGGTCACAAGTTGCACGCCTGCAAGGGCGTGGGCGCGTTGTATGTGCGCAAGGGCACCAAGATCCGGCCCCTGATCGTGGGCGGGCACCAGGAGCGCGGGCGCCGGGCAGGCACGGAGAACGTGGCGGCTCTGGCCGGCATGGGCGTGGCCTGTGATCTGGCCGTGGCCAACATCGACCGGGAAAACACCGCGGTGCGGGCCATGCGCGACAGTCTGGAAAAGGGCCTGTTGGGCGCTATTCCCGACAGCCAGGCCAATGGTGATCCGGTCAACCGGCTGTCCAATACGACGAACATCAGTTTCCAGTACATCGAAGGTGAAGGCATTCTGCTTTTGCTCGACCGCGTGGGTGTGGCCGCCAGCAGTGGCTCGGCCTGCACCAGCGGCAGTCTCGAACCCAGTCACGTCTTGCGGGCCATGGGCCTGCCCTTTACGCTGACCCACGGTTCGATTCGCTTCAGCCTGTCGCGGTACAATTCGCAGGACGAAGTCGACTACGTGGTCAAGGCGTTGCCGCCGATCGTCGAGCGGCTGCGCATGATCACACCTTTCAACGAACAGCGTGCGACCTTTTAGATGAGTTTGCTGCACGACGCCTTGAAAAACCAAGTGGCTGGCGAGGGTCTGTTCGAGGCTGTCGCGAGGGTGGAGTCCGCCCTGCGCGAGCCCCGGGATGGGCCTTTTCTTTTGTCCGGCTTGCACGGTGGCGCAGCTCCTTTGTTGCTGGCCGCGTGGCAGGTCGAGGCCGGACGCACCGGGCTGGTTGTCACGGCTGACCGCCAGTCGGCCGACCAACTGGCCGATGACCTGGAAGTCTGGCTGGGCCCCGAAGCAGTGGTGCATCTGCCGCAGCAGGAAGTCCTGGCCTTCGACCGCAACAGCCCCGAACCCGCCATGGTGGGTGATTTCCTGTCCGGCCTGGATCGACTGAAATCCGGCGGCGCCTTCCTGGTGGTCACTTCGATATCGGGTCTGCGGCAAAAAATCATGGCCCCGGGCACCCTGGAACGCGGCACCATCCGGCTCAAAAGCGGCCAGCTGGTGGACCTGAACGACCTGTGCACCAGCCTGGCCCAGCGCGGCTACCGCCCGGCCGGGATGGTGGCCAAAGTGGGCGATTTTGCCCGACGCGGCGGCCTGTTGGACATCTTCACGCCCGGCACCGAACCCTTGCGCATCGAATTTTTTGACGACGAAATCGTCTCGGTGCGCCGCTTCGATGTCGAGACTCAGCGCACCACCGCCCGGGGTGACGAGGCGGTGATCCTGCCGGTCAGTCACTTGCTGATCGACGACGACGCGTTGTTGAACTGCCTGACCCGGGTGGAGCAGGCCGTGACTGAAGAGGGCGCCGACATCGACCCCGATTTTATTCACGATCTGGAAGCCCGTCTCGAGGACCGCCTGACTGACGACGGCCTTGAGGCGTACCTGCCCTGGCTCGGACCCACCGCCACGGTGGCCGACTATCTGCCCGCCGGAACGACCTTGTTTTGGCGGGACCCGGTGCGGCTGAAGGAACACTCCGAGTTGTTGGACGGCGAGATCCCGCGCATGCGCGAGGGCCGCCTGGACAAGGAGCCTCTGCTGCCCACGGTGGCCGAACTGGTCATGCCGGCCGAAGAACTGACGCTGCCCCGCCTGCAGCACGTATTTTTGACCGGAGCCTGGATCGCCGGTGATGCGGGCAGCCAGTGGCTGGACCGCGAACCGGTGGGGCAGATGGCCTTCGCCACGACAGGGCAGGAGTTGCGCGGCGGTGATGTGTCGCGGTTGCGCGAAGAGTTGAGGGTGCGCGAAGGTAAGGGCCAGACCCTGTTGCTGATGTGCGACAACCAGGGTCAGGCCGACCGCCTGACCGAATTGCTCGAAGAAGCCGTCCATGAAATCCCGGCGACCCGCCCGCTGGTGGGATCCCTGAGCGCCGGCTTTGTCTGGCCCGATTTGAATCTGGTTTGCCTGACGGACCACGAATTTTTCGAGCGCTATCGGCGGCCCACCCGGGTGCGCCACCGCAGCAGTGGGCTGGTTAAGGAACGCGCTTCGCTGGTGACCGGCGAATACGTGGTGCATCTCGAATACGGGATCGGGCGTTACCGCGGCCTGAAAATCATCACCGTTGAAGGCGCCCAACGCGAATGTCTGCAGGTCGAATATGCGGACAGCGGCACGGTCTATGTGCCGGTCGAAAACATCGACCAGGTCGAGCGCTACAGTTCGGATCAGGGCGCCAATCCGCCGTTGGCCAAGCTGGGCTCGGGCAGTTGGCTGAAGGTCAAGGGCAAGGCGGCCAAGGCGATCAAGGCCATGGCGGCCGAATTGATCGACCTGTACGCCACCCGGGCGGCCCGGCCCGGATTTGCCTTCCCGGCCGATACCCACCTGCAGAAGGCGCTGGAAGATTCGTTCCTGTTCGACGAGACCCCCGACCAGTTGACCGCCATCAACGACACCAAACGCGACATGGAAGACGCCCAACCCATGGATCGCCTCGTCTGTGGCGACGTGGGCTTCGGCAAGACCGAGGTGGCCATCCGGGCGGCCTTCAAGGCCGTCGATGGTGGCAAGCAGGTGGCGGTGCTGTGCCCGACCACGTTGCTGACCCAGCAACACCACGAAACCTTCAGCGAACGGTTCCGCGATTTTCCCGTGCGAGTGGAATCCCTGAGCCGCTTCCGCAGCCCGGCCGAGCAAAAAGAAATCCTGGCCCGCTGCGCCGCCGGCAAGATCGACGTACTCGTCGGCACCCACCGCCTGCTGTCGCGCGACGTAAAATTCAAGGATCTCGGCCTGCTGGTTGTCGACGAAGAGCAGCGCTTCGGTGTGAAGCACAAGGAGCGCCTGAAGGCCCTGCGCAAGCTGGTGGACGTGATGACGTTGAGTGCCACGCCCATCCCGCGCACTCTATATTTGGCGTTGATGGGCGCTCGGGACATGAGCTTGATCAACACCCCGCCGCGTGACCGGTTGCCCATTCATACGGAACTGGGCACGTTCAGCAAAAAGACCCTCGTTGAGGCCATCCTGCGGGAGCTGCACCGCGGCGGGCAGGTCTTCTATGTGCACAACCGGGTGCAGACCATCGAAGGCACCGCCCAGCTCATCCGCGACCTGCTGCCCAACGTGCGGGTGGCCTGGGCCCACGGCCAGATGCCCGAGGAGAAACTCGAAACGATCATGACCGACTTCCTCGACCAGAAGTTCGATGTGCTGGTTTCCACGACCATTATCGAGTCGGGCCTGGACATGCCGCGGGTCAATACCATCATCATCGACCGGGCCGATCGCTTCGGTCTGGCCCAGCTTTACCAATTACGTGGCAGGGTGGGGCGCAGCAACCAGCGGGCCTTTGCCTACCTCATGACCCCGCCCGGCGAGCGATTGACTTCCGAGGCGCGGCGGCGATTGGCCGCTCTGGAAGAGTTTCAGGCCCTCGGTTCGGGCTATCATATTGCCATGCGGGACCTGGAAATCCGGGGCGCGGGCAATCTGCTGGGCGACCAGCAGCACGGCCACATGGAGGCCATCGGGTTCGATCTGTATTGCCGCCTGCTCGAAGAAACGGTGGCGGAACTTCAGGGCGGGGGCGGTGTTGCACCGCTCGATGTGAAAGTGGAAATGCGGGTATCAGCCTATCTGCCTGATGATTACGTCGGTGACCCCCAACAGAAAATGGACCTCTATCGGCGGGTGGCGCGCACACGTAAAGTCGCTGGTTGCCTGCGTTTGCGGGACGAGTTCCGCGATCGTTACGGTCTTTTGCCGCCTCCTGTGGAAAATCTGCTGCGCATTCAGAGTTTGCGCATCCGGGCCGGAGTGCTGGGCATCGATGAAATCGTGGGCAGCCGCCTGGGCCTGGATTTCTTTTTCGCTGGCGGACAGGAGCCTTCGCCAACTATAATTCAAGGCTTGTTGGAAACAGGTCCCCAAGGCCTTCAATTCAAGGCCGTTGAACAATTCATCATGAAAGTGCCCGCCGCCAGGGAAGATCAACTGGTGGTGGCGTCAGTAATGCTCGACCGTCTGGCCGAGCTTTGCGACAAGGAGAGATCATGTCCGCCTCGATGACCCCTGAACTGACCCAAAATTTGCGGAACCGGCTTGATGCCCGTCCCCGGTCCACTTTTTTCCTGCGCCTGGCGCTTTTGGCGATCGTCTCGCTGGCGTTGCTGAGCCTGGCCGGATGCGGTGGCGGCGACGAAAAGGCCGAGAACAAGATCATCCTGGCTACCATCGGTGAAAAAGAAATCACGGGCAGCTACTACGAGGACCGCCTGTCTCTCCTCAAAGAGGAGGAACTGCCCCGCGATACGAGTGGGCGGACATTGGACATGTCGGCCATGCCGGGTAAGGAAAAATTCCTGGAGACCCTGATCAACAAGGAAGTGATGGCTTTGACGGCCAACACCTTGGGGTACGGGAACGACCCCCAGATCGTTGGCGCCCAGAACAGTCTGATGGCCTACGAAGCCGGCTTGGCAATGTGGGCAGACGAAATTCGCGATCCGTCCAATTCGATTTCCGAAGAACAGCTGCAGGCGTTCTACAAAAGGATGGGGTCGATCCGCCAGTGCCGTTACGTGATTTGCAACTTCCTGGACAAGGCCCAGGCCGCCAGGGAAATGGCCTTAACAGGTGCCGATTGGGCCGATGTGGTGGCCAAATATCACGATGGCGATGAGGACCCGACGGGCAAGTATGAAATTAATGTTCCGTTTGGTCGATTTGGTGTGACTTATGAGCGCGGTGTCTTTACACCGGCAGTGGGAGAGATCACTGAGCCGATTCCATCGGTTTACGGGTATTGGGTGATGGTCATCGACGGCGAAAAACCCGGTAAACGCCCGCCATTGGAAGAGGCCAAGGCCAATATTCTGGACATCGCTCGCGGCCGCGAAATCTCCCGCTTGCGGGAAGGTATCAAGGCTCGTATCCACGAGAAATACAAGTTTGTGATCAACGAAGAAGCGCTGTACAAATGCTACAATGGCATGCCGGCCCATGAAGACATCTTCTACCCCGGAACTCAGGACCCGGTGACAAATGAAGACCTGCTGCCTCTGGACCTGACCCCAGCTGACATGGAAATGGTTTTCTACAGCTATGAAAAGCTGGATGGCACCGAGCGGATCTACACCCTGGGCGACTACAAGTCCCACTTCGACAAAATGAGTGTTTTTCAACGTCCCAAGCGGGCGCAGATGCTCGGCGGATTGCGCAACAAACTGACCGAAGAACTGGAAAAAACACTGTTCAAATTGGAAGCTGAAGATCTGGGGTATTTCGAGAACGAAGAGGTGCTGTTTAAGGTCAACGCCAAGGTTGAGGAGTTGCTGGTCAACAAGCTGTATACCGACACGGTGACCTATAAAAAACGCATTGAGCCGACGGAGCTGGATGTGTACTGGCAGGAGCATAAGGCGGACTACTTTGTGCCTGAGACCCGTGACGGCCGCTTGGTTGTCTGTGCTGACCGCCAGAGTGCGGACGAAGCTGCTGCCGCTGCTTCGGAGGGCGTCTCCTGGCGCGATCTGCTGGTGAAATACGGCACCGAAGCAGAGAACAAATCCCGATCTGGAAAGATTGAAAAAGTTCGCAGCGATATGACCGGCCCGGCCCGGGACGCATTGTTTGAACTGGCCGTCGGTGAATCCAGTGTCGCGTTTGATCTCGGCAATGGCAGCTTCGGTGTGGTCATGCTCGAAGGCATCAACGAACCGTATCAGACGGAGCTGAAGACCATTACCGAGGAAGTCGGCCAGCGCATGAAGCAGATGCGTGAAGAAGAAAACTTCCAGGCGCTATTGGCCAAGTGGAAGGCTGATTTGGCGATCACCGAGTTTCCCGAAAATCTTGAAGGCTTGAAATCGTGGCGCGAACTGACCGCCGTGCCAGTGCCCGAAAATCTGGTGCCACGCAACTAAACGAGGACGGAATCTTGATGTTGTTTCAGGGAAGGAATCCACTGCTGGCGGTGCTGGTGGCGCTGCTGTTGACGGTGCCACTGGCGGCCGGAGCTCAAAGCGAGCCCCAACTGGTGGACCGCATTGTGGCCATAGTCGATGAAGAGGCGATCTTGCAGAGCGACCTTGACCGTGAGGTCGAGCTGTACCGCATGGAGAAGGAGTACGCCGGGGAAACTGTCGATGTGGACGCCGATACGGTGCGCCGGGAAATGCTGGAACGCCTGGTGGAAAGCAAGCTGATCATCGCTTCGGCGCGGCAGGCCGACATGACCGTGGATGACGAAGCAATCGAGCAAAGTGTTGACCAAAAGATCGAGCAGTTCGTGGAGCATTTTGGTTCCCTGGATAACCTGGAACGCGAACTTGAACGCAGCGGCATGTCCCTGGGCGACTATCGCAACCGGATGGGCAGTCAACTGCGCGATCAGCAGTATCTGCGTCTGGTCGTGGGCAAGTTCATCCGGCCCGATATCGAAGTGCGCGAGGACGAAGTGCGCGCGTACTACCTGGCCAACCTGGATCAGATGCCCGTCGAGCCCGACAGCCTGACCATTGCCAACATTCTGATTCCGGTGCAGCCTTCAGTTGAAGTCAGGCAGGCGGTGCAGGGCGAGGTCCAGAAAATCCAGCAGGCGCTGGCCTCTGGACGCGTTTTTGCCGAAGTCGCGCGCGAGTTCTCCCAGGGCCCCAACGCCGAACGCGGTGGGGTGGTGGGAATCGTCAGCCCGGGTGACCTGTTTGATGAAAACCTGGACCGTGCGGTGTTTGCCATGTCATTGGGCGAAGTGAGTGAGCCGGTGGTTTCAAGCCGCGGAGTGCACCTGTTGCGTCTGGATTCGATCCAGGAGGGCAACCGCCGCGCGATCAGCCAGGTGTTTCTGCCCATTGAGGTGACCCAGGCGGATGTGGATGCTGCCGAAGCGGGCATCAAATCGGCCCGGGCCCGGATTGAGGTTGGTGAGCCTTTCAGCCTGGTGGCGGCCGAAGTGAGTGGGGATCCGGCCAGTTCCCGCAATGGTGGTGTGTTGGGTACGTTCAGGCTCGAGGACCTGTCGCCCCAGTTCCAGGAAGCCCTGGCCGACGTGGTGGTCGGACAGATCACCGAACCGGTCCTGACCCCCGGTGGTTGGTACATCTTCAAATTGCTCGAACGCAAGGACGGTCACTTGTACACTTACGATGAGTTGAAGGCCAACTTGCGGCAGGTTGTTGAGAATACGAAAATCGAAGAAAAATTGAGCGAATACGTTCAGGAACTGCGGACACGGTTTTTCATCGACGAAAAATCAGGTTGAGCTCAACCGCCGCCATTGAGTTGGTTGATGGCGGCCTCGTCCAGGTCCGTGGCGGGGGGCTGGGTGCTGACGATGCGTTGCATGATGTCGTTACTGGCCGCCGCATTGCCCGTCAGGGACAAAATCTTGGCGTAGTTGAAGGCCAATAGCAGGTCCTGCGGGTTCTTCCGGTACGCTCTCCCATAAGCCTCCACCGTAGCTTTCTGCACTTCAGGCGTGGCCAAATTCCGCAGGCGATTCATTTCCTCGTCCAACAGGTTCAGCATGGCTTCGTGCCGCAATTGGGCACTGAACGGGTACGGCGTGACCGTGGTGCGCATTTGGGAGAGATTCAAGTATTCGTTGGCAGCCGTGAACATCAATTCCCGCCCACAATCTTCCAGCGACGGCATGGGGTGCCTGACGTCGGCGCGTGCCTTGACCCACGAGGGCAGGGCCCTCTCGACCGTGGGCAATACCGCCTGGGCCACCAGGTAGTTGCCTTGAAATGTCAGGTGAACATGCTCGTAGAAGAGTTCTCGGCCGGGGGTACCCGTACCCGAGGGTTCGCTTTGACGCAGGATCTGCTGGGTGTCTGCCAACAGGACTCCTTCGGGCGCGAGGGAGGCTGCTGTGGAGCGGATGATCTCATTCAACCGCTGGTCGGTGCGGAAGCGCAGAGCGTCATATTCCAGGGCCTCGCTGAAGGCCTCGTAGGCGGCCACCGGATCGCCCAGGGCCAAGGCGGCTTCCCCGAGCAAAAAATGAGTGTTGGCGTAGCCGGGGTCGAGCTGTCGTGCCAGTTGCAGGCTGTCGCGGGCTGCGGCGGGATGGCCGGTCGCCAGCAGGTCCAGAGCACTGGTCTCGAGTTTTTGCAGATGCTGAAGTGCTGCGGCTGGGGCCGTGGAATCGGCGATTGAAGCGAATGGTGGACTGTGACGCAGGTTCACCGCCACCGTGCTCAGAACAGTTTTGGCGCCGCCATTGGCACCGGCCAGGCAAATATCCCTGAGGTTTTGCCGGAAATTTTCGTGCACCGTGTCGAGTTCGGGGTCGCCACTGCGAACCATATGGCGCGAATACATCTGCATGCCCCGCCACTGTTCGGAATCGAACTCGCCCTTGCGGCTGCTGGCGACCAGGCTCTGTCCGAGCTGGCCCAACCGGGTTGTTCGAAAAGCAATGCCGGCGCGCACGACGTTGAGGTTGCCCGGCACACCCGATACCGAGCCGCCGATGCCATAGGGCCCGATGACCTCGTTGTTGCCAAGATAAACCAGAAACACATCCGGGTCATAGTCGGCACATTCTTCGGCGATCGGCAATACGACGTGGGAGTTGATCGCCGTCAATGATGTGTTCACAAATTCAAACCGCACGCCGGGATAGCGGGATCGCAGCATCACTTCCAGATTGCGGCTGAAACTGAAAGCTGAATTGGGCACGCCCAGGGCCGCCGAGGCGCCAAGAATGAAGATGCGGCAAGTATCGTCCGGCTTGTCGATAGCGAAACTTTGGGGAATGGGGTTGCGCGTGATCTTGCGGGGAAAAAAACGCCAGCCAAAATACCGATTGGATCCGTACGCCTGTGCGCTTTTGACCGGCAGGTAGAGCGAGGTGGGATAGCCATAACCTGCGAGGCGAAGGGTGCCTTCGACTGCCGCGAAAAACATGACCGGGACCAGAATAGCCAGTGCGATCCGGGACAGAGTCTGATGCCGGTTGAGGAACCCGCCGATGACGGGCTTGGTTCGGCTGGCCGCAGAATCGTGAACGGGCGCGGTGCGGGCAGACTTTTTTTTGCGGCTCATGGGAGTGTCCTTGTGCAATTGGTCGTGGGCGGGCCCAGTCAGGTCGTCATCGGTCGGATCCCGAACCTGAGGATAACCCATCGTTCGAACTTCGTCAAAGTCACCAGGCGCTCAGCCTCGAACCCGCCTGGTTTCGGCCGCCAAAAACGTTTCCAACCACGGAAACACCTCCGTCACGCTGCCACAATTTTCCGCAAAAACAGTCATCAACCCGGTGCGCCGACTTTGCCACAAAATGCGAATCCACCTTTGGAAGGCCTGGTCTGCCTCGTCCTGGTTCAGGTCCAGGTTCAGGTCCACATCCTGGCCGAGTGCCAGGGCACAGGTGAGCAATCCCATGGCCAGTGGCGGATTATTGGGAGCCAGCTCGGCCAACAGTTCCAGCGCCGGGCCGGCGTGGCCGGCTTCAAGCAGGGTTTCGGCCAAGGCCGCACCCGCCGCTGGATGCGCCTGCAGATGCTGCTGGGCAAATCGCCGGACTTGTTGCTGGCCGGCCGTCAAGGCCGTGAAGGTGACGACCGCCAGCAGGGCTTCGGGGTCCGAGGGAGCCCGACCCACCGCATCTTTCGCCAGCTCCAGGGCGCGGGGCAAATCATTGTCGTGGGCCGCGAGGCGGCATTGCCCCAAAAGCGCTCGCACGTGGCTGTGAGTACCACCCGTATGCTGGCCTGCCAGACATGCGGCAAAGGCGGCGGCGGCCTCCTGGTTCCGGGCCAGACTTTCGAGCAACAATCCTCGGCGCAGATGCCAGGCCGGCGCCGCGCTCACGCGTTCCCGCCACTGGTCCAGCCAGGTGAGGGACCCGGTGGCCTCGCCTGCGAGGCCCTGGCTGATCAGCGCCGCCAGTTCACCGCTCCACGGGTTGTGCAGCAGGACTCGCAATTGTTCGGCCGTCAAATCTCCGGTCAGAATCGGTGCGGCTTCGTGCGCCACCTGGGTCCACAATTCCCGATCATCCCAGAACCGGGCGGATTCCAGCAATTTGAACCAGCAGTAAAAATCGTGGGGATCCTCGGCCAGCGTGCGCCGCAATAAGTCCTGATCCCGCTGCTTTTTGTTCTTGTCCGCAGCAACCTCCCGCACGTAGCCAAGGTGGTGCACCAAACCACTGAGTTGGCGCATCTGCAACTGCCGACGTTCCAGAAAGGCTTCGACGTCCTCCAGCACATCCTCGTGAATGCGGTGCCGGAACCGGATCTGCGGGTCACGGCGAAACAACCGCAGCAGATTGGCGTCGCGGTGCTGCCCACCCGGCAGTTCGTTGCGCATGACCACGGTCGCGGCACCGATTTTGTCATCGGTGACCAAATCGCGGATCTGCTCATTCAAAGAGGGGGTTGTGCGCTCGTCGGCATCCAAAAATAGAACCCAACGCCCGGTGGCCACTGCCAGCGACGCGTTGCGCGCGGCCGCAAAATCGTCCTGCCAAGTGTGAGGGACCACCACGGCGCCCGCTGTGTTCAACAATGCCACGGTGCCGTCGTCGGATCCGGTATCGGCCACAACCAGTTCATCCCACAGGCCATCGACGCTGTCGAGCAGTCCAGGCAGCATTTTTTCTTCGTTTTTGACAATCATGCACAGGCTCAAAAGCGGTTGCGCCAAGATCTTCTCCTGTCAGGGACCTGCTGAATGGGAAATTCTCAACCACCGGCCCCATTATGCAACCAGCGGCACGGATTGTGCAACCCAAGCCCCGACGGGAGGCCTCTTCGGTCCGGGGAGAGTGGACCTTGACGGTGGTGTCATCTGGGGCGGGGCTATGGATTCCGGTCGTAAAACGCATCTTCAATCTGTCTGGAGGCAGGCTTGACTACCGATATGAAACGCAGCGACGGACCCCTGGAGGCCCGCAGTGTCATCGGCTTCTACCATGTGGATCTGCAGTACAAGGACCAGAAGGCCCTGAGCAACATCCACTTCAGCGTCGACAACGGGGAATTTCTTTGCCTGACCGGCCCCAGTGGCGCGGGCAAAAGCAGCATCCTGCGCCTGATCGCCATGGACGCCTTTCCCACCAAGGGCGAGGTCATGGTGCGCGGCATGCTGTCCAGCAAGATGAACCGCCGCAACATACCGAAGCTGCGCCGCGAAATCGGCTTTGTGTTTCAGGACTTCCGTCTGCTCAGTGACCGCTCTATCGAGGAAAACATCGCGTTCGCGCAACTCGTTGTGGGCGTTCCACGTGTGCAGATCATCAAGAACGTTATGCGGGTGCTCACCCAGGTCGGTTTGTACAGCAAAAGGCACCGCCTGCCCCACGAATTGAGCGGCGGCGAGCAGCAGCGAGTGGCCATCGCCCGGGCCATGGTCAACAGCCCCAAAATTCTGTTGGCTGACGAGCCTACCGGCAATCTTGATCCGGTCACGGCCCAGGAAATCATTGACCTGTTGTTCCGCATCAATGACGCCGGTACCTGCGTCTTGTTCAGCACCCACGACCATCAGATCGTCAAAACTTTCGGCCAACGGGTCCTCGTTGTCGACAACGGCACCATCGTTTCGGATGTGAAACGGAGCGGGTCCATCGACCGCAGCGCCAACCTGGCGGACAACATGTACGCTGGACAAAAATCCCCTTCGAACGCCAATACGTCCGTGGCCTACGTGCCTCGAATGGAGACCACCCATGCTTAATCGTGCCCAATCCGCCTATCTCTTCCGGGAGAGCTTCGCCGGCTTCCATCGGCGCAAATTGACCACGGGTGTCACGATCCTGATCATGGGGTCGGCCCTCTTGGTGCTCGCGATCCTCACTTTGATCACTTTCAACATGGGGCACATGCTCGAAAAAGCCCGTCAGGGCATCGATATGCGGGTTTTCCTCAATACCGAACTGAGCGCAGAGCGCATGGCCGCGCTACAGCCCCGCCTGATTGTCATTCCCGGCGTTCAGGCCGTGACCTGGATCTCTTCCGAAATGGCCCTGACCGAATTCAAGGCCAATCTGGGCGAAGACGCGGGTATCCTGGAAATGCTGGACGAAAACCCCCTGCCGGCCTCGTACCACCTGACTTTGACCGCCGGCGCCCGCAACCTGGAATCGGTGCGTGCCTTGCGCGACGAAATTGGTGTCTGGGACGAAGTCTCCGAAATCCTCTTCAACCAAAATTGGATCAACGCTTTGGAGCAGTGGACGTTCCGCTTCCAGATGGCCAGTCTCATTGCTGGCCTGATCGTTTTTATCGCCGCAGTATTCGTGATTTCCAACACCGTGAAACTGACCATGGCGTCCAGCGCGCGGGTGATCCAGATCCAGAAGCTGGTCGGCGCCACCAACGCATTTATCCGCATGCCTTACCTGGCCGAGGGCATGATCCAGGGCTTCCTGGCCGGGGCTGTGGCCATGGGCCTGTTGGCTTTGGCGGGATGGTTGTTTGGCGACCGCCTCGGCGGCATCATCTTCTTTTCGCCAGCCCAGATCGCGGGCTTCATCCTCTTCTGCGTCTCTTTGGGCCTGCTTGGCAGCTGGTCCGCCATGCGCAAGTACTTGACTATGCAAAGCGAGATTTGATGCGTCACACGACATTCATGCGCGCGGTGGTCCTGGTGCCGGTTCTGCTTCTGACGGCCAGTCTGGTTCAGGCCCAGGAGCCGAGCCCATTGCAGGAAAGCATCCGTGAAAATACGGCCAAGCTGTCCAGCCTTCGCGCTCGCATCCAGGAAAAACAGGAACGCATGGCCAGTCTTGAAAACCAGGCCAACAGTGTGCGCCGCAGCCACGACGTGATTCAAAACGAAATCGCCGAGTCGCAGCAACTGATGAGCGACATGGTGCAGAGTGAAGCGATGCTCACGACCCAGAGCCAGCAGATGGCCCTGGACGTGGACCAGCATCGCCAGAGCTACGAAGGTCAGAAAGAGGATCTGGGCCGCAGCCTGCGCAACATGTACCTGCGCGGCCAGCGCGGCGAGCTGGAAATGGTGATGACGGCCGGCAATTTTTCGGACCTGATGACCCGCATGAAGGTCAGCCGCATGATGGCTCGCCTGGAAGCCGGCATGGTCGAAAAGACCCGCACCGAGGGTGTCCGGGTACAGCAGGAACAACGGGTATTGGCCGCCGCCCTGGCCGAGATCTGGCAGGCCCGCGAAGAAAAGCGCTTCGAGAACGACCGCCTGGAATTGCTGATGGCCGAACAGGTGGCCTCGCTGCGCGAACTGGAGAACGAGAAAAATGGCCTCAAGAACCAGATGCTCGACCTGAGCCTCAATGAGCAGAAGCTGAATTACATTCTGGAAGACCTGGAACAGCAGCGCACCGAAGACAGCGCCATCGAACCGCTCACCAGCGCCACTTCCCTGGCTTCCCTGGCTGGAAACCTGGATTGGCCCGTGCAGGGCGAACTGATCCGGGGCTTTGGCCGCTCGGTGCATCCGCGCTTCAAGACCGTCACGCTCAACAACGGTTTCAATATCGCTGCGGGTACCGGTGCCCCGGTGGCCTCGGTTGCCGATGGCACCGTCGAGTTTTCTGACCATTTGCCCGGTTTCGGACAATGCGTTATCCTTGACCACGGCGCCGGCTATTATACGCTCTACGCCCATTTGGACCGCGTTTTCGTGGACAAGGGCGAGCAGATCGCCCGGGGCCAGGTGGTGGCCGAGGTCGGCCGTCCGTCCGGGGGCGAAGAACCCCAGCTGTATTTCGAAGTCCGCCAGGGGCGCACGCCGCTGGATCCCGGAGACTGGTTGAAACCCCGGTAGGTCCTCGCAGGCTGCCGGTGCAAACGGGGGCCAAAAATTGGGCAGATCGTCATTCCGCGGCCGCCAGGACGTGGTGGAAAAACTTCTGAGCATTGCTGCGGCTGGTAAACTCGGTCAGCCCTTCCTGCTGGTGGGGCCCGAGGGCTCGGGCAAAGAAAACACCGCCCTGGAGTTCGCGCGCCTGATCAACTGTGCCGAATCCGGCACCTGTGGTCCCGGCAACCTCTGCGAAAGCTGCGTCAAAACCCTCAGTTTTCAGCATCCGGATATTCGCTGGATCGGTCCCGCGCCCGCCAGCATCGGCGAGAAGGATATTCGGGATATTTTCCAGAACAAAATCGTCAACCCCTTCTACCAGCATCCCGGTGCGGCCACCAGTTTTGTGAGCATCGGAGACCCGGAGCATCCGGGCCAGATGACCCTGCGTTCGCTGATTCACTTCCTGCGCAAACGGGCCTTCCAGGGCAAATACAAGGTGGCTATCGTTTCGGACAGCCAGCGCATGAACCAGTCGGCGGCCAATGCCTTTCTCAAGACCCTCGAAGAGCCGCCCGAAAACACGGTCATTTTCATGCTGACGACGGGCACCATGGGCATGCTGCCGACGATATTGTCGCGCTGTCAAAAAATGCGATTTGATCCCTGGCCCGAAGCAGAACTGACGGTGCTGCTGCAGGACATCGGGCATGTCAGCGGCGATGAGGCCGAACAGGCCGCGCGCACCGCCGACGGCAATGCCCGCCGCGGCTTGTCCCTGCTCGAGCCCACCGCCCGGGTGATGATTGCCTGGGCCGTGCAACTCTTTGATTGGATCCACCGCCGGGATCGGGCCATGGTGGCCATCGCGGCCGATGAACTGCACCGCGGCCTGGTCAGTCACGCCTGCCTGACCGGTGATCAGACCCAGAAATCCATGGAAGCCAAGGAGTCGGCCCAACGCCGGGACCGGGCCATTCAGCTGTGCGAATTGCTGAATCTGCTGTACCGTGATGCCATCAACTGCCGGGAGGCCGGGGAACAGCACCGTCCCCGCCTGCCGGTCGCTTCTCAACTGGTGGCCGGCGCTTGTGCCGGACGCCATACCGATACCCTGCTGGAGGACATGGCCACCATCGAGGCCTCTCGCCGGGAGATTGACCGCAATTTGAACATCGGCCTGGCCATGGCCGTGTTGTTCGAAGGACTGATAGATCATGCCGAAGCCGACCAAGCAGCCGTCGGATCCTGAACTGGTCCTGGTCCAGTTCAAGGGACACCGCAAAAGCTATTATCATAACCGCCTGAAGGTGAAGTTGGCCGCGGGGGAATACTGCCTGGTGGAAGCCGACCGTGGCCGCGACATGGGGCGAGTCAAATATGTGGGGCCGGGCCAGCCGGAATGGTGGCAGCAGGCCGAGCAGCAGGGGGTCCTGCAGAAGGCCAATGTCCACGACCTGGAAAAGCTGCACAACAACCGCGGCGACGAGTGGGAATTCTGGGACATCTGCCGTGAGAAAATCCAATACCGCCGACTTGACATGAACCTGGTGTCGGTCGAACGGCAGTTTGACCACAAAAAAATCACCTTCTATTTCACCGCCGACAAACGCGTCGATTTTCGCGAACTGGTCCGTGACCTGGCGGCGGTATTCCGCACCCGCATCGAATTGCGCCAGATTGGCGTCAGGGACGAGGCTCGGCTCAAGGGTGGTTTGGGAATCTGTGGCCGAGAGTATTGCTGTTCGGGTTTTTTGCAGGATTTCGTACCGGTCACTTTGAAGATGGCCAAGGTGCAGCAATTGCCTCTGAACCCGGCGAAGCTGTCCGGCCCGTGTGGAAGATTGCGGTGCTGCCTGACCTATGAGAACGAGAATTACAAGGAATCTCGCCGCAACCTGCCCAAGGTGGGCGCCAGTGTGGCTACGCCGGAAGGGCAGGGCACCGTGCGCAAGCTGGACTTGTTGCAGGAAATGGTGCTGGTCAGCTCGCCAGGGCGCGAAGGGTTGCTGGAATGGCCAGCCGCCAGCGTGACCTGGGGGCCGGGTGAGGATCTGCCACAACCCAAGCCGTCTGCCCCAAACGGTGGCTGCGGCAATTGCTCTGGAGGCCGGAATTGATCGACAGCCACGTCCATTTGAACCGCCAGGAATTCACCGGTGAAGTCGATGAAGTGCGGGCCCGGGCCCAGGCCGCCGGCGTCACGGGCTTTCTCAACGTCGGCTATGACCTGACCAGCAGTCACGAGTCCATCGCCTTGGCTGCGGCCCACCCCGAAATCCGCGCCACCGTTGGCGTGCATCCCCATGACGCCGAGACCATTGCCGACTCCGAGGGCAACATCACCGCTGCCGGAGACGAGATCCTGGCCGAACTGGAAGACCTCGCCGCCCGCCCTGAAGTGGTGGCCATCGGCGAAATCGGCCTCGATTTTTTCCGCGATTTGTCGCCTCGGCCGGCCCAGTACGCCGCCCTGACGGCCCAGCTGAAACTGGCCAACCGTGTGCAATTGCCGGTCGTCTTTCACATCCGTGACGCCTGGACCGAAACCCTGGTCCACCTCGATACCGTCGGTGCGCCGGAAAAACGCGGCGTACTGCACGCCTTCAGCGGGGATGAGGCCGCAGTCAAATGGGCCCACGAACACGGTTTTCTGCTGGGCATCGGCGGCCCCGTGACGTATAAAAAGAGCCACTTGCCGGAACTTGTGCCGCTCGCCGGGGTCGAACATATTCTGCTGGAGACAGACGCCCCCTGGCTGCCTCCGGTGCCCCATCGCGGCCAGCGCAACGAATCGGCCTATATGGAGCACACCCTGAACAAGGTGGCCGCCCTTCTGGAATTGAGCCCAGAAGAGGTGGATCGCCAGACGACGGCCTCTTTCGCGCGGATATTTGGCGCGTTTGCCGGTACGGAATAAGCCCAGAACCAGCAGCCACAACCGCGGTCCGGATTTTCGGCACCGCCCTTCCGGAGTATTTTTGCAACGCAGTCAACGGACAATTCTGCGCGACTATGATATTCGCCCGGTGAAACGCCGCGGCCAGAATTTCCTCGTCGATGGCAATCTGGCGCGGTCCATTGCCCACGATACCCTCGAGTTGGGCCCTCGCGTGCTCGAACTGGGGGCCGGGGCGGGCGCGTTGACCACCCACCTGTTGCCCACCGCCGAGATGGTTGTCTGCGTAGAGGTTGACCGCAATCTGTGCGCGTTGTTGATCGGCGAACATGGCGAATTGCCCAATTTTCGGCTCATCGAGGCTGATCTGGCCAAACTGGACTGGCAGGCCACCGTGGCCGGCGTGGGCGGCAAACCGGTCATCGCCGGCAATCTGCCCTACGTGCTGACCAGTAAGGTTTTGTTCGCACTGGCCGAATTGAGAGCAGTGACCAGTGGCGCGGTCTTCATGGTGCAAAAAGAGGTCGCTGAGCGGATGATCGCCACGCCCGGTGGCAAGGACTTCGGCATTCTGGCAGTGGTGCTCGGCTCGGTTTTCGATATCAAGTTGGTGCGCACCGTGCCTGCCTCGGTTTTCTGGCCCAAGCCGGACGTGGCCTCGGCCATCGTCAGGTTGGTGCCGAGGGTATTGGGGGACGAAAAAAGCTGGGACGACGAGGAATTCGCCATTTTTACGGCCACCGTCAAGACTCTGTTTGGACAGCGCCGCAAAAAACTGCGCAACCAGTTGCGCCACCATTACAACCTGGGCACTGATGAGGTCGACGCGTTGGCCGAACGCCTGGGAATCGATATCGAACGCCGTCCGGAACAATGTTCGGGCGCCGATTTTCGCAGCCTGGCGGCAGCCTTGGCTCAAAGGGGACCAGCTTGAAGCAGGCATCCGGCATGACTGATGGCGCGGCGAGAATCCGGGGCACCTTGTGCTGGGTGGTTCTGGCGCTGTTTCTGCCGCTGTTTTTGCCGCTGTTTTTGCCGGCAATGGCCTGGGCCCAGGCTGATGATGGCGGTTCGGCTGCGGCCGAGGCCGATTCCGTGCGCGCCAACAGCTCGGCGCCGCCCCAGTCGGGGTTGGGTCAGGTGACTCAGCAGGCTAATCAAATGCAACAGGACGGTGGCTTCACGCCGGACGGTGCGGGGCCCAGGATCATCAGCTTCACCAATGCCGCGACTGCCGGTGCCCGGGCCAATGTGCGTCAGAATACCTATTACGGCGAGCTGGTCTCCACGCTGAAGATGCGATCACAGTCCACGTTCACCAATACTCTCGAGTGGTCCTTCGAAGAGTACCGCAAACAGAACAAGAACGCCGAACGCCGCAGCGAAAAATTTGTCTACAGTCTGCCGCAGACGCTACCCATGAGGATGCAACTGGGAGGCAACTGGGGTTGGAGCCGCGACAAAACCGTCAATACGGCCAATTTTGCCAATCTCTTTGCCCAGCAGAACAAGGATTTGAGCCTGTCCGGTTCGCGGATCAAGGTCAAGAAAGCCGGCCTGCTCAACACCTTCAAATTCAAGGGCAAGTTGAACGACAACCGCAGTGAAAACCAGGCGACGGCCAACAATTCGCGCGGTTCCGTATTTGATGCCGGCTTGCAAAGCGGCTGGGAAATCACACCGGGCCTGGTGCTCGCCGGTCGGGTTCACGCCATGACTGGCCAAGGCGAAAAAACCCTCGGCACCACCGATAGCCCGGCCTCGACCTTTGGCGATACCCTGGGCGTCGGCCTGTACTACAACCAGAATTTCAGCAATGGCCGGGTGGCGGTCACGCGGTCGAACTTCGAAAGAAAGTACCTCGACTTCAAGAAGAACTCCAACGGCCTGATCGATACGGTCGGCGTGTCCGATGCCGAAAAAGTGGTCAACGAACTCGAGTCCAAGGACGCGATGACCATCGAGTTGATCAGCAATTTTGATCTGGGACCCTTGAAGTTCGAGGGCGCGGCCAGTCGCACGTCCAACGACCTGAACTACGACATCAGCGGCCAGGGTCTGAAGGAGCGCCAGGTCGACAAGGTGGAGCTGATGTCCGGGATCAGGGTCGGTGCCGATTCCCTCTCGGTGGGCTACGAATACGGCTGGAAATGGGATGACCAGCGCATCCAGGGCGCGACCACCAACCGGGGCCGCCAGTACAACAAGGGGCGCGATGTCGAAATCGTCTGGCTGCGTCCGTTGTTCAAGGCGACCAATTTTCGGTTGCGGTACCACCAGGGCCTGAGCCAGGACATCGCCCAGTTCGAGCACAACCAGAACGACAAGGATCGTCTGCAGAACGATTTCAGCGTGCAGGTGGATCGCAGCTGGCAGGCGAAATTCCGCACCAAGATGGTGTACATCTATCGGCAGACCCAGGATGTCTCGATTCGCGATACGCGCTCGTCCAACAACAACATCAAGGACTCCTACGATGTGACGCCGAGTTATACCTGGTATGTGGCGCCGTGGTTGACCTGGGACCAGAGTTACCGGGTCTATATCCAATTCACCGACTACGTGTTCTCGCAACTGGAATCCGTCAGCCGGGATGACAATTACAACAAGCGCAGCAACCTGACGACCAAGGTGACGTTGTACCCGACCAGTCGCCTGGACATCACGTTGCGTCACGATTTCAACAAGAAGTTTAATGCCACCAAGGGCGGCACTGACGCCTCCGGCAGTGTGTTCTACAACCGGGACCTGAACCAGACCATCGGCAAGCTGGACCTGGCGATGACCTTTCGGGTCATCAGTGGTGTCACCATGGAAGCGGCGACCTACCGCACCAAGGACAACCGGGAGACTCTCGGCCGGATAACCAGCGAATCGGACGAATATTCGGGCGAGTTGTGGGTCGGTACGAAGGTGAACAAGACCTGGCGGGAGTCCATCACCCTGTCGGCCTTGGTGAAGAAATTCAATGCGTTTGGGCCCAGTGTCTCCGAGACCAGCGCCAATTACTGGGAAGCCGACGTCTGGCTGAAGTGGGAGTTCTAGATGATTAAGCGGAACCAAAAAATGATCACGGGGTTGGTGCTGGGTCTGGCTATGGTCAGCGGTGCGCTCGGCGGGTGCTTCTTCGAACCTCGTGAAGCCGCGGCTCCGGCCACCGGCACCACGGTCAACTATTTCGACAAGATCTCGTCGGCCAACGTGTGGGCCAATCTCGAGAAGTCTCTGGAGGCAACCCACGCGCCGGGCTGGGAAGACAACATCAGCCAGGTGGACTTCATCTACATCCCCGATACGGATGCCGAGAGCCAGTTCCCGGGCGTTTTTCCTGGCTGGAACCGCGAAAAAGAAGTGACGTTCATCAACAACTTCTACAACAGCGGCGTCACGATTGAGTCCCAGATCAAGAATGACGAGTTCATCGTGCCGGCAGACTCGGGCACCGAGGTCGAGTGGGAAAACGTGATTTATGATTTGACGGTGACCAATGATGCCGATAATTCGGTCACCAGGTACAGAGGATCTGCGATAATTACATTTCGCTTGGAGAGCAATTTCTGGTATATTCACCAGTGGCGTGATCAGCAGGGGGAATCAGACCCCGATACGGGACAACTTCTTCCCACCATGGGGGTGCTGCGAGGAACTTTTGGTAGCAAATAATCGCACCATATACTATAATAGGGAGAGAATCCCTCAAAAACATGACCGGGTTTCCTGATTCTAAACCCCCTGTCACCCCGGGGAAGCCCAGACTTCTTGGAGGACAAAGACGATGAAAACGACCAAATTCCTGCTGTTGTTGGCCGCCGTGGCCCTTCTGATTGTGCCAGCAGGGTGCATTTTCTCCCCCGATGATGGGGACGATGATGGCGGCGGGACACCCCCGCCTCCGCCGATTCCGTTTGCCGGTACCGAAGAACAGCTGATGGCCAACTTCCGCACCGCCTACGAAGACATGGACTACAATACGTTCGAGGATCTGCTGCACCCCGATTTCATCACGATCCTGCAGAACAGCACAATTCAGGAATTCCCCGATGTGGGCGCGACCCTGGATGTGGCTGAAGAGCTGCGCATTCATCAGCGCATGTTCTCGGGCCAGCCGGTGACCGATCCGGATGGCGCTCTGGTGCAGGCCATCTCGAGCATCAGTTTCAACATCTTCGAGCAGCAGGGCACCTGGGCGACTTCCCAGGCCAACGACGTGATTCCCAACGCCCGTTTTGCACTCTTTGATGTGACCTTCCTGTTCGACCGTCCGGGGGCTTCGACCCTGAAGGTTGACGGCCAGATCAAGTTCTACGTCACCGGCCGTGACTCGGTTGTGGGCGGGCTGACGAAGACCTACTGGCAGATGATCGGCCAGCAGGATCTGACCAACAGCGGCAAGTCGGTCGTCGCGGGTATGTAGATCCGGTTTGTGACAGCGATTCTTTGAGGGAGCCAGATGGCTCCCTCTTTTTGTGCCAGTTTCCATTGCGAGTTGGCCAAATGGGCCCCCGGACGTTAGAATGACGAAGTATCAGCCGGTTGGGGTTCGTGCGAACCCGACAGATCTGCGCGGGCAAGGATGCCCGGCTTCGACCCGCCTCATGGAGTGCATCGCTTTGGACCTGCAAAAATTTTTCGGCCGTAAGAAGCCCCGCAAATCCGGTGCGAGTCGTAAGACCGCTGCCGCCAGGAAACAGAAGGCGGCTGCGTCCCGGCGCTTGGCCTGGATGCTGGGCGTGACCGCAGTAGTGGTCGTGCTGGGCGTCGGGCTGTTGAATTGGACCAAAACCGGACAGGGACAGGCCACGCTGCTGACCTTGGGTTCGGACAAGATGTATGGCGAAGTGCAGACTGCAGTCGACACCGCCCTGGAAAAGACCTTGCCCGGATTCACGCCGGGCCCGGTGACCAACCCCACCGATCACGATTGGCCGGCGCCCGAATTTGGCCCCGGTGCCATGATCCATTGCCGCAGCCTCAGCCTGGAGACAGACGATTCCTGGTGGGAAGTCCAGGCCCAGGTCGCCACCGCCGTCGAACAGGTGGGCGCGCGCATCCTGTGGGGCGAACGCCTGCTGCCGGCCCGACTGGGCCCGGAGCAACGGCAACCGAATGAAGAACGTGATCTGTTGCGCCTGGACATTGGCGTGGCCGGTCGGCCGACCCATACGCTGGTCTTGTCCCGCGCCTCGGTGCGCACACGCCTGCAGTGGGGTGGTGGCCCAGGCGTCTCGCGCTGGACCGAATTTGCCGGCGGCCAGGCCCCGGTCGTGGCGCTGATCATTGATGACTGGGGCAACGGCAAAACCGGATCGGCCATGGAAATCCTGTCGGCGCCGGCTTCGTTGACCCTGGCGGTGTTGCCGAATCTGCCCTATTCCCGGTTCTTTTCCCTGCAGCGCACCGAATTGGTGCTGCCACCGGGCCGGTTGTCTGAACCGGAAGGCACCAACACTGTGGCGGGGCTGAAGGTGGCCAGTGGCCGGACCGCTCGCCTGCAAGCCGGTTGCCCCGTCGAAGTGAGCACCGGCCGGCGCCGCTCCGCCTGGCCCCAAAAAAGACGCGAGGTCATTCTGCACCTGCCCATGGAGCCTCAGGGATATCCGGAAACAAATCCGGGCCCCGCGGCCCTTCTGGTGGGTATGAACGAAGCAGAAGTCCGCACCCGGCTGGACGACGCCCTGGCCGCGTTGATCAATGTCACGGGCGTGAACAACCACATGGGCAGCGCCGCAACCAGCGATACGCCGCTGATGCGCACCTTGATGTCGGTGCTGCAGGAGAAGGATTTGTTCTTTGTCGACAGCCTCACCAGCTCCAACTCGGTGGCCTATGCCGAAGCCCAGCGCGCCGGGATCCCGTCGGCCCGCAATCGCATTTTTCTGGACTACGACAATGAGAACGAGAGCGCGATCACCGCGAACCTGCACCGCCTGGTGCAGTCGGCCCGGTCGTCTGGTTTTGCCGTGGGTATCGGGCACCCGCACCGCGCGACTGCGGCGGTGTTGACCCGCGAACTGCCCGGGCTGATCAAAGCAGGAGTGCGCTTCGTGACGATTTCGGAACTGATGGCGCTGCAGGAATATCAGGCCAGTATCCTGGCCGAAGCAGGAGGCAGCTAAACATGGCCCAGGATGTCTTTTTTGCGCCGTTGATCGAAGATCCGACGGCTTTTGCCGAACCGGACTTGCGCCCGGGCCTGAAGGCTTTGGGTCGGGCGTTGGGTTTGCCCGGCGGCGTGCCGGGAAACTGGGCAATGAAAGTGCATCTGGGGCCGCGCAATCGCCCTTCGGCCGTGGATGCGGCCTGGGCCACGGCCGTGGGCGAGATTCTGGCCGGCACCGGGCGGAACGCCTTCGCTTTTGACACCCTTTCGATCACCACCGAAGGCCTTGATGAGGCGGTTGCGCACCAGGAATTGGCTTACGTCAAAGGATTTGGCAATGGAGACTTGCCCTATGTCGTGGCTGATGGCCCGGAGCAGGGCCCATCCCTGAGCACGATCCAGCCCGCGGATTCCGAATTGATCGACCACGCCCTGGCCGGTGGCCTGGCTGCAGCCCGCAATCTGTGCGTTCTGACCCCCATCCGGCCCCACCCGCACGTCGGGTTGCGCGGCGCGATCACGACCATGGGCGTGGGGTTGGCCGACCGGGCCAGCAAGATCGCCCTGCACGAGAATATCCGGCCCAAAGTCGACACACCGCTTTGCGCCGGCTGCGGCGTGTGCATGACCGTATGCCTGTTTGATGCGATCAAATTGTCCGCCGGTCGGGCCTTCATCGATCACAAGTTGTGCACCGGTTGTGGCGAATGTATGAACGTCTGTTTCATGGCGGGCATCAATCCCGCCGAAGAAGAGGGCGTACCTGCCTTCCAGACCAAAGTGGCCGACGCGGCCCTGGCGGCGAGAGACCGCCTCACCGACGGCGAGCCGGCCCGTCAGGTGTATTTCAACTTTATGGTGCGCCTGGATCGGCAGGGGGGCGGGGCTCGTTCCCGGCAACGTGACCGCCTGGGCAATATCGGTATTCTGGCATCCCGCGATCCGGTGGCTCTGGACCAGGCGACTTTTGAGATGATCAGCGGGCGCATGGGGGGCAATTTGGGCGATTGGAGTGGCTTTAAGCAGTTGCCCGAGGCGCTCTTGGCCCGCGCCGAAGCCATCGGGCTGGGCGAAACCGCCTACAACTTGGTAACTGTCTGATTCCACGGATTTTCTGGTATTTCCCGCTGAATTGTGTTACCATTCGCTCCGCAAATTGACGGTGGAATTATCTCTGCATTGTTCTGCCGCTTTCTTTTTGAGATTGGCTTTTTGAGATAGGCCCGGGAACCCTCTTTTGAGGCTTTCTACGGGGTCTGTCGTGTTTGTCGTTCATCAGCTGCCGCCCCTCGAAGATCCTTTTTGGGGCGCTCTTTTTTGTCGAGTTCTTCAGCATTTGTGGGAGTTGAACCATGAACCGATCCCTGCAGTACAGGGCCGGGCTGACAGTTGTCATCCTTCTGCTGTCCCTTTGGGGGCTGCTGCCAACCTTCAAGGCCTTGTCCATTTCGTCTGCCGAACGTGAGGCAGCCCAGGATAATCCTGAGCGGTTGGCCGAAATCGCCGATATCGATGCCCAGGCCATTCGCCGTGGGCTGGATCTCAAAGGTGGCATGTACCTGGTCCTGGAAGTGAATCAGGATGGCATGAACGCCAGCGAGGCCGAAGATGCGTTATTGCGGGTCAAGGAGATCCTTTATAACCGCATCGACAAATTCGGTGTTTCGGAGCCCGAAATCACCACCTTCGGTTCCAGCCGGATCGTGGTCAAACTGCCGGGTCTGCAGGATCCTGAGCGGGCCAAAAACCTGATCGGCCAGACGGCCAAACTGGAATTCCGCATGGTGCGCCCGGCCGACGACATTCAGGAAGCCCTTGAGCGCCTGGATCAGGTCTTCCTGGGTGATGTCCCGGTGGAGACCGAAGAGGCTGCGGCTGAAACGCCAGATGCCGAAAATCCAGATGCCGAGAATCCAGCTACCGAGGCTTCCGCCGCAGAAGACACCGAAGTGGCCGCCGCGGACTCCGTTGCCAATCCGTTTGGCGAGCTGGACGACGTGTTGGGTACTGACGGCGACATCCTGCCGGACAATACCGAATACCTGAAGACGCATCCGTTCAGCGGTTTGCTGGTTGCTCAGGGTGGCGTGATGCAGAGCACCCCGCTGTTTGTGCCCGAAAAAAATGTGGCGCGCGTGCAGGCCCTGTTGGACGACCCCCGCATCGCTGCCCGGTTGCGTGGCTCGGAGTTCCAGATGGACCTGAACCCCATGGACTTCGGTCAAGGCGAGTTGCTGCGCCCGCTGTACCTCGTGGAGACCAAACCCATTCTATCGGGTGACCAACTGACGGACGCCAACAGCGCCTCGAATCCCGAACGTCCTGGCTCCTGGCAGGTCAATTTTTCCCTGAATAGCCGCGGAGCCCGCCAGTTCGCCAAGGTGACCGGCGAAAATGTCGGCCGCTTCCTGGCCATCAGCCTGGACGGCCGCATCAGCTCGGCCCCCGTGATCCAAGGCAAGATTCCCAGCGGCAGTGGTTCGATCAGTGGCAACTTCACCAACAACGAGGCCAGCGATCTGGCCTTGCTGCTGCGTGCCGGTGCCCTGCCAACTGAGATCTACATCGCTGAAGAGCGCACCGTGGGCCCGAGCCTCGGTTCAGACTCCATCCGCATGGGTGTCAGCGCCGCGATGTACGGTTCCATATTGGTCATCATCTTCATGCTGCTCTACTACCGCATGAGTGGTGTGGTGACGGTGATGGCGCTGGTCAGCAACATCATCATCCTGATGGCGGTCCTGGCCAAATTTGGCCTGGTGCTCACCCTGCCCGGTATCGCAGGTATCATCCTGACGGTGGGTATGGCCGTGGATGCCAATGTGCTGATCAACGAGCGCATCCGCGAAGAGTTGCGCAAAGACAAGACCATCCGCGCCTCGGTCCAGTCCGGTTACGCCAACGCGACCCGGACCATTGTCGATGCCAACGTGACCACGCTGATCGCCGGCGTGATCCTGCTCTGGTTCGGCACCGGCCCCATCAAGGGCTTCGC
>CAZLUL010000031.1:0-26912 GCA_964562635.1 uncultured Fibrobacteraceae bacterium | reverse complement strand
AAGACGATCGCGGCTGACCGCAAAAAAAAAGGGGAGCCTGCTGTCGCAGGCTCCCCTTTTTTTGTCACCGACAGTCGGGTTGATCAGCGGTACATCGCCTTGATCGTGCCGAGAGTCATCACTTCGATCGCTGCCTTGTCCGCCGAATCGTCCCAGGTCGATTCGGATCCGCCATCAAGGCTCAACGTCACACCGGACGCTCCGTCACCAGGGCAACCGCTCTTGTTGTAAGCGTGCAGGGCGCGCTTCAGGCGATTGGCTTCGCGCCGCGCCCGGCCGCGGTTGCGCGAATTCCCGGCAAAGTTCATCAGCAGCGCTTCAGTGGCGTCCACGATGTCCTGGATGTCGCTGTTGCCACCATTGGCCAGGTTCAGCTTGGCGGTGATCAGTTCGCGGGTCAAGGCGAAGAGGGTGAAGCGGTGAACGCGGTGGTTCATCACAACCATCAGTTGATCCTGGTCCAGGATGCGGCCACCGATTTCCAGGGTGGTCACGGGCCACAGTTCGGGGTGACGACGCCAGTAGCGAGCTCGGTACAGGCACGGCTCGCCGGCGAGGGGATCGTCGCCGCCGGAGGCGCCACAGGCGAGGTCGCTGAGGAACGCGGCCGAGGTCACGTTTTGGCCGCCATCAAACATGTCATGCAGGATAAACTCGCCCACGACGGTGTAGTTGCCATCAAGTTCGCTGGTCCAGGCACCGGTGAAGTTGTAGCTGGTCGTGGAAGCCTCGGGGATCGTCAGGAAAGTGGCGTCGTCGAAGCGGTCGACTTCGGCACCGTTGGCATCCTGCACGACCACGCTGTATTCCAGTTGCACGAAAAAGGCCCCAGGACGGAAGCTGACCGCCAGGTCAGCCGACCAGCCGTTGCAGTCTGCGGTGCCGGAGACCGATTCGAGGGTCGCAGCGCCTGCCAAGACCGGCAGAACCAGCAAAATGATGAGGGCTGTGGTCAGTGTGTGGTTTCTCATGGGTCCTTCTCCCTGCTGTGTCGCTCCCGGTTGGGGAACGTACGGCCGTCTCATGTCCCCAAGATGTGCATTTCCCGGGCCCAAATGCGGTTTTAAGGGGATTAATTTGATATTTTGCCATACACTTCCGGGATACTTTTGGGATGCTGGGGCCCTTCAGTCCCAGTGGTGGGGGAATTCGTCTGAACGGCCGCTCTGGTCAGGATGGGTGCCTGTCTTTGGAAAAAGGGATCTTGATATCATGCGAAAAGCACTTCTGCCAGCCCTGTTGGCCACCGCAATGTTGATTGTGGGCGTCATCGGAGGCTGCTCTGATGATGCGACTACCGCTCCGAACACCACTGCGGCCAGCGGCACCGGTTTCATCAAGATCAACCTCATCGATGCCCCGGGAGACTATCAGCAAGTCAACGTGGAGGTCATCCGGGTGGAGGTTCACCGGGAGGATGAAGCCGACTCCAACAGTGGTTGGTCTGTTGTCAGCGAAGACACCACCACCGTGGACCTGCTGACGCTGACTGATGGCAATCTTGCCGTCCTGGCCGACTCGACGCTGGCGGCGGGCACCTATACCCAGGTGCGCCTGATCCTCAGCGAGAACAACACGGTCATGGTCGACAGCATGCTGCATGATCTGGAAATTCCCAGCAGCCAAAACACCGGCCTGAAGTTGAACCACCCGTTCACCATCAACGACGGCGCCATGTACGAATTCACTCTCGACTTCGACGCCGGCCGTTCCATCCACCGGACGGGCAACGGGCGGTACAAGATGAAGCCCGTGATCCGCATCATCGTTGACCAGACCAGTGGTGGCCTGGTGGGCATGGTCGAACCCGTGGCGGCCCGCGCCATGGTCTGGACCGTGGCCGGTGCTGATACGGTCACCGCCTGGGCGGACACTCTCAGCGGAGCGTTCCGGTTCTCGATGCTGCCAGCCGGCAGTTATGACTTGCGCATCGGCGCCACGGTCGGCGCCTACCGCGACACCGTGCTGACCGGACAGGTTATCTCGGTAGGCCAGATGACTGACGTGGGAGCGGTCGTGCTTTGCCACGGTCTTGAAGGTGATGCCCAGCGCCCCTATATGCAGGGCATGGCCCGGGCCTTCCAGGCGGCCGGATGGGATGCGGCGGCCATGATCTATCGCGGCTGCAGTGGCGAAACCAACCGCCTGCCCCGCAACTACCACAGTGGGGCGACCGAAGATCTGCGCCAGGTCGTTGCGGCGGTGCAGGAGGCTGGCTACAACAAAATCGTCCTGGTGGGTTTCAGCCTGGGCGGCAACCTGATCCTGAAATATCTGGGTGAAGATCCCGTGGCGGTTTCGCCGGCCGTGCGGGCCGCCGTGACAGTGTCGGTGCCGACCGACCTGGCGGGCACCGCCGAGGCCCTCATTCAGCCGGGCAATGCCATTTACCACGCGCGTTTTTTGCGCAAGTTGCGGCGGAAGATTCGTGCCAAGGCCGTCGCCCTGGGCGATGAAGCATACGCTGCGCCTCTGGCCGGAGTGCGCAACATTGTCGATTTTGACGACCTGTTTACCGGCCCCTTGCACGGCTTTGCTGGCGGTGCCGACTACTACGCCCGGAACAGTTCGCAAAACTGGTTGGCGGCCATCGCAGTGCCGACCCTGCTGTTGACCGCCAGCAATGATCCGATCCTGAGCCCAAGCTGCTATCCGCGCGAGGCCGCCTCGGCGTCGTCCCGCTTTCATCTGGAAGAAACGGCGTGGGGTGGGCATGTCGGGTTTCGGTTGCCCGGGTTGCGTTACTACTCGGAACTGAGAGCTCTGGCTTTCGTGGAGGAAAACGCCCATGGCTGACTCAGCCCCCCGCCTGATGAAAGATGGCTTGGACAAACCGGCGGTCGTCCGGCTGCGCGCGGCCCTGAGCGCGGCGGATCCGGATTTTGACGGCGCGGATTTCCAACGCCGGTCCCTGCGTGGCTTGCGCGCCCTGGAGTTGAAGGACCGGGTGCGGCACCTGATGGCCGTGATGACCGTTTGCTTGCCCGATGACTACGAACGCGCGCTGCAGATTGTCCTGGCCGCGGGGGAGAATTTTCCGGTCGGTGATCCGGAAGATTCCCGGAACGGTTTTGCGTACTGGCCGCTGATCGACTGGGTTGCCGAGCGCGGTCTGGATCATTTCGATCTTTCCCTGGCCGCCTTGCGTCGCCTGACGCTGCTGTTTTCGGCCGAGTTTGCCGTGCGTGCCTTTCTGCTGGCTGATCCGGAGCGCGCCCTGGCAACCCTGTACGGTTGGCGCGCCGATCCGAATCATCATGTGCGGCGCCTGATTTCCGAAGGCACCAGACCATTGCTGCCCTGGGGCCAACAGTTGCCGATGTTCCGTGAAGACCCCCAGCCGGTGCTGAAATTGTTGACCGCCCTGCGCGATGATTCGTCGGAATATGTGCGGCGTTCGGTGGCCAACAATTTGAATGATATCGCCAAGGACCATCCGGAAGTGGTGGTCAAGACGGCCGGCCAATGGTGGCGGGGCGGGTCGGACGAGCGGCGTGCCTTGGTGCGGCATGGCTTGCGCACCCTGGTCAAGAAAGGCGATGCCGGCGCCCTGCAGGTGCTTGGCTTCACGACTGATCCGCAGGTGAAGCTCTCCTTCGTGCTGACCGAAACGGAACTGGCCATCGGCCAAAGCCAGGAACTGCAGCTGGTCCTGAAGTCGACTGCGCGCCGGTCCCAGAAGCTGGTCGTGGACTACGCCGTGCATCACCAGCGCTCGGGTGGCAAGGTGAGCGCCAAGGTTTTCAAATGGCGGAATGTGGACCTCGCACCCGGCGCAGAGGTGCGTTTGGTCAAGAAACACGCCTTTGTGCCGCGCTCGGTGCGTCGCCTGTATCCCGGCGAACACCAAGTCGAGGTCCTGGTGGGGGGGCGGGTGCTGGCGTCGTCCCGCTTTGAACTCATCTGAAGGGGCTATTTCGCCCGATTGTGCGCCCAGCTATTGACGATTGGGCCAATATAATGGATTATTACCAATACCCCCTGATGGATCACGACACGGATGGAGCCGCCCACCGACGGGACCCCCCTGCCCGCGATCATTGGAGGCCTTTTTTATGCGCAAGACACTCCGTTATCTGCTGCCAATATTGCTGCTGGGATTCCTGTCCGGCTGCTCCGTATTTGGCATCGCCACCAAGGGCGACCTCAATCGACAGAATGAGGAATTGTCCCAAAACCTGGCGGCCCAGCAGGCGGCGACAAACGACCAAATGGACCAATCCGCTGAACAACTGGCCAATGTGGCCGGTCGCCTGGAAGCGATGAACGCGGAAACGAATACCGCGATGGCCGAAATGGACAGTCGTCACCAAGCGACAGCCAGTGAGTTGGCCGACATGCGGATCCACTTCGAAATGATTCAGGGGCAGTTGCAGTTGGCCCTCGCCGATCTCGAAAGTGTGGCCGATGTGGCCACTCGCGCCGAAGCCGGCAGCCGACAAGCGGTGCAGATGCACCAGGACGCGACTAGGGCCGAACGCGAACGTCTGCGGGAGCGCCTGCAGGATCTCGACAACCAGATCAGCAGTTGGTATCCGGCTGCGGTGCCGGGCGACCAGTTGCAACGTGAGTTGCGGCCCGAGGTGCAGTCGGCCCCGATCCAGAGTGCAGCCTCTTCGGGTGGGTCGAGCGAGCCCCAGTCTCGTCCAGGCCTGCAGATTCCCGAATCAGCTCGCAAGGACCAATAACGCCGAGGCGGGACGCAAATTGCGATGCCTGATGTGCCAAGTGGAGACCGCCGCTCCCGCCCTGAAGGTGGGGGCGGGTGACTATTGCGCCTGCCCCAGTTGCGGTGGTCTGTTTCTGGATCCCTATCCTGCTCGTCAATCCAACATCGTCTTTGCAGGGGAGCTGGGTTCTGCCCGACAGCAGGCCCTCGAGGTGGCCCGCCGGGCGTACTTTCTGCGCCACCTGATCCGGATCGAAAAACACGTGGGCCGCACGGTGCAGAATTGGCGCCTGATGGAAATCGGGTGTGGTTCCGGCGTGCTGTTGCAGACGGCTATCGAACGGGGCTGGCAGGCCAACGCTTTGGAGCTGTCGCCTGAATTGGCGGCCATTGCGCGCCAGGTCAACCCCTCGGCTGAGATCACCGTTGCCGACGTGGTGGACTACACCACGGGTGCCGGTGACTACGACGCGGTCATGGCCCTGGATGTGCTGGAACACGTGTTGGATCCGGGGTTGATGCTGCGCAATTGCTGCAGCCTGCTCAAGCCTGGCGGTTTGCTGCTGCTGCAGACGCCCAATACGCAGAGCCTGCGCTTTCGCACCCAGGGCGCGGCGTGGGATATGCTCGATCCGGACCAGCACATCAATCTGTTTTCACCGCAGGGGCTGGGGGCATTGCTGGAGAATTCCTGCTTTGAGTTGGTGACCATGCAGACTGTCAGCGGGTCGGGTATGGAAACGGGCGTGGCGCGTTGGGTGGCCGCGGCCAAGCAGTGGGTGTTGGACCGCGGCAAGCTGGGCAATGCGTTGTGTGTGTTGGCTAGGCGGCGGGTTTAGATCCAGTCTTGGTAGAGTTCAGGCCGCCGGTCCCGCAGGAACAGTCTGCGGGCGTTCGATTTGGCGGTGTCTGCCAAATCAATATCGCAGTACAGGATTTCATCAGTGCCTTCGCCCGCCCGGGCGAGCACTTCGCCATCCGGCGCGCAGACGAATGATTCTCCCGCAAAATTGAGGTTTTCCTCTGGCCCAACCCGATTGCACAGCGCCGTGAAGTAGCCGTTGTGGAAAGCGGTCACTCGCATCTCGGCTTCGTACAGACCTTCGGGCCACTCACCCACTGCACCGGCCTGGGGAATGAAGACGATGTCGGCGCCTTTGACGGCCAGGGCGCGCATGTATTCGGGGTAGTGGCGGTCGTAGCAGATGGCGACGCCGAGTTTGCCGAATTTGGTTTCGTACACTGGTGCGCCCTGATCGCCCGGCGCGTAATACCCCTGCTCGTGGAAGTATTCGTATTCGGTGATGTGAACCATGCGGGTGATGCCGAGAATGGTGCCGTCGGCGTCGATGACCGGGGAAGAGTCGAAAGTGGCGCCGGTGATGTGTTTTTCAAAAATATTGAGCACGATAACCACACCCAGTTCGACCGCGAGCTTCGTGAAGGCGTCGGAGGTGGGGCCGGGGATGGTTTCGGCCTGGTTCAGGTTCTCCAGGGTCGCCGGCACTTGGGGGTAGAAGCGGTCGAAGGCCAGTTCGGCGAAGGCGATGATTTGGGTACCTTGCGCGGCGGCTTCGCGGGCGGCAATGAGGCCCCGTTCGCGGTTGGCTTCGCGATCCCAGGTGGCGTGTTGTTGGATGAGGGCGATTTTCATGGGGGTCCTTTGGTTGGGGTTTGGGGATGATACATGGGGAGGGTGTTATGTCAATAATATATGACAGAAAAGATATCATAAATACAAGTAAAACAAGATAGTTAGCTTGTTTTTCGGTGGTCCGACTGGTACACTGTTCTCACCTCCCGAAATCCATCTTTCGAAGGACCGAATCATGAAAACATCACCCGAGTTCCATCCCGGATCAAACGCTGAAACCGCCCACGAATCTCTTCGCACAAGCCTCGACATCCTGGACACAGCCCAGCACTGCGCCGTGTTGTGGTTTGGCGAAATCATGCACCGCAAGCTCTACCGCGATCTGGGGTACAGCACCATGCGGGCCTACGCCATGGAGCGGCTGGAATTCTCCTCGACCCGTGCCGGTGACTTCATGCGCCTGGCGGCAAAACTGCAGGAACTGCCGGTGTTGCGAGATGAATTGGAAAGCGGGCGACTGGGCTATTCAAAAGCCATGGCCATTGTGCCGGTGGCCGATGCGAATAATGAAGCGCAGTGGGTTGAGGTGGCGAAGGTCAAATCGCGGGCCGAGGTGCGTGATGAAGTCAGGCGTGCGCGGTTGCGGATTTCTGGAGAGAAAAAGGAGAATCCGGCGCAAACAGAGTTGATGCCGCGGCCGGCTGCTCAGGCGCCAGCTGCGGTGGTCCCGGTGGCCGTGGGTTTCACCCTGAGCCCTGGACAATTCGCGCGGCACGAAGCGGTGTTGGGCAAGATTGATCATCGCGGGGACAAGGCCGAGTTATTGTTGGCCATGGCTGAGGCGCTGTTGGTGGCCGATTCGGTGGGTGAAGAGCCGCCAGAAGTTGCCCGCCGGCGGGCAATTGCAGCACCTCAATATCAGGTGCATGTGTATCAGTGCCCTGAATGTGCCCGGAAATCGGTGTCCACCCCGGCCGGTGATGTGGAATTGGGAGCAGTTGAGGGTGAAGTCGCCTGCTGCGATGCTGAGGTGCACAATCCGGGTGAGCGCAATACAACGACCATTCCTCCCAAAATGAGGCGCGAGGTGCAGGCGCGGGACCGCTATCGGTGCCGCCGCAAGGGGTGTGGGCATACACGGTACTTGCATGTGCACCACGTTGTGCCACGGGTCGACGGTGGCAGCAATGAGGCGGAAAACCTGGTGACGTTGTGTTCGGCATGTCATGATCTGTGGCACCAGCGCGGTGGGGAGTTGGGCGGGATGTTGTCAGAAGTAGTGGTTGAGAGTGGATATTCGGTGTTTGGTGGCAAGTGACAATAAGATTGTCGACTGGTGAAGTGTTGTGGGTGGGGTTTTTAGAGGAGATTTTTGAATTGACAGGCATATTGTCAAAAAATGTGTGTGGTCACACGTTGGGTCTGGTGTTTTTTTTGATAACGACAATGCGGTTGTCAAGAGGGGCTGCCTTGTATATCATCCCCTTACCCCAACCTAGGAGCCCCCATGTCCGGCAACCGCCAAACCCTCTTCGCCCTCGGCGAGTTGATCAACATCACCCGCACGTTGGCCGACACCCTGAAGGACACGGCCCGCGAGCTCCATCAAGAGAATTCCCTGTCGGTATCCGAACGCTCCATCCTATTGGACCTCAGAAAACACGGCCCGCAGACTGTGCCTGATCTGGCTCGCCGCCGCGAAGTCTCACGGCAGTTCATTCAGGCCACGGTCAATCCGTTGCTGGCGGAAGGCGTTCTGGAGGCCCGGGACAACCCGGCGCATCGGCGCTCGAAGCTGATAGCGCTCACCGAGGCCGGCACGCAATTGATCCGGCAGGTAATGAAAAAGGAGGGGGCTTTCATGACCGGCATAGCTCTCGACCTGGATGCCGACGAAATCCGGCAGGCGGCCGAGACGTTGGCACGCGTGGAAGAGTTGATCGATCGCGAATAAGGGTCTTGCCCGGGTTTGCCTGGGCGCCGTAGCTTAAAAGGATGTCCATTTCTATTCTCAAGGGGGAGATATTTCATGCGCCATATGGTTTTTTTGCTGCTCACGATTTCTGTCTTTTTCGTTTCCGTTGCTCAAACCGCCGATTTGGATCCTGGCGTATTTGATTTCGAATCCCGCCAGTGGAACGGTGGTCCCCAGGCGACACTTCAGGCTGACACCCTTGAGTTTCACAGCGGCGCCATGTCGGCGCGCATCCAGCGGGAGGCCGACAGCGAAAAGGCATTCAGCGCCCTGAGTTTCCGGGTGCCCGCGGATTGGGAAGGCGAGACGATCGAACTGCGCGGCTGGCTGAAGAGCGAAGACGTCGCAGGCTGGTTCGGCATGTGGTTCCGGCAGGATGGCAAGTCGGGCATGGTGGGCTTCGACAACATGCAGAGCCGCAACTTGCACGGCACCACCGATTGGACCGAATACAGCATCGAGTTGCCACTGGACAAGGGTGCCCATACGCACGTTGTGGGCGCCTTGATGGCCGGCGCTGGAAAACTGTGGGCCGATGATTTTTCTCTCTGGATAGATGGCAAACCTTTGGCAGAAGCACCGGTACTGGTGCGTGAGCCTACGGTGCTGGATACGGACACGGAATTTGCCGCGGGGTCGGGCCTGGAAATCACGGATCTGACTTCAGCCCAGGCTGATCATCTGGCTTTGTTGGGGCAGGTGTGGGGCTTCCTGAAGTATCACCACCCGGCGGTGACCGGTGGCCAGTTCCAGTGGGACTTCGAACTGTTCCGGATCTTGCCCCGCATCTTGGCGGCGACTGATCGTGAAAATGCGCAGCGGGAGCTGACAAGCTGGATTGAGAGTTTGGGCAGTTGGGAGCCCTGTGATCCGTGCGCGCAACCGGCCACCGACCCGGCCCAGGAGGCCAACACGGATTGGCTGGGCGATGAGGAATTGCTGGGCGCGGAATTGTCGAATCGGCTCAAGGCTGTGTATGCCGCCCGGCCTGCGGACCAGGAGCAATTCTGGGTTGATCTGGCCCCGGGTGTCGGTAACCCGGACTTCAGTCGCGAACTGGCCTACAAGAACCTGGGCGGGGTTGACGCCGGCTACCGCCTGCTGGCCCTGTACCGGTTCTGGAGCATCATCGAATACTGGTGCCCCAATCGCGACATCATCGGTGAAAACTGGAACGACGTGCTGCGGGAATTTGTGGCACCGATCGCCTTGAGTGGTGAGATCGACCAATATCAGCGCGAAATGTTCAAATTGGTGGCCCGCGTCAATGATACCCACATCAGGTTGGCCGGTGCTGACAGCGTGAAGCCGCCCGGCCATTTGGCTCAGGTTCCGGTGGCGATGCGTTGGATCGAGGAGCAGCCCGTGGTCACCGGCTGGCGGCATCTGCCAGGCGGTCCCGACACCCAGTTGCAGATCGGTGATGTGATCCTGGCCGTTGATGGCCGGCCCGCCGCCGAACTGATGGCGGAGTTGGCCCCGTATTATTCGGCTTCCAACGAGCCCCACCGCGCCAAACAATTGGCCACCGCCATACTCAGGGGGCCGCTTGGGCCCTGCCAGTTGCTGGTCTTGCGGGGTGACGAAGAACTCGAACTGACCGTCGAACGCATGGACTACACCAAGTTTGATCACACCCTGCACCGGTGGCACACGCTGCCGGGCCGGGCCTATCGCATGTTGGCGCCAGACGTGGCGTACCTGGCGCTTGAGGGAATCAAAAGAGATTCGGTCACAACGTGGATCGAAGACGCCTTGGCTGAGAACGCCCAGGGTTTGATCATCGATTGCCGCGCCTATCCGGGTGACTTTCCCATTTTTCAACTGGGCGGCCACCTGGTGGCTGAGGACACACCGTTTGTCGCGTTCACCGTGGCGGACAAAAGCAACCCGGGCACATTTTTATGGCGCGACCACACCACGTCGTTGAGTCCGATCGCCCCTCATTTTTCACGGCCGGTGGTGATCCTGGTCGATGAGATCAGCTTGAGCAGTGCCGAATACCACGCTCTGGCTTTCCGGGCCGCGCCGCAGGCGATCGTCATGGGCAGCACCACCGCCGGTGCCGATGGCAACATCTCGCGTTTTTCCCTGCCGGGTGGGCTGAGTCTGGCCATCAGTGGCATTGGAATTTACGACGCGGAGCACGGCCCGACCCAGCGGGTGGGAATCGTGCCGGATGTTGTCAGGCAACCGACCATTGCCGGCATTCAGGCTGGCCAAGACGAAGTGTTGGCGGCGGCGGTGGAACATATTCTGGGCCGGCCCGCGAGCGAATCGGAAGCCGGGTCGTGGTGACCAGTAGATTGAGGCGGCGGTCTGAAGAAGAGGACCTATTCCTTGGACCGCCGCTGCTCCTTCAACCGCTCCACAATCGCATCGGCCTTGCTGGACAATCCCTGCAGGTGGCTTTCGTCCAGCACAATAAAGAGCGCCGTGCCTTCGGCAAATACGGTCTCGCCAGCGCGGTCACGCAGCACGCCACGCGTTTGAACCTTGCGCCCTTCAACCGAAATGATCTCGGCTTCCACCACACAGGGAGTCGTCAGGGGCAGCATGTTCCGGAATGATACCTTGAGGTTGGCCGCCACTACGGGATGGCCGCCCATCCAGGCCACACCGCCCATGGCTTCGTCCAGGATGGCGGCCATGGCGCCACCGTGCACGCAGTCGGGTGGGCCCTGGGCGCCGGGACCGAAGAGGATCTTGCCCTGCATCTGGTTTTCCGGTTCGCCGCGGTAATACCGCACGCGAAAACGATGGCCGGTGCGGTCGCCCGAGACAAACGTATCGTCCAAGGCCAGGAAGGGCAGGTCGGCCGGTAGGCAACCCAGATCGGGGGTTTCCAGCCAGGTCTCCAGCTCGGTAGTCATGCGCACCCCTATTTGGTCCAGCCCAGGGAGAAGACGACACCGCGATCCGAAGTGGATTCGGCGCCAGCCGGGGGGCGGTTGTCCCGGCTCTCGTAATACTTCAACTCAACGAAGAGATCGGTCGCCAGTTCGTGACGCAGCGCGAGGTCAAATTCGAAACGCACTCGTTCGTCGATCGACAGACTGGGATACGTATCGGCCCGGGCCGTGAGGTCGGTCTTGGGGCTGTCGTACCGAAAAAATGTGAGTGTGGCGCTAAAGAGCGCTTCAGCCGAATTTCGGGACGGGGCATCGAGGGTTGATTGCTCTCGGTTACCGGTTGCGCCCCCCTGTATGGCTACTTCGAAATGGCGGCTCATGAACATCAGGTAGCTCAGGTTCAGGCCAGCGCTTGTGCGGCGCGCCAGGCCAAGTTCGTCATTGCGCTGCAAACCGCCGGTGACGCCGGCTTGCAAGCGGCCACTGACCCGCCGGTTCAGGTGCAGGTCCAGGTCGTGCCGCCGGGTGGTGCGATTGTCGCGCTCGGTTGTGACCATGGTCTTGGCACCGAAGCCATAGCGGTAGACGCGGCCCTTGTATTTTGCCGAGGCTGCCAGGTTGCCTTGGCTGGTATCGCTGGCTTTGGTCCAGTTGAAACCGGCGGAAATCGCCAAGTCAATTCGGTCCCACAAGTTGTAGCGGACAGGCTCCAGGCCCACGACCTTGTCCATAGCCAGGCGCACGTCTTCGGTGCCGTACTCAGGAGCCACCAACAGGAATTTGTCCTCGCCACTGTCGGGCAAGCGCCCGTAGACGAGGCTCCCGTTGCCGAGCCTGATCAGAAATCGGTCCCGGCTTGTGAGGCGTACGACCTTGTCCCATTTGACGGTCAGGGTGCCGATGTCGTCGGTCTTGACCAGGAGCTTGCCGTAGGCCAAGTCCTTGATTTCACAAGTGATAACATCGCCATTGATCAGGCTCAGGACGTCGGTCTTGGGTGCCGCCTGGGCTGAAACCGGCAGCCACAGCAGGCCGCAAAGGGTCAGGGCCCACACGGTGAGGGGGAGTTTGCTCAGAAGTCGTTTCATGATTCTCATAAAATGGGGGGTATCCCATATGGGTCAAGACATATGATGATCACGCCCACAGCATCGAATGTGCTATATTCCCAGCTACGAAAAAACTCACTTCAACTTTTGCCAACGAGGATCATTCATGAGAATCAGTCGCCATCTGCTGCCTTTGGCCACCGTTCTGCTTGTGCTGCTGGGCGCAAGCCAGGTTCTGGCCGCTGCCATGACCGCCACCCAATTGCTCGATATCGAACAGGTGCGCAGCGCGGCCTTGTCGCCCAACGGCAAATTGGCCGCCTACACCGTCAGTCAAAACCGCTCCCTGGATGACAAGGCCGGCGGGGCCTGGTCGCGGCTCTTTGTGGTCGATCTGGCCAGTGGTGAGGTCCGTCCTTTTGTGACGGGCAAGGTTTCGGTCGGTGGCGTGAAGTTCACGCCCGATGGCAAGTACCTCAGTTTCACCATCACTCGTGGCGTTGAAGCCAAGAGCCAGGTGTGGGTGTTGCCCGTTGATGGCGGCGAAGCTCAGGTGGCGACCAATAGCGCGACCGGCGTGGGCAGTTACGACTGGAGTCCCGACGGGGCCACGCTGTACTACATCGACACCGATGCGCCCAGCGAGCAGGAAGAACAGCTGAAGGAAAAGGGCTTCAACCTGAGCCCCTTCGAAGAAAACCTGAAGCACCGCGCCATCCGGCAAATCGCCTTTGCGTGGGGCAGCGAGCCTGGCGAGAACACGGCGCTGGTCGAAGGCATGGCGACCTGGAGCCTGAAAGTGAGCCCGGACGGCAAGTGGCTCGTCTTTGGGGCCAGCGAGCGCAATCTGATCGATTTGAAATATGTGTTCCAGGATCTGTACCGGCTGAACCTGGAGAGCGGCGAGTTTGGCCTGATCGTCGATACGCCTGGCAAGCTTGGCGGCTACGCCATCAGCCCGGACAGTAAGTCTTTGGCCTGGACCGGTGCCGCCACCCAGCAGGACCACTCCACCAGCAGCCTGTTCCTGTGCGACCTCGATGGTGGCAACAGTGCGAACCTGACGCCGGAAAAATTCCTGGGCCACATCCGCAGTGTTGTCTGGCGCGACAAGAAGACCCTGTTGTACCAGTCGGATGAAGGTGTGTTTCCCAAGCTGAGCCTGCAGTCGGTGAGCAAGCGGGTGCCCAGCCGCAAGGTGGTGCTGGACAGTGAGCAGGCCGGCGTCATGCTGAGCATGCCGGCCAGCCGGGCCGGCGTGATGAACATGGTTCTGGTCGGTCACAACGGCACCACGCCACGGGAATTGTACCAGTGGACCGGCAAGGGCGGCCTGAAGCGCCTGACGCACCACAACCCGGGCCTGGCCGAGACCGATCTGGGCGAGCAGCGCGTGGTGAAATGGACGGCGCGCGATGGCCTGGAGATCGAAGGCATCCTGATGTTGCCGGTCGGTTATACCAGCGGCACTTTCCCGCTTATCGTGCACGTGCACGGCGGGCCGGAATCGAACCATACCAACGGTTGGTTGAGCCGCTACTCGACGCCGGGTCAGGTGCAGTGCGGCAAGGGTTACGGCATGTTGCTGCCCAACTACCGGGGCAGCACCGGACGTGGTCTGGAGTTCGCGATGGCCAGCTATGGCGATCCGGCGGGCAAGGAATTTGATGACATTGTCGACGGGGTGGATTACCTGATCGCCGAGGGCATGGCGGAAAAGGACCGCGTGGGTGTCATGGGCGGCAGCTACGGCGGCTACGCCACCAATTGGCTGACTACCTACTACAGCGAGCGTTTCGCCGCCGGTGTGGCTTTTGTGGCAGTCAGTGATCTGGTCAGCAAGCGGTTCCTGACCAACATACCCTACGAAGACGAGTACGTGCACATGGGCAAGCCGGTGCGCGAGATGTGGGACCTGATGCTGGAGCGCAGTCCGGTGAAATACGCGGCCAAGTCGAAGACACCGCTGTTGATCCTGCACGGCGACCGCGACCACCGCGTGCACTTCAGCCAGAGCCAGGAGATGTTCCGGGCTATGAAGATGGCGGGGCATCCGGCGGTGCGGTTGGTTTATTATCCGGGTGAGGGTCATGGCAATCGCAAGCGTTTTGGACGGGTTGATTTTTTGAACCGGAGCATGGCCTGGTTTGATCACTACCTGTTGGAGGGCAATGCCTGGGATGGGGCGATGCCGGCGCTGGACATGAGTGCCGAGATGGGGTTGTTGGAAGAATAGTATTCGTCGATGAATTAAAGGGCGACAGGAACTTCCTGTCGCCCTTTTCTTTTTATTTCAACATCATGATTTTCTGATGATCCACCCGGCTATCAGTTTCCAGCCGCACGTAGTAGGCGCCACTGGAAACGGGCCGTCCCGCTTCATCTCGTCCCTGCCAGATCACACTGTTTTCGCCGGCCTGCCGCTGTTCGTTGATCAGCGTTTTGACCAGCTTTCCGGTCAGGTCAAAGACCGTGACCCGAACCTGTTCGTTGCGCGCCAACTCAAAGCGAATCCTGGTCTGGGGGTTGAAGGGGTTGGGCACGTTGGTCAACAGTTGCGTCTTGGCCTTCGGCAAGCTCTTGACCGTGACCTCGACCGCCGGACTGCGGCTCAATTCCACCTCGCCGTGCACGACGCCATAGCTGTAATGCAGCACCGTGCCGCCGGGATAATCCGGCTGGTCGGTGAAGCGCACAGTCGCATTGGTGGCCAGAAGGGGCGTGTCGGTCAGGCGGTTTTCGCGGCCCTGGGGATCCTTACGATAGACATGGTAGCGGTCGTCTTCGGCCGCACGGGCGGGCCATTCCAGGGCGATCTGGCCGTCTTGTTGGACGGCCAGCGGAGTGGGGGCGATCACGCCGACGGGTTCTTCGCCGACGCCATAAATGGGGTACTGCCAGCCTTCGCCGAGGACCAGGGTGCAGTCCAGGGGCACCACTTCGGTCGGCGTGTAGGTGACTTCGATCAGGATGTAGGTGCTGTCGGCCACGAAGACCGGTCCGGAAAGTCCGGTCAACGCGAGGGTCGGGTCGCTGCAGGACAGGCTGATGTCCAGGTATCTTGAGCCACCGCAGCTGTCGACGTAGAATGTCTGGGTGAGGGACTCACCGATCACGACCGGGCCAAAATACACGACATGCTGCCAGTCGGTGGCGCACCAGTACCCCGTGTTGCCATTGACCGTGGCAACCACCGGCTCGCCCGAAACAGGGGTCATCACCCGCAGTTGTTCCGGGTCAAGGCTGTCGATGTAGGCCATCTGGCCCTCAATCGAGGCGAAATAAATGGGTTCGAGGGACACGTCAATGGGCACGGGATAGTCGGTGACCAGCAGGTTGAACGAAGCGACCATCACGGCGGCCGCTGACGGCAACGGTGAGTCCAGACCCACGGCAAAGCTGGGGGGCGACTGGGCGTTGATGGCCTGGCCTTCGATTTGCCAGGAGGTCACGACGGCCGGTCCGGTGATGCCCACGGCACATTCCCAGGCCAGGATGCCGCCACCGAGGGCCGGCTCGTGGATCACGATGTAACCGGTGACCGATTCGAAGGCGCCCGAGGTGGTCACGTGCTGGTTGGTGTAGGTGCTGTTCCAGTAGACGCCGACCTCGTCGTAGGCGTAGGCGGTCAGGGCGCTGCCGAATGAGATGGCGATCAGGAAGATCGCGGTGATGGCCATATGGTTTTTGATGGGCGACATGATGGTTCCCCTTGTGGTGAAGTTGAGAGGATTATGTCAGAAATGGCCATTGGGGGCAACCGGGGGAGGGTCAGCGGATGGAGTTGACGGCCCTGAGTGCAGTTTTTCGCATGGCTTCAAGTCGAATTGTCTCCCCAGGACCCAAGACCCGCGCCAGATCCTCTTCCACAAACCGCAAAGCCCGCGAATAATACTCCCGGGCTCCGGCAACATCGCCTTCCAGAACGCACAAGTACCCCGCAGCCATCAACCCGCGCTGGTCGCGCGGCTCCTGCTCCAACAACCGATCAAATTCGATGTGGGCTCGGGCGAATTTTTCCTGCCGCAACCACAACATCCCGCGCAGGTAACGCGACTGCAGCCGAAAGCCCTGGGTTGGTCGGCAATTGTCCACGCGGGCCAGGTGGGCCAGGGCCACCGGGTAGTCCTGCCTTTCGCTGGCCAATGCGGCCAGGGCCAACATCGCCTCGTAGGACGGGTGGTGACGCAAACTGGCTTCCAGGCTGGTCTCGGCTTCGGCGTTGCGTTGGACGGCCATCAAGGCGAGACCCTGATACAAGTCGCCTATGCCGGGCCAGGTCATCAAGTCATTGCCGCGCTGCAATTCGGCCAAGGCGTCTGGCATTTGTCCGGCCACGTAGGCCCGCTCACCGCGCGCCACGTGCAGGTCGCCGACAAATTCCCGCACTCCCAAAAACACCACCAGCACACCCAAAACGGCCGGCACCAAAAGCACCCCCCGGGGGGTGCGCCAAATCCGGAACCGGAATTCGTCTGAACCAAAAACAGGCGCGGCCATCAGCCCCAGGATGGCGGCCAAGGCCAAGGCTGGCGCCGGCAGGTGCAGCGGAAAACTGACCAGGCAATAGATGGCGGTCGTGACAACTCCACTGGCGAGGAACAGCCAGACGCGGGCCAAGAATTCATCCGACACCTGCCGCCAGCCGCGCCGAAAGCCGACCAACAACGAAGCGGCCAGGCTCAGGAAATACACCAGGCCCATGGGACCCATTTCGGCCAGCCCCTGCAGGTATTCGTTGTGGGCGCGGGTGGCCAGGGGGATGTGTTCGGCCAGCCCTGCGTATTCGGGCATGGCGGTCATCGTGGCCCGGGCGGCGGGCCAGAACACCTGGTAGTTGCCGGCGCCGGACATGCCGGCGCCGTTCTGATCGACCATGTGCCAGGCCACGAGCCAATCGGTGCGCCGGATGTTGCCGCTGTTGTCGGCCAGCAGGCGGGTCACGAAATCGGGCAGGGGCAAACTCGCGGTGGCGTCCGGGGCGAGGATGCGGGCGAAGACGAGTACGACGGCGATGGTGCCGAGCGCCACTGCGGCCAGCCCGAACCAAGGCACGAATTTGCGGTGTCCCAAACGCAGAAGCATCCAGGCGGGGTAGATGACCAGCAAGGCACCGGCGAGGGCCATCAGGGGGCCGGTGGCGTCGGCCCGCACGGCCGCCAACAGGAGAATGAATACGGCGACCGCTGCGGTCAGGTATTCGGCCCGGTTGCGCGAGAGGAACATCAGGCTCAGGGCGGGCCAAAACGTGAGGGCCGCCAAGCCGGCCATCTGGTTTTCATTGCCAAAAGTGCTGATGCCAGCGGGGACACCCAGGGCGGCATCGGGGCCGGCGAGAAGGCCGGCGATCTGAGCCAGGCCATAGAGTGAAGTGGCGACCGCGCTGGCGGTCATCGCCCGCAAGATCAAACGCAGGTGGGAGATTTCGCGGATGCGGGAGCTGGCTATCCAGAGGACCAATAGCCAGGCCAGAGCCAGGATCCAGGTGCGCACGGCCAGGGCCGGCGTCTCGCTCAGCAGGCCGCTCAGCAGGATCACCAGCGGCAGGCCGATCCAGATGCCAAGCTGGGTGTTGGAGGGAATGACCAGCCCCTGGGCCCGGCCTATCCGCCAGGCGCTGTTGAACAACAACGCGCTGACGGAAAGGCTCAGGACCAAAAACTTGGCCGCTTCGTAGGAGGTGCTGCCCGGCCAGAAAGCGACGGGCAGCACACCTAGCAGGACCGCGAGAATGAGGCGGTCCTGTCTCACCTCACAAGGCTCATCTTGGTCACCGATCCCATGGCTTGGCCATCGACGAACAGCTTGGCGAAGTACGAACCACTGGGCACGCTGCGTCCGCTGCGGTCGTTGCCTTGCCAGACAACCTTGTGGCTGCCGGCAACGTAGTGCTCGCCGGCCAGCACGTTGATCAGCTCACCGCGTACGCTGTAGAGACGGATCTCCACCTCGCCACCGCGGGGCAGATCAAAGTTGACCGTCGTCATGGGGTTGAATGGGTTGGGATACACGCTGACCTTGTAGGCCAGGCCCGGGATGTCGTCCACGCCGGTGGCCAGGCTGGGCGTGCGGATCACGATGGGCAGGGGCTCATTGCCGATCTCGAACTGCACGCTCGATTGGGCGCGCATGCTCATGACCACGACCCGGTTTTCGGTCGGCAGATAAATCTGGAAGTCGGCCGTCTTGGGCCAGTTGGAACTGTCCCAGATCAGGTTGGCCGGGCCCGGATTGTCCACGCTGATGACCGCGTTCCAGATCATTTTCTTGTCGCTCGGCGGCATCACGTCGCGGCTGAAATAGGCGCCCGAGGCCAAGTCCCATTCCGGGCGGTTGAAGGCCATGATGGGTCCACCGCCCGGCGGGGTCGGGGCCATGGGCATGTCGAAGCGCGAGTCGAAGCCCTCGGTCGCTTCGGGATTGAAACCCATGGTGATGGTCGTCTGCAGGCGTTTGGAATCCCACAGGGTCAGGTCAGCCGACCACACACGTTCGTCCACGGGAATACCCGACTTGTCGGCTGTCAGGCGCGCCGGCAGGTTCTGGAAGTTTTCCCACTGGAAAACCAAGTGCAGATTCGGCACCAGGGCGTTGATCCAGTAGCCATCCCAGGGCTGCAGATCGACGGCGTCGAAATACCCGCCGGTGTTCTGGTTGTAGCTCTGCACACCGGTGGCCACCAGGCCACTGGAGATAGCCTGCAGCCAAGAAATAGTCACGCCGTTGTGGATCACGGCCATGCCTTCGAAGGGTCCGGAGAACCACATCGGGTTGCCGACCAGGTTCCAGCCCGGAGTCAGCGGCACCAACTGGCCCGCCAGGTTGGGTTGGCCGGTCATGGTCCAGGTGAAGGCCGAATCGGTGGCCAGCCAGTAACCCTGATCCTGGGCTGCCATGGTCGAGGGCTCCAGCAGGTTGTAGCCCAGTCCCGGTTGGTGTTCGAACATGAAGGCGTACCCGGGAGTCTGGTCCAGGAGCACTTCGCTGAGGGTGCGGTTCGCGGGCATGAGCGGCAAGCCGACCAGGGCCCAACCCGAGCCGATGGTCCGGCTGGTGGGCGAAAGAGCCGGCGGTCCGCTGACACCGACGATGATGTCGAACCAATAGGTCGAGACACCGTTGGCCTCGAAAGCGTAGTTCATCTGGGGGAACAGGTTGAACGTCTGGCCGCTTTGCCTGTCGTACAGTTGCAACCCGATGTCGTCGGCAGCGGTGAAGCTGGCGGCGAAATCCAGGACAACCTGTCCGGACTGGTCGGTCTCCACTCGCAAGGGCCAGGCCTTGGTCTCGGTGATGGGGTCAAACAGGGCGCGCACGTCATTGCGGAAACGCGGCCCAAGCGGCCAGTCGGCATGGATGAAACTGGAGCCAACATAGTTGGATGGCGGTGGGGTGGGCTCGGGAATATCCAGGCCCGGGTCATAGCCGTCGGTGGCCAAGGGCTCGGTACCGAGGCGGTTGGTCGTCTCGGAGTAACTGACCGTCGACGCCGTCACGTCGACCCACAGGTTCGGATCAACAACGACTTCCCGACCGATGAACAGGTCAAACGTGCGGTTGAAGGTTTCACCGTCGGAAATGTAGTACTGGAACGTGTTCTGTTGGAACAGGTCCGTGGTGGCGCCGCTGGCGCGGTCATAGAGTTGGAAATCCATATCCGGATTGGCGGTGAAGTTGGGCTGAAAGCTCAACGAAACGTAGCGCGCGTCCGATTGGGGCACCTGGGCGTTGGCCACAAAGGTCCACTGCCGCACTTCCTGGGTCGGGTCGAAGGCGGCCTTGATATCGTGGCGGTAGTTGCCGGCGTTTGCGCCCCACTCGGGATGGGGGAAGGTCAGCCTCAGGTCAGCGTCAGCCTGGTCGTATTCGGCATCGTAGCCATCGCTGGCGCCTTCGCTGGTGCCGGCATTGTTGTTGTTGTCGCCATCAAAATTGATGTAGACCGCCAGGTCCAACGGTGCGGGCTGGTTGCAGTAATCCAGCGGCGTGCCATTGAGTTGGGCCACGGGCAGGGCAAAATCGCCCGAGACAGGTCTCATGGGCACCAAATTGCTGTAGTCATTGCAGTCGACATAGACGATTTCGCCAGGGACCGACGGCACCGATGTCGGCTCGATGGAGTACTGCCTCGGTCGAATATCCAGAATCAGGACCTGTTGGGTCATGACCAGGACCTGGTTGTTGCTGGTGGGCAAGGGAGTACCGAACCCCACGACATAGTCCGGGCTGAGCCCGATATTGATGGCGTTGCCATTGAAGACTTCCGAAAGGACAAAATAGAGAGCGTCCGGGGGATCGTTCAGGCGGAATTCAAACCCTGATGCGCAACCGGCAGTGGGCCCGACAATGGCATAATAGACATTGAACGGGACGTTTGACTGGGCATCGAAGTTGATGTCCCCATTTTCGAAAAATATGGCGAATTGGTCGGTGCCCGGGCAGGTTATCAAGAGCTGGGCCTGGCTATTGGTCAGTGGCGCCAGGCCGATCATCACGGCGATCAGGCAGAACAGGATTCGGAGCAATGAGTTTTTCACGCGTGTCCCCCTCAAACATTGCGGATGGCGGGTGGCGCCATACAGTTCACGAAAACATCGGTTTCCATGTCAGCGGTAGAGGCTCTTGATACCTCCCCAGGTCGTTGGGACAGCATTCACGGCGTCGGTCAATCTCAGTTCCCAGAAGAAAACCAGTTTGTCCGCGGTGATAGGGAAGGTGAAGCTGTCGGGCGTTTCGACGGGTTCGTAGTACACACCTGGTCCGAAGAAATACAGTTCATAAGGCACCGGCACCGGGCCCAAAGTATCGATGGTGATGGTTGCTTCGCTGCCAATGGCAGCGGACTGGAAATCGAATTGCCACAGCTCGATGCGATCGGCCAGCAGGCTGACCGTGGGGCGGAAGTCGTGGCGCCAGCGATTGGGCAGGGAAGGCGGTGCGTTGAACATGGCGAGGTAGGAGACGAAGCCGGCATCCGGCGCCGCGGGTGGTTCGGGAACATCGTATTGGTCGAGACCCTGCAAGGCGTCTTCCCGCAGACCAAATTGTTGCGCGTCCGAAGTCTCGCCGTTGAGCGTGACCTGGAAACTGAAGGTGAGCGCCTGGGCTTGCCCCGCAAGGGGGGAAAGGGCGAGAATCGTGCCCAGGATCAGACCCGCAACGAGGCCGGATTTTCCGATGGTGGGTGCGGTATTCATGGTGTCGTCCTTCGAAGGCGCAAATCTTCATATCATGCTCAGATTACACATCAGCGGTCGGGTAATGTCAAGAGAGACAACGGACTATGCCTGCGTATGTGATATTGGGATTCATTCTGAAAATACTGATAAGTGTAAAGAAGTCACCAGTTATAGGCTTGGTGCTGTCAAAACCTAAGAGTTTTCGGAGACATATTGCGCCACGCCCGCCCCGGCCAACCACCCGGTCGTCCAGCAGGATTGGAAATTGTACCCGCCGGTGATGCCGTCGATGTCCAACACTTCGCCGGCCAAAAACAGCCCCGCACAGGTCCGGCTACCCATGGTCTTGAAGTCCACTTCCTTCAGGGGCACTCCGCCACAGGTGACGAACTCTTCCCTGTTGATGGCCTGGCCGTTGACCTGAAAAACGCTCTCGCTGACCCGCGCGGTCAGGCTGCGACGTTGCGGTCGGCCGAGGTCGGCCCAGCGGGCGTCTTCGGTGATACCGGCCTCGGCGACGAAGGCCTGCCACAACCGTTTGGGCAAATCGAAAGGGCCGTTGCTGCTGATCATCTGTTTGCCGTGGGTGCGGGTCTGGCTCTGCAATTGATCATCGATCTGCTGCGGATCCCGATCCGGACACCAGTTCACCATCACTTCGCAGGTGAAGTCGTGTTCCGAAAAATGGCGGGCACCCCAGGCCGACAGACGCAATACCGCCGGGCCACTGAGCCCCCAATGGGTGATGAGCACGGGCCCTGTTTCGGTCAGCTTTTTCGCCCCAAGCACTTTGACATGGGCGCGGGGTACAGCCACGCCGGCCAGGTCGCTCAGCACCGGATCCGAAATCTTGAAGGTGAACAACGAGGGCACTGGCGGCACGATCGTATGGCCGAGAGCGGCGGCGATGTCGTAGCCACCACCGCCTCCGCCAGAGGTCTGGCCTCCGCTGGCCAGGACCACCGCCTTGGCGTTCAGGGTGTTGCTATCGATCAGGTCGACCGCGAAGCCGCCGGGCGCGGGCGTGATCAGCGAAACGGCCACACCGGTGCGCACGTCCACGCCGGCTTCTCGCGCGGCCTCGCGCAGGCACTCGACGATGGTGCGGGATCTGTCGGTGACGGGGAACATCCGGCCGTCGGGTTCCGTCTTCAGTTCGACCCCGCGCTCAGCAAACCAGGCGATGGTCTGCTCGGGCCCGAAGCTGTGGAATGGCCCGCGCAGCTCGCGCCCACCGCGGGGGTAGCGGGTGACCAACTCGCGGGGGTCGAAGCAGGCGTGGGTCACGTTGCAGCGCCCGCCGCCGCTGACGGCAACCTTGCGCAGCACCTGGCCGGATTTTTCCAGCAGGACGACCGGACACTCAGGGGCTTGCTGGCGGGCCCGGATGGCGGCAAAGAAGCCGGCTGGCCCACCACCGATGACGATCAACATGTTTTCTCCCGTGCGGCTGAAATCCAGTGCTTGAGAATAGTGCGCGGAAGTGGAAAAATCCCGACAAGATTTCAGAACGACAGTATTCCGAGTCAAGGAGACCGAAATGAAGCGCATTATTCTGGTGGGGTTGGCCCTGACCCTGATGGCCAGCGGCGCCGCCCGGGCTGCCGAAAAAAACGGCGGTCTGGCGGCAAGCTTTGCCCAGCCCACTGGCGATTTCGACAAGTTGGCCGGGTCCGGATTTGGACTGTCGGCCATCTTCGACTACAGCATGGCCAAGATAGTGGATATCAGCGGCTCTCTCGGCTGGTACAGTTTTAGCGGCGAGACCTTGATCGAGGGCACGAATGTGAAGTCGGAGAGCCTGTCAGTCTGGGAATTCTCGGCCGGCCCCCAAATCGATTTCGGCAAATTGTATCTGGGAGTCGAGGGTGCCTACTACACCAATCTGGATGAGTGGGGCCTGGTGCCCAACATCGGTCTGCGCAAGGGCATGATCGACGTCGTTTTCCGTTACAAGGTGACCGAGGACAGTAATTTCTACGCGCTGCGGCTCGGGTTCTTTTTCTAGCCGCCCGTCAGTCGTCGAATCGTCCAATCCCCAAATCGGCCATGGCCCGCAGCAACGCCTCATGCTGTGGACCGTTGCTGACCACAACGCCCAGATTGTTTTCCAGACGATACCCCAAAGTGAAGTCGAGGTCCGCGCCGGGCACGTCGGTCACCCGGCCGCCGGCTTCGGTCACGCAGAGCACGCCCGCGCCATGGTCCCAGATCTTTTCGCGGTACTTGTTGTCGCGCGGCAGGCGCAGGTAGGCTTCGGCCTCGCCCCGGGCCACGATCGCGTACTTGGCCTGACTGTCCAGGCGCGCCGGTTCGGCCGCGATGGCCAGCCGTTCGGCCAGACGGGCCGAGTCGCCATGGGCGGAGTGGGCCGCCTCGACCGATTCGCAAAAGCGGATCTGGCTGGCGTCCGTCTGGGGGCTGACCGAAACGCGCACCGGTTCGGCCTCGCCAATCAGGGGCATCTGCCAGGTGCCCTGGCCACGGATCGCCACCAGGATGGTGCCGTCGCTGCGGTCGGCCGCCAGACTGGTCCCCAGGTTTGGGCAACCCAGTACGGCCAATTCGAGCCGGCCATGGACAATCAGCGCCAGGGCGATGGCGTACTGCTGACCCCGCAGAAAGCCTTTTGTGCCGTCAATCGGGTCGAGGGTCCAGAAACGGTCGCTGTACTGCTTGGCGTTGCCGCGATTGATCCAGCGGCAAACCTGCTGGGCATCTGATCCGGCAACATGAGTGCCCACATGGCCCACCACCCGCTCGAGCATGGCGGCGTTGTCCGCTTCCTGCAGCACCGCAGCGTCTTCTTCACCGATGACCGGGTCGCCGGGAAAGACTTTGCCCAAGGCGCAGCAAATGAGGGCCTGGCTGCCAAAATCAGCCACCGTAACGGGGCTTTTGTCGTCCTTGGCCAGCGCGCCCAGATCGATTTCGGCCTGCACTTCGCGGCACAACAGGCCCGCCTGCCGGACGGCGGCCAGGGCGGTGTCCATCTCGGCTGCGAGTTGGTGTTCTTTCCAGAATGCGGGCATGGGGACTCTCCGGATTGGTCAAAGGGAAGCGAAATGGGACAGGAGTTGCCCCGTTCCGTTGCGCAGGCTAGTTTAGGGGCCACACCAATGCCAGACAAGTTTTACTGGATCAAATCACACTCTTGGTTGACCATCGGACGCGTACTCGTCCTTTAGCGCCGATTTGTCGAGGAGACGACCTATGAAACGGATTCTGTTTGCTGTCACGCTGTTGGCGGTTTTGGTGGCCATGCCGGCCCTGGCCAAAGATATCGACGGACGCACTGGTATTGGAGTTCAGCTGGGCATCCAGAAACTTGTTGGTGGCGACCACGACTATTCCAACGTTGACCAGAACTTTGGTATCTGGCTGCGCCACGGATTTTCGTCGAAGTGGTCGCTGCAGGCCGGCCTGGAATATGGCTGGGTCCGACCTGGCGCCCTGCAGGGCGAAGACGCGGGCTTCACCTTCGACTCCGTCCACGCCTTCTACAGCACGATGCTGACCACCTATGTGGGCGCCCGGTATCATTTCGCGCCGGACAAACGTTTCAGCCCCTACGCCGGCGGGCGTCTGGGCCTGATGAATTGGCAGGTCCGGGATGAAAACGCCGGAGACTTCGGTTTCTTTCCCGGCGGCCCCACGGTGCAGGGCTTTGACCGCACCTGGGCGCCGGTTGCCCTGGATGGCAACAACCTGACGGTCGGCCTGACCCTGGGTGCCGAATATTTCCTGAGCGAGAGCGTGAGCCTGGAGGTGGGCGGGCGCTACTCCATGATCATCGACAACAACAAGGACAACATCGGCTCGAGCGCCCTGTGGGGCCCCGCCGAGGCAGACGTGAACAGCGGTCGCTGGAACCTGTTTCTGGGTGGCACCTGGTATTTTGGCGGTTCCAGTGACAGCGATAAAGACGGCATCGATGACGAATATGACGGTTGTCCGGATGAGGCTGAAGATTTCGACGGCTTCCGCGACGAAGACGGTTGCCCGGAACCCGACAACGATTTGGACGGCGTGCTCGACGCCGTCGACAGCTGCCCTCTGGATGCCGAAGACATCGATGGCTACCGCGACGAAGATGGCTGCCCGGACCCGGACAACGACCGGGACGGCGTGCTCGACGCCGATGACGGTTGCCCCGATGAAGCCGAAGATATTGACGGCTTCCAGGATGAAGACGGCTGTCCTGATCCGGACAACGACGGCGATGGCGTGCTGGATGCCGACGACAAATGCCCCAACACGCCGGCGGGCGTGGTGGTGAGCGCCGACGGTTGTCCGCTGGTGGCGGAAATCAAGGCCGAGATCGTGCTCGAGGGTGTCTCCTTCGCCCTCAACTCGGCCGACTTGACCTCGTCGTCATACGAGGTGCTGGACAAGGTTGTCGAGTCGCTGGTCGCGTATCCGGCCGTTTGGGTCGAGATTCAGGGCCACACCGACAGCACCGGTTCGGCGTCTTACAATCTGGACATCTCGAGCCGCCGCGCGGCCTCGGTGATGAACTACCTGGTGGGCAAAGGCATCGCCCCCAACCGCTTGAATGCCGTGGGCTATGGTGAAGACCTGCCCATCGCCAGCAATACGGAGGCCAAGGGACGGGCCACCAACCGGCGGGTGGAACTGGTGCGGAGCAACTAGCCTTGGCTGATTGGCAAAATTTGGCTGATTAGCAAAAAAAAGCCCCGGCCGTAGTGGCCGGGGCTTTTTTTTTGTTGCCGCTATTCCCACTCGATCGTGCCCGGCGGCTTGCTCGTCAAGTCGTAGGCCAACCCACTGATGCCCGGCAAAGCCATGATCGAATCGCGCAACTCGGTCAGCAGCGCCAAAGGCAGGCGCGCCGCCGTGGCGGTCATGGCCCGCTCACTGTGGATGGGCCGCAGGATGCACAACTCCTGCCCCTTGCCGTCGATTTCCACCGGCACCAACACCGTGGGGCACTGCCACACTTCGCCGTACAGATTGTGGCGGCGCAAGCCGTCCATCATCAGGTGGTCGCACTCACGCAGCAGGTCCAGCCGGTCTTTGGTCATCGTCGCGGCCAGCAGCTTGAAGGCCGTGGGCATCTCGGGCGTGAGATTCCACAGGGTGCGATTGATGCCTGTGACGGTCTTGAAAACCGTGCCCGAGGCTGAAGCCAGCTGATCCCAGTCCGCCTCGCCGTGAATGAGCACCGGATGCTCGTAGGAACGCAAGTCCGCCTTCACACCGACTGATTTGATGGGCAACGGCACCGCGGTCAGCCCGAAGGGTGCCATGGCTTCGGTCACCGCCGGGGCGATGGTCGCCAGGGTGTCCGCATCCTCGACCTGGCCATCGCTGCACAACAACCGCACACCCAGGCCGGGCCCGGGGAACGGATGCCGCCAGATCATGTCGTGGGGGATGCCCATCTTTTCGCCCAGCTCCCGCACCTCGACCTTGTACAGGTCGGCCAGGGGCTCGATGACCTTGCCGGCGGCGATCATCTCTTCAATGATCGGCACCCGGTTGTGGTGGGTCTTGATGGTATCGGCCCGTTTGGTGCCACCGGTTTCGATGGTATCGGGGTAGATGGTGCCCTGACCCAGGAGATGACCTTC
>CAZLUL010000030.1:0-27249 GCA_964562635.1 uncultured Fibrobacteraceae bacterium | reverse complement strand
CTCGTATTCGCTGTTGGTGTGGCGGATCTGGATGTAGCGGCCGTTGCCCTTCTTGTGGGTCGCGGTCAGGACCACGCCGTCGCCACCGGCGCGCACCGGAGTGCCCAGCGGGGCGGCATAGTCCACGCCCAGATGGGGCATCCAGCGCTTGAGCACGGGATGGAAGCGGCGGTGCGAATACTTGCTGCTGATGCGCGAATAATTCAGCGGTGCCCGCGACAACTGCTTCTGCATGTTGCGGCCTTCGTTGCTGTAGTAGCGGGGACGATCGCCTTCGGCAAACAGATAGGCGGTGTGCTCCTGGCCCTTGTTCACCATTTCGATGGCCTGGATGGATCCCGTGCGCACCAGTCGGTCATCCTTCCACACTTCTTCATACAGGATGCGGAAGGTGTCGCCCTGGCGCAGGTCGCGCTTGAAGTCGATATCCCAGCCCATGATGTCGTTCATCTTGGGGGCCAGGGACAGCGGCGCGTTGATTTTCTGTAGGCTGGCGTAGAGGCTGCTGTTGATGGTGCCGCTGATGCCCTTGAGCATACGCTGGACCGGGTAGGTGCCGTCCTGGCGGGAGTAGTTGTCGCCTTCGCGCAGCCAGGTCACGTGGCTTTCTTCATCCAGGTCGTAACCCAGCGATTTCAAACCGCCGTCGGGCGTGATGTGGATGCGAAAGACTTCGCCGGATTTCACATTGCGCAAATCGCGGAATTCCTTGGTGCCCTTGACCACCGTCATGATGTCTTCGTGGGCGATGCCGCGGGCGGCGAGGGCTTCGTAGAAGGTTTGGCCGCGGCCAATTTTCATCTCCACCGGGCCGAGATCCGGGCGGAACACGGGGCCCAGTTCGCCCGAAGTCAGATAAGCCTCCGTCGAACGCACCAGGCTGCCTTGGCGTAAGTTTTGGCGGGACAGGTCCAGAGCGCCCACCTGGGCCAAACCCTGGTGGGTGGCAAATTCGGCCGGGCCGCCGCGCCCGTCTTCCCGGACCACCGGGTTTTCAGAGGGTGTCAGCACCGCAATTCCCCAGACCATCAGGCCCAGGCCAAAGATCGCCATGGCCGGCAGTCCCCAACGGGAAAAACCGAGCGAGGGACGGTTCTTGCTCTCCGGAGTATGTTCTGGAGTGTTCAGGGGGGCACCCATTCTTTCGGTCTGCGAGTCGGCGCGGGGGGTCATTTTTCTACCCGCCCAAAAATGCTACAGATAGAGGTGCTCAGGCAAGAGCTATTTAGTGCGAAATTGTGAGATGTCACTATTGCCCAACCCCTGCTCCGTGGTATCATGATCGGAACCATGACGTGAAATATTGCGGTTTGCCCGATTGGTGAACTATTTTTTGATAGTTCGTTATCCATTGTGGGGCATTCCGATTCTTTTCGGAGGTAAAACGTTGTCCGCACCTATCTGTTGCAACTGGCGTGCCGGATTCTTCCTTTTTGTCCTGCCTGCGGTCCTGATGGCCCTGGTTGTTCCTGCCATGGGGCAGAGCTACTGGTACGATCCGGCCGGAGTCGCGGACGATTTCTTTGGCTACTCGATGACCGAGCTGGAGGACATCAACAACGACGGTTTCGGTGAATTTCTCATCGGCGTGGCGGGCAGTGATACGACCCAGGATGCCGGCCAGGTCTTTCTCTGGTTTGGTGGCGGTTCCGTGTTGCGGGCCCCCGACCGGATCTGGAACGGCACCTCGCCGGAGATGTTCGGCTCCGCGGTGGCCAATATCGGTGACGTGAACAGCGATGGCACCGCCGACTGGGCCGTGGGCGCACCCGAATCCAATGCCGGTGGTGCCGGCCGCGGACGGGTCTGCATCTATTATGGGAGCAGCAACCCTTCGGCCACGCCTGATGTGGTGATCGCCGGGGCCACCGGTGGCCACAAATTCGGCTACTCGGTTTCCGCCGCCGGCGACTTTGATGGTGACGGCCATGATGACTTTATCGTTGGAGCGCCCCTGGCGAATATCGGCCGCGGCTTCACCGGCGCAGCCTATGTGATTTACGGCGGGCCGGGCGGACCGAGTACCAATCTGGCCAATGCCACGGCTTTCAGTGGCGAGATCGCCGACGACCGCTTCGGTTGGTCTGTCTCCGACGCCGGCAATTTCCTGGGTGGCAATGAAGACTGTGTTGCGGTCGGCGCTCCGCTGGCCAATACCCACGGCGGTACCGATGCTGGCGCCGTTTATGTCTTCGAAGGCAAACTGTCCGGTGCCACGCCCGATACGACCATCGATTTTGTGGCTGGAATCGGCACCACGTCCGAACCGTTCAGCCAGTTCGGCTTTGCCGTGCGCGGCGTGGGGCGCATTGATACCGACAGTTACGATGACTTGGCTGTTGGCGCTCCCTTCAGCAATGAATCGGCTGCGACAGCGGGCCGCGTCGAGATTTTCTACGGAGATCCGTCGCCGGCCGTCGTCGCCGGTCATGCCATCAACGGCCAGGCGGCCACCGACAAATTCGGCTATTCCCTGGATCGAGCCGGAGACATTCTGGGCTCCAGCGCCGACGACGTGCTGATCGGGGCGCCTTTCCGCGACGCCGACGGGACGGACGCCGGCAAGGCCTATGCCTATGAGGGGGGGTCTTCGGCTACAGGCGCCGGCAGTCTGGCGTCGCTGTTGAGCGGCTCCCTGAATCCTCCCGGTGAGAACTTCGGCTGGGCAGTGGCCAATGCCGGGGATTTTGATGGCGACGGCCTGCCGGACTTTGCCGTCTCGGCGGTGCGTGGCCGCAACTCCTGGACCAATGCCCTCTCGGGCGTGGTGACCCTGTACCACAGTTCCGGCGGCCCGGTGGCCGCCCTGGTGCAGGACTGGACTACCAGCTGGACCAATGCCAGTGAAGTGGACCTGGCCTTCACCTTCTCGTTGCCCGCCGATCGGTTTGTGGATCTCCAGCTGACGCGTCAGCTGCGCAATGAAGATGGTCGGATCCTGAGCGAACAATTGGTCTGGTCGGGACCAGCCCGGCTCCAGGACGATGGCAGTGCCGGCGTTCTGACCCGGCGCGCCGCGGGCTTCGGCTATCGCGACGACCTCTCATCCATCGAGGGAACGGACTTGAACCTGAGCTACGCCCTGCTGGCGGTGACCGATACCGGCGAGAACCTGCGCCTGGACAACATGGCTGGACCAGGTGTGCAGCCGGCGACCATCGCAGTGGCCCTGGCCATGGATCCGGTCTGGCCCAACCCGGCCAACCCGGCGGTCACTGTGCGCTTCCGGGCTGCGGCCGGCGAAATGGCCACCGTACAGGTGTTGGATGTGCGCGGCCACGTGGTGCGCGAACTGCACCAGGCGGCTGGTCTGGGCGATTGGCAAAACATCATCTGGAACGGCCTGACTGACGAAGGCCGCTCGGCGGCCTCGGGCGTGTATTTGATTCGCCTGAAATCCGGTGGAGAATTGCGCACGCAGCGGGTGGTCCTGGCCCGATGAGCCTGGACCGCGTCGAGCTTCACACCCATCTGGAAGGATCAGTCACCCCCGGGCGGCTGATCCTTCTGTCCGAGAAATATGGCCAACCCAGCCTGCCGGCCGCCTGCCTGACGCCTGATGGCCAAAAATACCAATTCGATGGCTTCCTGGGTTTTCTCGACTTGTACAAGACGGCGACCACGGTGATGCGCGAGCCGTCCGATTTTCACGCCATGGCCCTGGATCTGGGACAGCAATTGTCGGCGGACAACGTCGGCTACGCTGAAGTCTCGGTTTCCTACGGCGTATTGCTGTTGCGTGGCCTGGACCCTTTGCCGGTGCAGACCGCCTTGCACGAAGCGGCCGCCGAAGTGGCCGAGACCCTGGGCGTGCAGATGCGCTGGCTGCCTGATGCGGTGCGCCAGTTGGATAAAAAGTGGGCCTGGCGGGCCTGGGAAAAAGCGGCCACCGCCGGGCGTGATCTGGGCGTGGTCGGGTTTGGCCTCGGCGGCGACGAGGCCGCCGGACCGGCGCGGAAATTTGCCAAGCTGTTTGCCGAGGTGAAGGCCGAAGGGTTTGGTGTTTCGATTCATGCCGGTGAATTGATGGCCATGGGGCCGCGCGCTCGGGCGTCGGTGCGCGAGGCGATCGAAGAATGTGGCGCCGATCGCATCGGTCACGGCCTGGCGGCGGCTACGGATCCCCTGTTGCTGGCGACACTGGCGGCGCGGGATATTTTCGTCGAGCTGTGCCCGGGATCCAACGTCTTGACCGGTGGCGTGGCGAAATTCGCGGATTTTCCTCTGGCGGCATTCCTGGAAGCTGGCGTACCCTGTGGTTTGAATACGGATGATCGCACGATGTTTGACCTGACTTTGAACGGCGAATATGGGCAGGCTGGCGAATTGTTGGGCCTGGCCGACGACGTCGCCGTAGCCATGCAACAGTCGGCGGCCAAGGCCGCCTTTGACAAAATTTGAGACAGAGACCAACAAAGACCAGAGGAGGGCCCGATGACGATCCGCAATGCCTTGTCCACCGTCCGAAACGGAACCTTTGCGCTGCTGTTGACGATGGCCCTGCTGTCCACCGCAGGCCCGGCTCACGCCGGTGGCATGTGGTTCAAGATCGCCGGCGGCCTCAGCGACATGGCCATGGGCGATATCAACGACGGCACCTTCCGTTTCTACGATACGTCCCCCGACGGCTACAACCTGCCGGACGTGAAGCCGGGCTTCAGCCTCAGCTTTCACCTGGGTAACCAGATTTCCGAAAAATGGGCCTTCGGCTTTTCTTGGGACATCCAGCATGCCCATGTTTCGGGCACCGATGTGGACGTGACCGCCGAGTTGAAACTCGACGCCAATGTTTTCATGGGGCACTTCTATTGGACACCGATGCAGAAGAAAAAATTCAGTCTGGGCGCTGGCGCTGGTCTGGGCTTCATCGCCGGCAACGGCGTGGTGAAAGAGGAGCGGGGCACGGTCAATTATGGCAGCGGGGAAACCTCGGGCACGGATCTGGCGGCCGAAGTGATGGGCACCGCCGAGTACGCCCTTTCTGGCAACAAAGGTTTGCAACTGACGGCCGGTTGGCGCCTGGCGGAGATCAGCAAAGTGAAGTTCGAAGGTTCGACGGCGGTCAAGGAGGACGGTTCAAACCTGGCGCTGGACTACACCGGGATCACTTTGAAGCTGGGCTTGATTTGGCGCTTTGGCGACGGGTCGGGCAGCTAGGGACCGGCCATCAACTAGCCGCGGCATAACGGGAAACAAAAGAACCACCGATCAGTTGATCGGTGGTTCTTTTTACTCATCAGGGCAAATCAGTCGTTGCCCAGCATCCCCTGCAAGCGATCGATCTCCGGCTGAATCATGTCATCATCAAATCGCGGATACAGAATTTCGGACTGGCCCAGGACGCGGCCCCCGGGAATGTCCTGCCGGCCTTCCTGCCAGCCGCCCTGCCACAATTCGGTCTCCATGCCCAGCCAACTCCACAGCTTCTCCATGCCGAAGGGCAAGACCGGCGCGAGCATGAGGCACAGTTGGCGCAGGATCTGGACGGTGACGCCGAGACTCTGTCCGCAGCGTTCCATGTCGGTCTTGCGGGTGTTGAACGGCGCCGATTCGTTGAAATAACCGTTGCCGATTTGTCCGGCGTGGAAAGCGACATTCAGGGCGGCCTTGAATTCGAAATTGGCCATGTGCTCCGACCATTTTTCAAGGTCGGCCGCCACGTCGGCCAGGGCGGTCTTGTCCAGATCCGTCAGTTTCTCTGCTGACCAGGCCGGCACCTGGCCGTCAAAGTACTTGTGGATGAACGTGAATGCCCGGTTGATCAGATTGCCAAAATTGGCGCCCAGTTCCTTGTCGTTGTGGGCCCGAAAACCTTCCCAGGTGAAGTTGGCGTCGCGGGTTTCGGGCGCCGAACGGGCCAGGGTGTACCGCAGGGGGTCAGCCTGGAATTTTTCCAGGTACTCGGGCAGCCACACCGCAAAACCCTTGCTGGTGGACAGCTTTCGGCCCTCGAGATTGAGAAACTCGTTGGCTGGCACGTTGTCCGCCTGGATGTAGTCTTCGCTGTGGGCCATGGTCACTGCGGGGAACATCATGGCGTGGAAGAAAATGTTGTCCTTGCCGATGAAGTGGATCAGGCGCGTTTCATCGCTTTGCCACCAATTGCGCCAGGCTTCGGGGTCGCCCTTCTCGATGGCCCACTCGCGGGTGGAACTCACGTAGCCGATGGGCGCATCAAACCACACGTAGAAGACTTTTCCTTCGTGACCATCCAGCGGCACCGGCACGCCCCAGGCCAGGTCGCGAGTCACAGCCCGGTCCCGCAGCCCGGCTTCGAAGTAGCCCCGACAATACTGCTTCACGTTGTCTTTCCACTCGGGGTGGCTGTCGATATACGCGCTCAGTTTATCCTGCCAATCGCCCATGGGCAAAAACCAGTGGGTGGTGGGGCGCAATTCCAGCGGGCTATTGTCCTGCACGCTGCGCGGATTGATCAACTCGGTGGGGTTGTACGTCGAGGTGCAGTTTTCGCACTCGTCACCGCGCGCATTCTCGTTGCCACAGACGGGGCAGGTGCCTTCGATGTAGCGATCGGCCAGAAAGCGATCCTGGCTCGGGCTGTAGAACTGGTCGGTTGTCTTCTGCTTGAACACGCCGCGGGCATGCATGTCGGTGAAGAAGGCCTGGCTGGTTTCGGTGTGGATCTCGCGACTGGTCTGGCTGAAGTTGTCGAAGCTCATGCCGAAGCCGGCAAAACTCTTGCTGATCGAATCGAAATTCCGATCCACCAATTCCTTGGGCGAGATGCCCAGCTTTTCTGCCGTCAAGGTGATCGGCACCCCATACTCATCCGACCCACAGATGTAGAGCACTTCTTCGCCGAGCAACCGCAAATACCGCACATAAATATCGGCCGGCAAATAAGCCCCCGCCAAATGCCCCAGATGAATCTCCCCATTGGCATAAGGCAAAGCACTGGTCACCAAAGTCCGCTTGAATTTGCCGCTCACAACACCCTCGCAATACTAAGCCCAGTCGATGCAAACCGATCCAGATCGATTCAGATTCCTGTAGTTTCTGTCTTCATCATGTGAGGTGCTGTCCCGGGGGCGTCACGCAGGTCTCGCAGCCAGGATGGCGAAGAGACCGGAGTGCCGAGTTTTCTGGCCACAGGACGTGGCCAGAGAACGCCCCCCGGGACGGCGCCTCACATGATGAAGACAAAGACTAGAGGAATCTAAATCAACTGGTCCGAAGGGGGCAAGGCGGTTTTCCCGTAAACATGAGTATCGAGCCAGACTCCACATTCCACGCCGGTCACTTCGAGGATGGTTTCGAGCAGCATTTCCCGGGTCAGGCCGCCGCGAGCGCGGTCTTCGTACAGTTTGCGCATGATTTCGTCCATGGGGCGCACCGTGCCGGTGGCCCGGGCCAGCATTTCATCCAGGGCTATGCAGGCGTTTACTCCTCCGGCGTAGCCGAAGCGCACCTGTTCGGCGTCGGCCATGACTTCGGCCGCCGCCGCGGCAACGGACATCTTGCCCAACAGGGAGTTGTTGGCGTAGTCGCGTTCCAGGCGGGCGCCCAGGAGACCGCGGGCGTGTTCAGGCGGCCAGATGCCGGCACTGACGAGCATGCGCGACGCGTACCAGGTCGTGGCTCCTTCGGTGAACCACAACATCTGCGGGTCGGACTGGGGAATGGCTTCGCCCAGCCAACTGTGGAACATTTCGTGGGCGATGACGCTGGCGGCCTGTTCTTCGAGCATGCCCCAGGTCGTTTCGGGATCCAGCATCACCAGAACCGAACTGCCGGTGTGCACGCCGTAGACATCAAATCCATCGTCAGAGGTGACTTCATTGGCGGACAACAGCACGGTGATCTGGTCGGTGGGCGAATTGCCGAAGAAGCCCATTTCGGTGCGGGCGATGCGGCGTATCAATTCGAGGGCTGCTTCGTCGGCAAAAAGCCAGGTCTGGTCCGTGGCGTATTGGATGACCGTATCGCGGGCCCGGCTCTCGAGGGAACGGATATTGCCGCAGATGATCAACGAGTTGTTCAGGTCCGCCATGTCCCGCGGATGATACAGCAGGTTGGAAGGCACCGAAGCAGCCGTATCCATGGGGTTTTTTATTCTGGTCGCCGGCTCCAGGCCGACGCCGGGCTTGAAACCCTGGCCGAGGCCGAGGCTGGCTTCCCCGCTGTTGGTGGCCAATTGCCGGCGGCGCTCGGCGATCAGATCCTTGCCCTTGACCAGGGCGGGCCAGGGCACGAGCACCGGCATGCCAGTGGGGTTGTGCATCGAAACGGTGATGTCCCGCACTTCCATGCCCCGGGGCTCCAGGAAAATTTCGAACCCGGCGGCTCTGAGGCCGCCTGCCACCGGAGTGCTGATGTGGCGCCGGATGTCCTGTTCGCTGCCCGGAACCCGATCCAGGTCGATCCGGTAGATGAAGCCTGCCCGCGAGACCTGTTGGGTCGCCAGACGCCAACCAAAGTCCGTCTCTTCGACGGCCAGGGGCACGCCCATTTCACCATCGGCGCCCAGGGCCCGCCCCGAAGGGTCGTGAGGCCGCACGCCATTGCCGGTGTCGCCAAAAATGCCGGTCGGAAATTCCAGATCCAGATAGTCGGGCAGATTCCCTTCGGCGATCATGGTGATCGTCAGGGTGCCGCGGTCGGCATCGGTCAGGTCGATGTCGTAAGTGAGATTGACCGTTTCCACAGGCTCCGGCTGCAGCACCACATAGGCGACCGCCAGGATGGCTGTCAGAGCTGTCAGCCGGATTCCGCGCCAATGCTTGAAGTACCACAGGCGCCCCGCCCAGGTCAGTTCCTGGTCGATGGTGCCACCGCGCTTGTTCTTGTATTGGTCCAGTGCGGTTTGCGGCTTCTTGAGCATGCGGGATCTTTCTCTGCACGGTTCCTGGGCTGCGAGGCTTCCCTGTTGTTCCTCAGGGGTCCTCAATGTTTCTTAGGCCGGATTCTACAGGAAACCAAAGCAACCCCCATGCCGGGAGCCGCAGAGGCAGTAAAAGGGGCAAAAACGGCTGTCCGAAGTCTGCCGGTGGTGCGATGATGAGGCTGTCCCATCCGCAACAGACCAAGCCCCGGCAAGGGAGGCGTGACGACCATGGATCTGGGCATCAAAGGCAAGAAGGCGCTGATAACGGCTGGCTCTCGCGGGTTTGGCCTGGCGACGGCCCTGCAACTGGCCCGGGAGGGAGTCGACATCGCCCTCTGCGCGCGGGGGCAACAGGATCTCGACCGCGCCGCCGAGCAGGTCCGGGCCGCCGGAAAAGAAGTCTGGGGTGACGACGCACCTGCAGTCTCCACGGCCAAGGTCGACGTGACTGACCACAAGGCGGTGACTGAATTTGTGGCTCAATGCGGCCCGATTGATCTGTTGTTGGTCAACGCCGGTGGGCCGCCGGCAGGGGGCTTCACCGAGCTGGATCTTCAGCAATGGCAGGACGCCTACCGCCTGACGATCGAAAGTGCGGTGCGCCTTTGTCAATTGGTGCTGCCCGGCATGGCCGAGCGCGGCTGGGGGCGGGTCGTGATGATCACCTCGGTGAGTGTCAAACAGCCCGTGGACAACCTGATGTTGTCCAGTGTCTTGCGCCCGGCGGTGCAGGGCCTGGTGCGGACCCTGGCGGTGCAGTACGCAGCCCAGGGCGTGACGGTCAACGCGGTGGCGCCGGGCTACCACACCACCAGTGCGGTGGACCGGCTGATCGCCAAGAAAATCGAGCTGACCGGTTGCACCCGGCAGGATGTCCTGGACGAGTGGTCAGGCGAGATCCCCATGGGCCGCCTCGGCCGACCGGAGGAACTGGCGGCGCTGATCACATTTCTGATGGCCGAAAATGCCGGCTACCTGACTGGGCAGGGCATCGTTTCGGATGGCGGCTGGGTCAAAGGCACGTTCTGAGCCTTGGGGCGTCAGGGGATTCTTGACGGGAGAATATCGCCGATTATCTTGGACCCTCTGGCGAAGTCAAGAGGTTGCGCATATATGTATACCCTGCGCGCAATACGACCGCGGCCAGACTCCGACCAAAGGAAACGACAACGTGGAAAAGTTTATCGTCTTTATTGTTCTCTACTTCATTGTGGTGAACTTTGTCTTGCCCCGCTTCGGCATCAAGCCTGGCTGAGGACCTAAGGATTGCTCGATCGGTGATCGAGACGAAAAGTTGAAGTCCGAAAACAAGGAATCTGGCAACTAGACTGTTTGGCAGCCTGGCTGTCTAAGGAGACCGCGTTATGCCCCTGTTCGAGTTCCAATGCCGCAAATGTGGCCACCAGTTCGAAGAATTGTTGACCACCGCCGAGGTCGAAGACGGCAAGGTGAAGTGCCCGGCCTGCAGTTCCCAACGGGTTGAACGCGAGTTTTCGGCCTTTGCCACCGGTTCTGGCGATTCGGGCGGTCTGGCGGGCGGCGGTGGTGGCTGCGGCAGTGGCGGATTCACCTGAGGCTAGAGTATTGCGGCCGGCGGGGCGTCGGTCACGGAAGTTTTATTTGATATTTAGAAATACAAACGTTGAAATTGTTATGGTTAATGTGCTGTAATTGTTCCAATGAGCAGATCACGGGTGCCCAACGGTGCCCGTCTCGTCCGGTGATCCGACGATTCCCGTGGCGACGATCAATTCTTCGACCCCCAACGAGAGCACCAGCTGGGGCGAGTTGAAGAGTTTGTTCCGCTAATTTTCCAAATCTGACCAGCTTCCCAAGTCTGACCAGGACTCGAAGCGCCTCTCGGTAGAGAGGCGCTTTTTTTGGGTGCTGGAACCGCGTGGCGTGAGGTCGGCGAATTGACACTCCGCCCAGGTGTTTCTATTCTCAAGAGGTAGTTCGCTCACCCCAAAACCGATTGAGAACAGGCATGAACATTCGCCCATTGTTCGGTCCCTTGTTGCTTACTGTCATCCTGGTTATCGCCGCTTGTGCATCAGACAACCCGACTGCGCCCGGTGGTGGCGACGATTCCATCCCGCCAGATTTTGTCTTTGTGCCCGCTGGCACCTTCACCATGGGCAGTCCCATTTCCGAACCGGGCCGCACCGAGAGCGAAACTCCCCATCAGGTCACCCTGACCCATGATTTCTGGATGAAGGCCCATGAGGTAACCAACGAAGAATACCGGCAGACCGCACAGTGGGCTCTGGAGCAGGGCTTGATCGAGATCACCGGCGATGAGATCCGGGTCTTGCGCGATGTGGGCAACGGGAAGAATTTTTTCCTGTCCCTGACCGCCGACGGCAGTGAGCTGGATTTCGACGCGGCCGGCGATTCGCTCGTGCTCTATGACGTCGGGTTTGGCATCAATCCCGACCACCCCATCAAATACCTGACCTGGTGGGGCGGTGCGGCCTATTGCAACTGGCGCAGTCTCATCGAGGGACGCGAACCTGCCTACGACCAGACCACTTGGCAAGTCGACCTCTACAATACCACCGGCTATCGCCTGCCGACCGAGGCGGAGTGGGAATACGCGGCGCGGGGCGGCAACGACACATCTTTTGGTGACAGCCAGATCACGGATATCGGGTGTGGGGCCGACAGCCTGCAGTTCCAGGGCTGGTACTGTTTCAACGCCGAGATATGGACCAATATTGTGGGCCGCCTGGCGCCGAACGGCTACGGCCTGTACGACATGCACGGCAACGTGTGGGAGTTTTGCAACGACTGGTACGAAGAAGAGTATTACGCCGCGAGCCCCGATACGAATCCGGCCGGACCGGACGGCGGACCGTGGCTGCGCAGCGCCCGTGGTGGCTCGTGGGGCTGGGGCGCGCGGTATGCCCGGGCGGCATCGCGTGGCGCGCACTTCATGGGTATGGTCTCGCCCCGGGAGAGCGTCAGGCCAGTGCTGGTGAACCCCTGAGCCTAGCCTACTGAACCATCACCAATTTCCGTATCCGAACTTCGCCGCCACTGCGCAGGCTGGCGAAGTAGACCCCCGAGGGCAACTTCCGCCCGCTGTCATCCTTACCCAGCCAAGTGACGGAATGCTCCCCGGCCGGCAGATTTGCCACGATCAACTGGCGGGCGAGTCGGCCATCGATGCCGTGAATGGCGAGATTGACGACTGCTCCGCCGTCCGGCAAGGCAAACGACAGCACCGTGGCGGGGTTGAATGGATTGGGAAAACTGGCCATCGGAGCCAGAGACAAATCCGGGTCATCGGTTTCTTCAGGATTCTCAGCACCGGCAGGCGAGTCGGCGCCGGGCTGTTCCTCACTGGAGTCCGGATTCGGCAACATTCGGGACAGGTTGATGGGCCGGGCGCCAAACTGGCTCAGGTCCGGTGCGGCGTCCAGCCGGTGGTTGGCCGGTGTGCAGCCGGCAAATGCGATGGTCAACGTGATCAGACCAAAATGAATGATGATAAACTGGTGCGAATTCCTCATGGCATGCCCATTTCCTGCGCGTGGGGGTGTGTCGGGTGGGCGAACACCTGGTCAGCGTGGGGGAGCAAGGCTTGAGCGGCGGGTTGTTCGAGCCGGGTGGGTCGGTCGAGTTGATGATGTTAGGGCGGCAGGCCAAGGAAGGCAAACCGGGGCCGAAACGACGGGCGCCGCCACGTCAGGCAGCGCCGGTCCCATTCAATCCCGGCACCGCCGCACCCGATCACGGGCCCGGTCGCCCAGTTGGGTGCCGGCAAACATCACCAGTCCGGCCAGGACCAGCCCGCCAAACACATCCACCACGTAGTGGTATCGGTTGTAGACCGTCGACATGCACAGCAGCACGAAGATGGTGGTCATCCACCAGCGGTGGCGGGGGAAGTGGACCCAGGTGTGCCACCAGGGAACCATCGAGGCGGCGACATGGCTGGAAGGGAAGGCGGCGCCAAGCAGGGCGCCGTTGTTGTGGATGTAGTGCATCAGGTCAGTGAAGATATAGCCATCAACCTCGATGAAACCCAGCTTGAAATATTTGGGTCCCCAGGCCGGAAACAGCGTGTACATGGTGTAACAGATGAGCATCGTGACGCTCAGGTCGCGTACAAAATCGCGCACCGCGTCCCACTGGTTTTCCGGCGCGATGCCGCGGGCCCGGAAGACCAGCGCGATATAACCGGCGGCCAGGAAGTAGTAGGTGAAATAGGCGAATTCCATCAGTTCGTGGAACCACGCCCAGGGCCAGATCCGTGACCACTCGATGCTGGGTTGGCAGCCGAAGATGCGTTCTTCAAGCCCGATCAGGGCGGGGTCGATGCTGTTTTCGAAGTCGAAGAAGACCAGGCCCAGGTGTTCCATCTCGGGATAAAAGAGAATGAACAGGATGGGCAGATAGATCTCGGCCAATAGCCGCACCACAAAAAAACGGCTGCAGCGCATCATCGGCACCAGGAACCAGACCGCCAGGGCCAGCGCGCCATGTTCCAGGGCGTTGAGCCAGGGGGCGGGAAAAACTTCCGGTTTCAAGACGGGGTAAAATGCGCTCACGATCAGGTACACCACGACCAGGCGGTCGAAATTCATGCGGCGCAGGGACAGTTCAACAAGCTGTCGTCGGGAGATCAAAGCCAGCCTTGCTTTCGGTAGAAGTTGAGGGTTTCGGTGAAACCGGAGGTGGCGTTGGAGTGGGCCACAAAGCCGGTGTCCCGGGTCAGGCGGCTGCCGTCGCAGACCCAACCGTCGGTGTCGAGGTCGCGCAGGCGATCGGGGTTCAGCAATAGCGAGACTTCACGGCCGAGCAGTCCGGTCAGGCCTGCAGCCACTCGCAGGGCGCCCAGAGGCACGGCGACCCGGCGCACGGTGCGGCCGGCGGCGGCGGCGAGGGCCGCCTGGAGCTGGCGCCAGTCATAGCCGACTTGGACATCACTGATGAAATAGGTTCCGTGGGCCGTTTCTGATTGCAGGAGCATCACTGTCGCCCGCGCCGCATCACGACCATCGACCAGGCTCAGACCGGTCATCCGGTTGCCCAGGCGCACGGTCCAGCCCCTGGTTGCGGCCTTCAACAAGGGCAGAAACTCGCGGTCGCGGGGGCCATACAGCGATGGGGGCCGCAAGACGACTTTCCGAAACTTCCCCTCAGTCGCCAAGAGTACCTTTTCGGCGTCGCGCTTGCTGCGCCCGTAGGCGGAGATGGGTCGGCAGGGGGCGTCTTCCCGTGCGGGTTCGGCCAGCGAGCCGGGGCCGTGGGCGGCCAGGCTGGAGATCAGGACGAAGGTGGCGTCATCTGGCCAGGCCTGTTGGGCGGCACCGACCAGGTTGGCCGTGGGCAAAACATTGCCTTGCTGGTAGGCCGCTTCGTTCGGGCCCGAGACCACGCCCGCGCAGTGTATCAGGCTGGTGGTGCCGCGCAGAAAATCCCGGCAGGCGGCCGGGTCGGCCAGATCCACCACCACCGTTTCGAGTGGTTTACCTTGCAGCCACTGCAGGTTGCTGGTGGCGCGCACCGCGACCCGTACGTCATGGCCTGCGGCCAGCAACGCGTCGGCAATATGACTGCCGAGAAATCCGCTGCCGCCAGTCAAGGCGACCAATGGTCGGGCCGTGGTCACGACTCACCTCACCGCTTTTTCGTAGACGCGGTACGTCTTGTATTTGTCTGCTCCGTAACTCTCAAGAATCTTGTTCATGGACCCGTTGTCGGCCAGGATCCAGGAACACTCGCCGGCAGTGATGCCCTTGTCGAAGGCCGCCTGCATGGTCTTGAAAACCAGCACCATGTCGACGCCGAGCCTGCGGTACTCCGGCAGGACACCCATCAGAATGGTGCGCGCGTAGTCGATCTTGCGTTTGGCGAGTAGAAATTTCAACCAGCCGAAAGGCAGCAGTTTGCCCTTGAGCGAGTGGGTCGCCTGGTTGAAATCGGGAATTGTCAGGCTGAAGCCGATGGGCACGCCATTCATTTCGGCCACTAGCAGGAAATCGGCGTCGACCATGGACTTCATATCCTTGGCCATGTAGGCAAAGTCTTCGTCATCCAGAGGGATGAAGCCCCAGTTCTGACTCCAGCACTTGTTGTACAGCTCGCGCACCAGCGAAGCTTCCTCGAAAAACTTATTCATGTCGAAGGGCCGGATCACCAGGCCCGGCCGGCCGGCGATGCGGTCGATCAGCCGCTGCATTTTTTCCGGGAACTTACCGCGGGTTTCCAGGTGCCAGGCGAAGAGATCCTTGCAACCGGTCAGGCCAAAGGATTCCAGTTGTCCTTCGTAGTAGTCCGGGTTGTAGGGCATGCCGATGACAGGTCGGTTGAACTGGCCGTCGACCTGCAGCCCGTACCAGTCATGGTTCGAAGTGAAGCAACCGGGGCCGCGCATGATCTCCATGTCCTGGCCGGCGATCCAATCGCGGGCAGCCTGCAGGAGGGCAGCCGCCGCTTCGGCGTCATCGTCGACTTCGTAGAAGCCGAAGAAGCCCACTTTTTCGTTCCAGTGTTCGTTGTTGTATCGGTCCACACAGGCACCGATGCGGCCGACGACTACGCCGTCCCGACGGGCGAGCCACAGCTCGGACTCGGCGTGATTGTAGAAAGGGTTCTTCTGCTTGTCGTGAAAGTGCTTCATCTCGTCCAGCAGGGGGAAGACATAGTCGGGGTCGTTGGCGTAGATCCGGTAGGGAACCTGCAGAAATTCTTTAAGAGTGGCCTTGTCGGCGCCCACAGCATCAATCTTCAAGGCCATGATTTCTCCTTAAAAAAGACCCGGACTGTCCAGTGACAGCCCGGGATCTTGAACAGCAGCAAAGCGTTGCCGAAGACCGGATCCGTCAGGCGGGGATGATGCCCATCTCCCGGCCCACCCGATCCATGATGTCCATGGCCTGGTGGATTTCGTCTTCCGTATGGGTGGCCATCAGGCTCAGGCGAATCAGGGCGTTGCCCTCTTCAACGGCCGGGCTGACGACCGGATTGACAAACATGCCTTCGTCAATCAGGCGGCGGCAGACCCGTGCCGTGGTCATGCTATCGCCGATCACCACCGGGATGATAGGCGTCTCGGAGGGGCCGGTGTCGAAGCCGGCGGCCTGCAGGCGTTCGCGCATGAGGTCATTGTTCTTCCACAGGGCCTCGTGGCGCCAGGTCTCTTCGAGCATGACATCGACCGCGGCGGAGACCGAAGCGACCGAGGCGGGCGGCATGCTGGCCGAGAACATCAGGGCGCGGGCCTGGTGCTTGATGAAATCAATGGTGTCGGCGTCGCCGGCTACAAAACCACCCACCGAAGCTAGCGATTTGCTGAACGTGCCCACGATCAGGGCGGTGTCGTCGGTCAGGCCAAAATGGTCGCAGGTGCCGCGGCCGTGATCGCCCAGCACGCCTACGCCGTGGGCGTCGTCGACCATCAGCAGGGCGTCGTACTTCTGGCACAGGGCCACGATCTCGGGCAGCTTGGCGATGTCGCCTTCCATGGAAAAGACGCCATCAACAACCACCAGCTTGTTGGTGTCTTTTTCCGACTTCAGTACCAATTCGAGATTTTCCATGTCGTTGTGGCGGAATTTTCGCACATCGCCAAAACTGAGCCGGGCGCCGTCGAGAATCGAAGCGTGGTCGGTGCGGTCAATGATGATGGTCTCTTTGCGTCCCACCATCGAGCTGAGCACGCCCTGGTTGACCATGAAGCCGGTGCTGAAGATGAGGGCGCTTTCCTTGCCCACCAACGCCGCCAGTTTTTCCTCGAGTTCCACGTGGATGTCCAGGGTGCCATTGAGAAAGCGCGAGCCTGCGGTGCCGGTGCCGTACTTGGCGATGGCGTTCTGGGCGGCTTCCTTGACTCGGGGGTGGTTCGTCAAACCGAGGTAATTGTTGCTGCCGAGCATGATCACCTCGCGACCTTGATATTTCACTGTATTTTCCTGGGCCGATTCGATGACCCGGAAATAGTCGTAGAGATCCGCTTTGCGCAGATCATTGGCAGTCTTAAATTTCGAGATCTTGTCCAGCAAACCCATGATTACCATCTCTTTCGGAGACACCTTTTAAAGCCGGATGATGATTGGTCCCGGGATACCAATCCATGGACGTGAGCGCGGGGCACTTCGTCGAAATGATCACGGGCCTAGAAAGTAGTTCGTTTACTTCATTCTAACAACTAGAAAACTTCTGCCTCGAAGACCTGAAAACGGGCTCCTTCATGCCAATCGGCGGGCCCCAGACCCGCTTTGAGGGCCAGATGGCCCAGGGTCGTTTCCAGGTTCCAGCCCTGTTCGGGCGCCACCTGGGGCAGAAAAACAGCTTTTTGGCCCTGCTTTTCCAGCAAAATGCCGTGCCGGCCAATAATGATGTCCTCGGGACGAGCCACAACGCGCAAGGGCGTCAGGGCGGAAACCTCAATTTCCAAACGAGGCAATTCCGCAGCGCTGACAGGGGCGAACCGCGGATCCTCCAGGGCGGCCGCCCTGCCGTTGCGCGCCACCGCATCAACCAGCGGCAGGTGCCCTTCGATATAGCCGATGCATCCTCGCAAATTGCCATCCAGGTGCAGGGTCACGAACGCCCCCCGTTTGGTCAGCAACCGTGGTGCCAGGTCAATCTCCGACATCCGGGCCAGGCCGCGGGTATCGGGGGGATCCTGATCCCTGACAGCCGTTTCGACCGCCTGACGGGCGACCTCCAGCAGGTAGGTCCGCTCGCTGGAAGTCAGCTTGTTCAATGGCGCTCCGGGTTCCAGCATCAGGAAGCCTCCTGGCTCGGGTTGGGACCGCTGCACAGCAATACGGCGGCATAACTGACCGACTGGGTGTAGTCGTTGTCCCGGTCACCACTGCGGCTATAGTGCAACAGGGCGCCCTCATAGCCCTCCGGCAGGCCGCAGTCCAGGGCCACCGCCGCCGCCTGCAGGCCGCACATGGTGATGCCCGTCTCGCGCCCGTACTGGCGCAGCCCCTCGGCATCGCCGGCCAGGACTTTCAGGATGGCCCCGGCATCGAGCTTTTCCAAGGAGTCCGGGATATCCTGACCGAAGGGCACATAGCCGAAGGCTGCCCCGTAGTGGGTGAAGTCGGTCGATACGAGCAGCAGGTCATCGGGTTGCATTTCGGCGGCCAAAGCCCGGGCGACCTCACGCCCGGCCGCCCCGTCGAGGTGGGGCACCAGCAGGGGCACGATCTGCGGCAGGTCCGCCGGCCAAGTGCGCTGCAGCAGGGGCAACTGGATTTCCACGGCGTGTTCCTGGGCGTGGGCCTGGTCGTCGATGCTGAAGAGGGAGTGCTCGGTCAGCCGGGCGGTGGCTGCCAGGTCGACCGCCACGGCGCCCAGCGGGGTGGCAAAGGCGCCAGCGCTGCTGAGGGCAACCCGGTGCAGGGCGATCCGGTGGTTGGGCGCCAGGACAAAAACCCGCCGTGGGGCCCAATCGCCCAATAACCCGTACAAACGGCCAGCTGTGGGGCCGCTGTACATGTAGCCGGCGTGGGGGACCAGGGCAATCAGGGGCCTGCCGGCCGGATGCTGGGCGGGTTCCGCGGCCGCCAGAAAGCCGTCGATCTGGGCCGCCAATTCGGCCGGATCGCTGGGATACCAGGTGCCGCTGAGCACCGCTGGTCGGGTTCGGACCATGGGATTGTCCTTTGTTGCAACCGATCAAAAATAATCTGGGTTGGAAACCACCCGGAAGGACTTTATCATATATGGAAATGGAGACAAGTTCCACGAACTCCAAATTCGCAAGGCTTGCAACAAGTCTTGCAACAAGTCTTTCAACTTGTCCCTGGGAGGGCGACTTGAATATCAAGCAAAAGGCCGACGGTGATGTGATGGTCCTGAGTCTGTCCGGCAAAATCATGGGCGGTCCGGATCACGAAAAATTCATGTCCGAGATCAAGACCCTCATTGCCGGCGGGCACGTTGATGTGCTGTTGGACATGAGCAAGGTCAGTTGGGTGAATTCGACGGGCCTGGGCATCCTGGTCTCGGGTTACCACAGCCTGAAGAAAAACGGTGGCCGCCTGAAGATCTGCCAGGTGAGCGACCGCATCGACAACATCCTGAACGTCACCCAGTTGAAACTGGTGTTTGAGACTTTCAGCGATTGTGATGAAGCCCTGGCGTCTTTCGGCCAGGAGTAGCGTTGGCTGGCGAACCGGTTGCCGGCCCGGATGCAGCGGCGGAGCCAACCTACCGCAATCCGGCCCTGACTGTCGACGGTGTCGTGCTGTTGCGCGAACCGCAGGTCGCAGGCGCGGACAATCTTTCGGTTTTGCTGATCGAGCGGGGACGTGAGCCCTTTCAGGGGTGTCACGCCTTGCCCGGCGGTTTTGTCGACTACGGTGAAGACGTCGACGCTGCCATCGCCCGCGAGGTTGCCGAAGAGACCGGCCTGACCGGCGTGACCTGGCGGCAGTTCCACACTTTTGGCCAGCCGGGACGCGATCCGCGGGGGCACACCGTATCGGTGGTCTATGTGGGTGTCCTGACGGGCCCGGCGCCGGTGGTCACCGGTGGCGATGATGCTGCGGCCGCGGCCTGGTTTCCGGTTACTGAATTGCCGAAATTGGCCTTCGACCACGCCCACATTCTGGAGCGGGTCCTGGCCGCTGAGAAATCCTGACAGATGAAACGAACAAACGGGAAGCGCACCGTGCCTGAGGCGGGTCTTCCTTTGGCCAAGGAGTGGATATAGTGAGTGCCAATCTCAATCCTGAAGTGGTGATGGAGGCCTTGAAAGAAGTCCTGGTGCCCGGCACCAAGGTGGGCGTCACCAAGGTCGGCCTGATCGGTGAAATCAAAGTCACCGGCGGCGAAGTGGTGGTCTCGGTGGTTAAGACCACCGAAAAAGACGAAACCATCGATGCGGTGCGCGCCGGTGTGGCCGAGAAGGTGTCCGGCTTGCCGGGCGTATTGTCGGTCAATGTCGAACTGGATGACCGCAGCGCCCCCAAGCAGGCGCCCCGGGGTCCCCATGGCCAGTCGCCCGATCCGTTTGCCGACCGGGCCAAGCTGCCAGGCGTCAAAAAGATCATCGCCGTGGCCAGCGCCAAGGGTGGCGTGGGCAAATCCTCCGTCGCGGTGAATTTAGCATTGGCCCTGTCGGCCAATGGTCACAAGGTGGGCCTGTTGGACGCCGACGTGTACGGGCCCTCGGTGCCGACGATGCTGGGGCTGGACGAAGGCCCGGAGGTTACCGAAGACAAAAAGATCCATCCGGTGATGTCCCACGGCCTGCAGGTCATCAGCATGGGGCTGTTGCTGCCCCCGGATCAGCCCGTGATCTGGCGTGGCCCGCTTGTGTTTTCGGCCATCAAGCAGTTCCTGAAGGATGTGCAGTGGACCGACCTGGATTTCCTGGTGGTCGACATGCCGCCCGGAACCGGTGATGCGCAGTTGACCCTGATTCAGCAGGTGCCCCTGTCCGGTGTGGTGATGGTGACCACGCCCCAGGAAGTGGCTCTGGCCGACGTGCGCCGTGGCATCCGGATGTTCGGCGAAACCGAAGTGCCGGTGCTGGGTATTGTCGAAAACATGAGCCACTTCGTGTGTCCGGACAACGGCAAGAAATACGACATCTTTGGCACTGGCGGTGGCGCCGAAGTGGCCAAGCAGTATGACCTGCCGCTGTTGGCCGAAATCCCCATCGACCCGGCCATCCGCGTGGGTGGCGATGTGGGCAAGCCTGCCGTCGAGGTCGAAGGCAGCGCTGCCCGCGAGGCGTTCCTGACCCTGGCTTCGAAGGTGGCCGAGTTGGCCGTGGACGTCACAGGCTAGATATAGGCAGATATACAGGCAGATCGTTGCTGGAGAATTGGGCGGCTGTAGTGGCCGCCCGTTTTTTAGGTTCCGCAAGTTTTCCGGAGAAACCATGACCCGCCCCGATTTGGTGCCGCCGATCACCATCCGCCAGGCCCGCGCCCACAACCTGAAGGACGTGGACCTGGCCATTCCCCACCACAAGTTGGTGGTCGTCACGGGTGTTTCGGGTTCGGGCAAGTCATCCCTGGCTTTTGATACGGTCTGTCGCGAGGGCCAGCGCCGGTACCTCGAATCGTTCAGCAATCGCGCCCGCCAGTTGCTCGGCAAGCTGGGCCAGCCGGATGTGGACAGCATCGAGAACCTGAGTCCGGCCATTGCTCTGGATCAGAAGACGGCGGTGCGCAATCCGCGCTCGACCGTGGGCACGATCAGCGAATTGCACAATCACCTGCGGCTGCTGTTTGCCCGCTTGGGCCAATCGCCGGATGAAGGACCCCTGCACCGCAGCGATTTTTCCTTCAACAGCACCGGCGCCTGCGAAGCGTGCCGTGGCTTGGGTGTGCAGGACGCCATCGATCCGGCCAAGCTGGTGGACGATCCGGGCAAGACCCTGCGCGACGGCGCGTTGGTGATCACCACCGACAGCGGCTACATCATCTATTCCCAGGTGACGATGGCGGTGCTGAACGAGGTCTGCCAAGCCCACGGCTTTCACGTGGACATCCCCTGGCGAGAGCTGACCGACGAGCAGAAGACCATCATTCTCTACGGCAGCGACCGCATCGAAATCGCCTTTGGCAAGCACACCCTGGAATCACGCATGAAGTGGAGCGGGATCACGGCCCGGCCGCGGCAGACGGGCTACTATGGCGGCATCGTCCCGGTCATGGAGCAGATCCTGAAACGGGATCGCAACCGCAATATTCTGCGTTTTGTGCGCACTGGTCCCTGCGAGGCTTGTGGCGGTACCCGGTTGAACGAGCGGGCCCGCGCCGTGACTTTTGCCGAGCGCAATCTGGCCCAGTTCAGTGCCCTGTCCATTGCCGAGTTGGATGCGGTTTTTGCGGGCCTGGCGTTTGCCCCGGCCCAGGCTGCGGTGGGGCAGGCCATCGCCCGGGAGATCCGCCGGCGCACCGCGTTGCTGCTGGACCTCGGCTTGGGTTACCTGACTCTCGACCGGGACGCGCCATCGCTTTCGGGCGGCGAGGCCCAGCGCATTCGTTTGGCCACCATTGCCGGTTCGGGATTGCGCGGCATCACCTACGTGTTGGACGAACCTTCGATCGGATTGCATCCGCGGGACCAGCAACGCCTGCTGCGCATCTTGCGGCGCCTGGTGAACCAGGGCAACTCGGTCATCGTGGTCGAACACGATCGGCAGACCGTGTTGGCGGCCGACTGGTTGGTCGACATCGGGCCTGGCGCCGGCACTGCGGGGGGGCGCGTATTGTATTGCGGGCCACCGGCCGGACTATTGGCTGACACCGATGACCCGCTTCTCTTGTCCAGCCCCACCCGGGCTCAACTGCGCGGTGAAGCGGCGGCGCCGGCACCGTCGGTGCGCGCCGCGCAGCCGAAGCACTTTTTGGTGTCCGGTGCCCGGTTGCACAACCTGCAAAATCTGTTGGTCAAAATTCGCCTCGAAGGCTTCAATGTCGTCAGCGGCGTCTCGGGGGCCGGCAAATCTTCGTTGTTGAGCGAGCTGATCGCCGCGGCCGAATCAGCCCGGGCAGCGGGTGATCCGGCCATCAGGAAACTGATCACCATCGACCAGGCACCCATCGGGCGCACGCCGCGCAGCAACGCCGCCACGTACACGGGGTTGTTTGATCACATCCGCACGTTGTACGCGGCCCAGCGGCGGGCCAAGGAACTGGGGCTGGGCAAGGGGCAGTTTTCGTTCAACAACAAGGGCGGCCGCTGCGAAGTGTGCGAAGGCGCGGGGGTCGAGCGCCTGGGCATGCACTTCCTGGGCGATGTGGAGATTCCCTGCGAGGCCTGCGGTGGGCGGCGTTTTGGCGGCAAAATTCTCAGCGTGAACTACAAAGGCCGGAACATCAGCGAAGTGCTGGCGCTGCCGCTGCAGGAAGCAGCGGTGTTTTTTGCCGATCAGCCCCGTTTGGCGACCTACCTGGATGTCCTGGTCGAATTGGGCCTGGGCTATCTGAGTCTGGGCCAACCGTCGACCACCTTGTCGGGAGGCGAAGCCCAGCGCGTGAAACTCGCCGCCGAGTTGAGCCGGCCTCAAACCAGTGGCACGCTCTACGTCCTGGACGAGCCGACGACCGGCTTGCACGCCGCCGACATGGCGGTGCTGTTGGGGGCCTTGGACCGGTTGGTCGTTGCCGGCGGCACCGTAGTGGTCAGCGAACACAGCGCCGAGTTTTTGCGCTTTGCCGACCACGTCATCGACCTGGGCCCCGAAAGTGGTGCCGAGGGCGGACGGCTGGTTTACGCCGGGCCGCCGGCGGGCCTGACGGATTGCGCCGCCTCCATCACCGGGCAGTGTTTGCGCACTGACGGGGCCGAGCTGCCAGCCGAAGCGGCCGAACCGGCGGTCACCGCTGATCAGCCCATCGAGCTGTTGGGCGTGCAAACCCACAACCTGCAGAACCTGGATGTGGCCTTGCCCGTGGGCCGGATCACCGTCGTGACCGGCGTCTCGGGCAGCGGCAAATCGTCCCTGGCCATCGACACCCTGCACGCCGAAGGGCGGGGCCGTTACGCGGAAAACTTCTCCACCTATGTGCGCCAGCAATTGGCCGGCAGCGCGCGGGGCGACCTGGCGGGCACCCGCGGCCTGACGCCGACGGTGGCGGTGGGCCAGGCCGGCAACACCGCCAATCCTCGCTCGACAGTGGCGACCGCCGCGGAAATTCATCCATTGTTGCGCCTGTTGCTGTCGCGGTTGGGTGAAGTGCCTGCTGGTGCGGCACGCCCGGCGGCCGGTGACTTTTCCTTCAATCATCACAGCGGTGCCTGCGGCTCCTGCCGGGGTTTGGGCACGCTGACGACGGGGGATCCGCAGAAGCTGGTTTCCCATTCGGAATTGTCCCTGCTGGACGGCGCCCTGGACGGGCACAAGACCGGCCGTTTTTATGGCGAACGGGACGGCCAATATGTGGCGACCTTGCGGCAGGTGGGGCAGGAACTGGGCCTGGATTTCACGGCGCCCTGGCAGGATTTGCCGGCAACGGCCCGCCAGGTCGCCATGCACGGCGCCGGCCAGCGCAGCTTCGATGTGACCTGGCAATTCAAGCGCGGCAAGAACGCCGGGCAGCACGATTTTCACGGTATCTGGCCCGGCTTCTGCGGCCTGGTGAACACCGAATACGAGCGCAAGCACGCCGACAAGCGCGGGCGCGATATGCTGCCGGTGATGAGCGATTCGATCTGCGGGCAATGTGCCGGTTCGCGCTACGGGGCCGAGACTTTGGCGTTCCGGTGGCAGGAAAAATCCATCGCCGACATGTGCGCCATGAGTGTGGACGAGGCCTTGGTCTTTTTCTCGCCGCCGGCCCTGGCCACCGTGCCCCAACTGGGTGACGAACTGGCCCGGCGCCTGACGACTCTGCAACAGGTGGGCCTGGGCTACCTGACGCTGGACCGCGCCACGCCCACCCTGTCGAGCGGCGAATACCGGCGCCTGAGCCTGGCCCGGCAGCTGGGCGCGCGGTTGCGGGGCCTGACCTGTGTGCTGGACGAACCGACTCTGGGCCTGCACGCCCAGGATACGGCCCGACTGTGGCAGGTTCTGGAACAGCTGCGGGACCAGGGCAATACCCTGGTGCTGGTCGAGCACGACCCCGCCGTGATCCGGGCGGCTGATCATGTCATCGACCTGGGACCGGGAGCGGGCCGCGAAGGTGGCCGGATCGTGGCCGAAGGCACGCCGGAGCAGATCCTCAAATCCTCGGACTCCATCACCGGGAAATGGTTGCGGGAAATCTCGACGTCGCCGGCGGTCGTGCGGGCCGAGTCGGCAAACGGGGCCCAGCCCCTGCAAATCCGGGGCGCCCGTTGCCACAACCTGCAAGAGGTCGCCGTGGATATCCCCACCGGGTGTTTGACCGCCGTGGTCGGCGTCTCAGGCAGCGGCAAGACCAGCCTGGTATTTGGCACTCTGGCCGCGACGGCCGAAAGTGGCCGCCCCAGAGCCTGCGACAGCATCACCGGATTGGAGCAGTTTGCCAACGTGCTGACGATCCGGTCGGGGCTGAGCAGTGGCGGCGGCGCCGGCACCCCGGCGACGGCTCTGGGGATTGCGACACCGCTGCGCAATCTGTTGGCCAGTACCGAAACGGCCCAATCCGCGGGGCTGACCGCCCGCCATTTTTCGACCACCCAGAAGGCCGGCCGCTGCGAAACCTGTCAGGGAACGGGCGAAACCCAAGTCGCTCTGGACTTCCTGCCCGATGTGCACTCGGTTTGCCCGGATTGTCAGGGACAGGGGTTTGAGTCGGCGGTGCTGGCCTGTCGTTGGCAGGGGCGCAACATCGCCGAGATATTGCGGATGACAATGGCTGAGGCGCTGGAATTTTTTGCCACCGAGGCCCGAATCAAGGCCCGGCTGCAGTTGATGGGTGAAGTGGGATTGTCGTACCTGCCGCTTGGCCAACTGACCCGCACCCTGTCCGGGGGCGAACGCCAGCGGTTGCATCTGGCCAGCAAGCTGATGCCCGGGGCCAAGGGCCCGGACCTGATCCTCTGTGACGAGCCCACGGCCGGTTTGCACATGGCCGACATCCAGCACCTGAGCACGCTGCTGAAACGACTGACCCAGGCGGGCCACACCGTGGTTGTGACCGAGCACAACGACCAACTGGTGGCCGCTGCGGATCACGTGCTGACTCTCGGGCCAGGCGCGGGAGCGGCCGGGGGCCGGTTGGTCTAGCGAATTGATCCGGCGAATTGGTCCAGCGATTTGGCCTAGACCGTGACCACCGAATTTTCATCACTACCGAGACCGGCCGGCGCGTACTTGTCGGCCTCCCAATCGTTCTCCCACTCCTGTCCATTGATCAGGTAGCGGAAGGCGTATTCCTGGTCTATGGGCAGTTCCACAGTGACTTTGAATTCGCCGGATTTGAGCTGGATCATGGGCGTCTTGGCGGGATCCCACTCGTTGAAATCGCCCACCAGATGGACTTGTGCTTCGGCCGGAACTGCAGCGGCGGGCAGGCGAAAAGTGACCTTGCTCAAGGGACGGGATTTGAGATATTTCTTTTGCAGACTCATGGGCAACCCTTTCGGAAACCGTGAAAGTGCGGCGGCATCTGTTTCGGCACGATTTCCGACTAATTAAGTCGCTGGCCCAGGATCCGCCAGGGGTTTGTGTGATATTGTCATGGATCTGTGGCGAGGTGGCTATCTGAAACAAATAAAAATCACCAACACATAGAAAATAATATGCTTATGGGGTTTGCAAACTCAGTGAAAAAGAATGTGATTTGAAGCTTTAATTTGAACAAAAACAGTCTTAAATAGATCAAGGCGGTTTTAAAAGACACTTCGGGGCAAAAATAGCGACATAAATTGTAGTAATATTTGATTAAAAACGCTATAATTCTTGTAATCCAGTGCGGAACGGTCAAATCCGTTCTCGCGCGCATGTTTCTGGTTTCAAGGGAGGAAGTTTCATGAAGATCTTTATCGCTGCAATGTTGTTGGTCGCCCTGTCGGGTGGCGCTGCGTTTGGCCAGGCTATTTCCACGACGATCTACGACTGCCGCACCGCTGCGGTTGCCGCCAATGCTGAAGTTGACCTGACTACCACGACCATCGTTGTGACGGCCGTGCGTTACAACGGTTTTGCTTGCACCGAAATTCCCGCTGGTCCCCAAACGGCCATCTGGGTGTACACGGGCGATGCGCCCACGGTTGTCGCCGGTGACGTCATCACCATCACTTCGGGTGAGTACAAAGAGTACTACGACCTGAGCGAGATCGACATGGGCACCTTCGCCGGTACCGTGACGGCGACCGGCACCATGGCCGTGCCCGCCCTGCCGATGGCCCTGGACGATGTCCTGCTGGACGCCGAAGCCTGGGAAAGCCACGTGCTGACCATCACCGACGGCTTCATGATCACCGAATTGCTCACCTATGGCGAGTGGATGGCCCAGTCTTTCGACGGCGGCTCCACCCTGGGCTTCGATGACATTTTCTTCGACGGGACCGCGCTGATGGTGGGCGATTGCTACGAGAACGTGACAGGCATGTACACCTATTCGTTTGGTGCCTACAAGCTGAACCCGCTGGTGGACGGCCTCGTTACGCAGGACTGTGCGGTGGCGAACGAAGACGTGAGCTTCGGCGCGGTCAAAGGCATGTACCGCTAGTCGGAATTTGTGAAAACAAAATGGGTCGGTTCTCAGCAGAGAGCCGACCCACTTTTTCAGCAGATCCGGGGCAACTGTTCACCGATGGGCATGTCCACGATCCGTTCCACACCCAGGCTGGTGCGTAACGAAACCAGGTGCGGGCGCTGCCGGTGGAAATCTTCGGTTGTGCCTCCGAGATTGTGTTTTTCTTCTCCCCTTGCAGACCTGGTCAGTAAGGGGAGATTTTCTAGTACCCGTACACTAGCTCGTGCTTTGAATTCCTCTCCAATGCCCTCGTTTCAACAGCCCGGTCATAGTATTGAGCCCACC
>CAZLUL010000029.1:0-28199 GCA_964562635.1 uncultured Fibrobacteraceae bacterium | reverse complement strand
AACGGCAAGATCATGTTCACCAGCTCGCGTCACGGCGGCATGGACGAGTACAACCACTCGCCGGCCGAGGTGATGTACACCTGCGAATACGACGGTTCGAATATTGTGCGCCGCAGTTTCAACATGAGCGATGACTTTGACCCGGTTTTGAGCGCCAACGGTCGGATCATCTACACGCGCTGGGAACACTTCGGAAATTTCAACCGTTTCCCGCTGTTTGTGTGCAACCCGGACGGCACCCACGCTTTTCACAAGTATGGTCCTCACAATCGCAATTTCTTCCATCCGCAGATCATGCCCGATGGCCGGGTCATTGCCATCGAGTCGACCATGGTCAACGAGGACGCGGGCCCCATTGCGGTGCTCAAACTGGAAGCCGGTCCGGCTGACCCTCTGCTCGATGGCGCGGACCAACACTGGGACATCCTGACGGTTCAGGCCAACAACGACGGCGCGCCGTGGCCCAATGGCGTGTTCAAGTACCCCTTCTCCCTGGGTGGCAACAAGTACATCGCTTCGTACACCTTGCCCGCGGCCGAGGAACAGGATGTCGACTACGGCCTGTACACCTTCACGATCAGCCAGACGGGCGCCGGCACCGACGCCGACCCCGCTACGCTGTCCATCGAGAACCTGACTTTCCTGTACAACGATCCGGCCTGGAACGACTACGACGCCCAACTGCTGGCGCCCCACGATCCGCCGCCGGTCGTTGACCCGGTGGGCGATGAATCCGTGGACTTTGGTGTCTTTATCGCCGGTGACGTCTTCAACCGCAGTAGTCACGATGGCCAGCGTGTGCCCGTCAACGGTGTCGATCCGATCGATGAAATCGCCGTTCTGGTGGGCATTCCGACGGCGCGTGGCGAGTCGAACGATTTTTCGGCCAACGAGTTCGAAAAGCGGGCCCTGCTCGGCTTTGCGCCGGTCTACCCCGATGGTTCAGTCAAATTCAAGGCGCCCGCCAACGTTCCGATCACCTTTGTGACGGTGGACAGCCTGCACCGCGAAGTGGTGACCAAGCGCACCTGGATCTATGTGCAGCCGGGCGAACAGGCCGTCGAGTGCATTGGCTGTCATCAGGAACGTGGCGATTTTGCCCAGCACATCACCAATCCGACGCCCCTTGCCCGTTCGATGGAGCCGTCGGACCTGAACGTGCAACCGGCCGACTACACCTACATCAACTACCGCGACGACATCGCGCCCATCGTGGCGAGCAAGTGCGTATCGTGCCATTTCCAGACCTACACGGCCCGCGATACGCTGATGCAGCCGGGCGATATCCTGACCACGGTCATCGATACGATTGCTGCGCCGGGTTTCCTGGACCTGACCGCGGTGCCGGATACCACCGGTCGCATGGATATGATTTTCCCACGGGCCTACATCAACCTCTCGGGCGAGTCGGAAACCTCGATGCGCCAAGCTGTGAGGCCGGTGTTCCCGTCGCGTTCGCCCCTGATCGATTACATCCACGGTGTGGGTGAGGCGTCGGCCATGGGGCCGCATCCGGCCAGCGATCCGTTGACCGCCGAGGAGCGCGAACTGTTCACCTTGTGGGTGCTCATGGGCGCCCAATACCGCTAGAGCGGCGGGTAGGAGAAATCATGACATCGAGAGATTTGCGGCTGAAGGTTCTGGTGGTTGCCGTGTTGGTCACGGCGGCTGCCGGAGCGGCCAGCGCCAAAGAACCGGAGCCAGCCGGCGCCCTGCTCATGAACCACCAGATGGTGGACCTGGCGGGCGAACCGGTGAGCCTGGAGATCTACCGGGGCGAGGTTCTGGTGATCAACTTCTGGGCCAGTTGGTGCGCGCCCTGTTTGCGCGAGTTGCCGATTCTCGACAACTGGAACACCACCTGGCAAGACACCGGAGCCCGCGTGATCGCCATTTCGATCGATAGCAAGGCGGCCAATGCGCGGGCCTTTGTGGCCAATGAAGACTTGGGCCTGAGCGTTTGGCTGGACGGCCCCCAGGGGCTGGCGGCGCAACTGGACCTGCCGGCGGTGCCCACGTCCTATGTCATTGACCGCGCCGGCCGCGTGGTGCTGCGCATCGAGGGCAGCTCGCCGGAGGACCTGGCCCGCATGCAGAAAAAAGTGCAGACGCTATTGAGTGAAACTGACCGGAGGCCCGAGGCATGATGGCATCTCTGAAAAAATGGACCTTGATGGCGATGGCGACCGGCCTGGTGGCCGCGGCGTGTGGCTGCGCCGCCGTCAAACCCTACGAGATGGAACACATGGCTGACGAGTTGATGACCAACAATCATGAAGTCTCGGCCGCGCGACACGAAATGAAATGGCTGGAGGCCCGTGAGGGCTCGACCGGCGGCGTTGGCGGAGCCGGCGGCGGGTGTGCCTGCAAATGAAACGCTTTTGGGCAAAAGCAACGATGTTGATGGTCGTGCCGGTCCTGATGGCGCAGCCTGTGACAGCGGGGCTGGACATCCAGGAAAAGTCGGCAACCTACGCCCTGAACATGTTCTCGGATGTGGATGGCGTGAGCGTTTTCACGCACTACATCGACTACGCCATGAAATCCGACAGTGAATTGACCGCAAGCTTTGAGTGGGTGCACGACAAGGTGATCGTGCCGGCCATCGACGCAGCCCCGGGCACGCCCGATCTGGTCGATGCGGTGACCTCGGCCAGCCGCCCAATCCTCACTCCCGAGGACGCCTTCGAAGATTTTGTGAAGGTGCGCAACTCGATGCAGGGCACGGTGGATTACCGGGGCGCCAGCGCCAGCTATTACATCTCTTCGGAAAACGACTACTTCGCCCAGATGGTGGCTGCCGGCTACAACCGGAACTTCCTGCACGACAATTTTAACCTGTCCGGTGGGGCCAGCTACAGCTGGGACGACATCACGCCTTTCCAGTTCGACGGCACCCAGGGCTCGGCCTACCGCAATACGACGCACTTGAACCTGGTGGCGACCCAGATCCTGACCACCACCTCCCGGGCCCGGTTCGGAATCGAGCTCAATTCGGTCTCGGGGCAACAGCACGACCCCTACCGCAGCGTTTACGTCGCCGGGGAAATCGAACCCGAGTTGCACCCGACTGCTCGCAGCCGGCGCAACGCCTTCCTGAACTTCAGCCAGTATCTGGGCAACGAGTCGAGCCTGAAGGCCGACTTCCGCTACTACCAGGACGATTGGGAGGTCGCCTCGCAGACCTACGGCTTGAAGCTCAGTCAGCGCATTTCCCGCGAACTGACCGTGCGCTACCGCTACCGCTACTACACCCAGCTGCCGGCCTGGTTCTACCGGGACGACTACCGCAATTCCACCAACGTGGATGGTTACCAGACCGCGGATTACCGGCTGGGCTCCTATGGCGCCCACCTGTTTGGCGGGCACATCACTTGGCACCCCGAACGGCTGCTCGGCGGGGTCGATTTTCTCGAGCACACTGAACTCAATTTTACCTACGAACGGTATTTCAATAGCAACAACTTCACGGCAAACGTTTTCGAGACGAGCGTGAGCATCGCGTTCTGAGTCGTCTGCATAGAAGGAGTCGGACATGTACCGGACAATTTTAATCATCACCATGCTGCTGGCCGGGACCGCCACCGCCGGCACGTTTAATCCGTTGCCTTATCTGGCCGACAACCAGGTCGACGTTCTGTCGCGCCAGGTTGCCAACCAGACCGTCGACCGGGACCTGTTCGAGGCGCCCTACGCCACGGTGATCGTCGGCAATGTCGACATCTACGACCACTTTCCGTTCCTGGAGGCCCGATACTTCCAGGTGGTCAGTGATCCGGGCTGGAACCGCCTGGTATTTGGTGAACTGGACAAGGGACTGCAGGCTTTTGACGGCCAGGACAGCAGCTTTGGGCCATTGAATTCGCCACGCGGCATGTCGGTGGACGACAAGGGACAAATCTATGTGGCCGATACGGACAACAACCGCGTGCTGGTCTTCAAGACCGTCACCGAGTACGACCGCATCACCCTGGTGCCGCAATTTGCGATCACCGACCTGAACCAACCCTACGATGTGGCGTTCTCCGATGGCGGCACGCCCTTCAGCGCCGATGACGACGTGCTGTACGTGGCCAATACCGGCCAGAATGAAATCCGGCGTTACAGCCTGACTGGCGAGAAGGCCAACCTGACTTCCAGCCTGGGCACGTTGGGCAGCCGTCCCGGCGATTTTGCCGGACCGCTGGCCCTGACCGTTGGCCGCAATGCGGGCTCCAATACGACGGAAATTTACGTGGCCGATGCCCACAACGGGCGCCTGGTGCAACTGCGCGACAACAACGGCAGTCTGCAGTGGGTCGGCCAGCAGGTTCATGACCTCGGTGCGGTCACCTCGTTGACCAGCGACCACTGGGGCAATGTGTACGCCACCAGCCCCCAGGGCGGCATTGTCAAATACACCGCCGGACTGAAATCAGTGGCTGGCTCCTTGGCGACGGCCACCCGACCGCGCGCCTTTCATGTGCCGAGCGTGACGATCAATGATCACCGCAACGGCACCCGTCAGCGGTCCAGCGAAGGCCGCGGCATTCTGGTTGAAGAATGGGACAGCGGCTCGGGCCTGCGCGTGATGGGACTGGGCGTCGAAGTTCAGAACCCGGTGCTGGTGCCCGGCAGCGCAGCTTCGGTCGATGTTTTTCTGACCGATAACGCGGAGTTGACCGTCGAGTTGAGCAATCCGGACAGTGGCGAAGTGGTTTCGGTGCATCGGGCCGGCTTGCACGCCGCCGGTGCCCAGCGAGTGGCCTTGCAGGCCGAGGGCGATCTGGCCGGCTGGGAGGCGGGCGAATACCTGCTCACCGTGCACGCCAAGTCGACCTACGACACCGAGTCCGACACCGAAGTGCAGTTGACGGTGAGCCTGGCCCGTGCCGGCGACCCGAACCTGCCGCGTTCGCTGAAAGTGGTGGGCAACTCGCCCAACCCCTTCAATCCGTCGACAACCATCAGTTTTCTGGTTCCGGCCGGAGCCTCCGAGGCCTTCAGCTTGAACGTCTATGACCCGCGCGGACGCCTGGTGCGCCGCCTGGAATCCGGCCTGCCGACACCTGGCCTGCACACCGTGGTGTGGGATGGCCGTGACGATGGCGGCGAGCCCGCCGGATCGGGCGTGTACCTGTACCGAGTCGTGCTGGGGACCGAAAAATCCACCGGCAAAATGACTCTCTTGAAGTAGAGGCAATACGTGATGTCACTCAAAACCATCCGGCCATTTGGAATCTGCCTGACCGCGGCCTTGAGCCTGCTGTTGTTGGCCGGTTGCCTCGGTGAGCCGGAAATCGACGAGCGCTGGACGCTGTTGGAATTCCTGTCCACCGATCCGGTGCCGGGAGAAGACCTGATGGCCGACCAGCCCTTGTCGGTGCAGGTGGCGGGGCAAATCATCTACCGGGATATCCGGACCGGATTTTTGGTGGCTGAAGTGCGCTACAGCGACACGCTGGGACCGGCGGCCCTGGACCTGGATCCGGATGACCACAGTCTGGAAACGGCGAAACAAGTGGAGCGGGTGCTGAACAATTCGGTGACTGCAGGCCGGGCGACCCGGGCCGTGACCGGCTTTGATCACCTGATGCAGCGCGTGGACCTGGCCTTCGACGTGACCGTGCCGCCGGGCATGTTCACCGGTGATCCCGATTCGGTGGCCAACCGCGGCCTGTATCTGTTGCTGTATCTCGGCGAAGGCGATGAGATCGAATTGGAGAACAACCAGGACTCGCTGGTCGTGACGCCGTTCCCGGTGGACCAGTACGAGTTGTTGTTCACGGGCTTTGCCCTGGATCTGATTGATCCGGCCGGTGGGGGCACGCCATGATCGTGCGCCGTTTGAGCCTGGTATTGGGGCCGATTCTGGTGCTGCTGATGAGCACCGGCGCGGTGGCCGGCGACCGTGCCGAGTGGTGGCTGGCGGCGGGCCTGGGCGCGGGCGCGGTGAGTCCGGATCAGAGCCTGACGAACTACCGCTGGGACACCACCCCGACCGCTTTGTACGCTCTGGAGGCCACCGCCGGGCGGGGCCGATTTGCGGCGGGTTTGCGCCTGTCGCGTTGGAATACCAGCCAGGGCACGGGGCTGGCGCTGGCGGATTCGGATCCGCAGGTGCGGCTGACTTCGATGGACATTGTGGGCCAGGTGCAAGTGGTCAAAATGGCTGGCTGGCAGTTGTGGGGCACGGCCCTGGTCGGCCGCTTGGGCATCCGCTATGCGCCTGACCAGACCGTCATCCCGACTGGCGTGCCGGGTGGCGAAATCACTGTGCAATACGACCCGATTGATGAAATGAACCTGGGCCTGGGACTGGCGCTTCGGCGCGACTTCGGGGACCGGGCGAGCGTTGGGTTGGTGGCCGAACAGTCGCGCTTTTCGCTCGATACGAGTCACCGACGCGGCGACGAGATTGTTTCTGAACGGCAGGAATTCGTGAACTGGAGCTACCGGTTGCAAGTCTCCTGGGTGCTGGACCTGGGTTAATTATTCCACCTGGCGCGAGCCAGCGAGGGGCCTGAGATGCGAGCCTGTTTTTTATCGTTATTGGTGACCAGTGTGGTGGTTGGCGGAGCATTCGCCGGCCAACCCACGGCCGAACCGCGCACCGTACCGGAGCTGAACCAGCCCCACGTGCTGACCGAAAAGAGCGTGCGGTTGACCCGCTCGGGCGACAACATCGTGCGCAGCGGCCCGGGCAACAGCTTCGCCATGGTTTCAGTGCAGCCCAAGGGCGTCACGTTCGTGGTCATCGCCAAAAAGGACGACTGGTACAACGTGCGCCTGTCGGATACCAACACCGGCTGGATCCACGCCTCGTTGTGCGAAGAATTTGACGACATGTCGGATCTCGAGTTCCGCCCCAACCCGCGCCTGTTTTCCCGCGTGGGCGCCTTCACCCTGACCGCCTACGGCGGTGGGTACGCTTTTGACCGCAAGTCCAACTCGCTCTCACTTGGCGGGCGCTTCGGCTATTACGTGCTGGAATACATCGGTGTCGAGGGCAACGTGGGCTGGACCCACATCCAACGCCCTGCCGAAATCGTGGAATCGCTCTTCGGCCTGACCCTCGAAGAAGAAGAATTCCACATGCTCTACTACGCCCTGAACCTGAATTTGAAGCTTTTGCCCGGCCGCCAGATGGTGCCCTACCTCACTGTGGGTACCGGCAGTTCAATCATGGAAGGGACCACCGAAAGTGGATTGAACTACGGAGCCGGCCTGAATTTCTATGTGCGCCACAAGACCGCGGTGAGCTTCGAGTTCCGCAGCTACGCGATGAGCTCGGGCCCGGCCAGTGCTCGGCGGGATAATACCAATTTCGAATTTTCCGTCGGAACCACGTTTCTGTTCTAGGGGATAAAAATGCGCAAGATGAACAAACTTCGAGGCGGATCACGACAGACCGGCAGAGCCCTGTTGGTTTGCCTGTTGACCCTCGCCTGGGCCTCGACAGTTGGAGCGGGCGACAAGGTGCCTTTCACCGCCCAGGAGGGCTTGTCCCTGGCTTGGGACGCGGCCAAAATCTGGTCGGCCGACGCCGAGCTGGTTTATCTGGAAAATGACGAACCGCTGACCGCCACCGGCGCGGCCGAGCGCTGGGGTTACCTGTTCCGTTCGCCATCTTCGGGTGAATCGCGCGGGTATTCGCTGCGCGATGGCAAGGTGCTCGAGGCGACCGATCTGGATTTCGATTTAGAAGCGCCACCCCTGCCCGAAGAGTGGCTCGATAGCCGGGAAATCCTGGCCGTGGCCCAGCAGGAAGTTGGTCTGGAGTATTGCGAGGCTCATCAGGGCCAACTCAGCACGATGTTCCTCATCCGCGGCGCCTTCCACGAAAAACACCCTGATCGCAGCACCTGGACCGTGATCTACACCTCAGAAACCGAACCCACCCTGCTGGTGGTTGTGGACGCCGCCGAAGGCAAAATCGTCCGCAAGTGGAAGGGGTAAGGCATGAATCCCTTTGCCTGTCGCAACCTGATCTCCGGCGCCGTACTGGGCGTAGCTATCCTGCTGGTCGCCAACGCGCCCGCGGGGGCCGCCAACCCGCCGGATGAAGAAGTCACCGTGCACACCGAAGTGAAGCGCGAAAAAACCAAAGGCCCCAAACACCAGAGCTTGAAGTTTTTGCGGGACAACCGCGTCTTCATGCGGGGCCAACTGGACCGCCTGCGCCTGATGACCACCCTGACCCGCGACGGCCAGGCTGAAATGATCGACGACCGCATGCTGCGTCTGCAGGAATTGGCGGCCGCCATCGCCGCCGCTCGCGACACCGTCGATGTGGAGGCCGCAGCCACTGCCCGCCGCAATTTGTTGGACAGTGTCACGAGATTAGGCGAATTGGAAAACCAGTTGGGCCTGATGGAGAACCTGCTTGTCGATCAGAAACAACGCCTGCAGATTCTGGAGGAGGACTTCCTCGGCCAGCAGGAAACCGCCCTGGTGATCTTGCTGCGCGGTTTGCCGGACGGCCAGGCGCCGCAGGGCGTTGTGCTGACCGAAGGCAATGACGTCTTGAACGTGCCTTTGACCACGGCCCAGCAGGTCTCTTTGCGCAACGGGGGCGTGGCCCAGATTTATCACCGCTTTGTCGAACCGCGCGATCACGTCTATGGCGTGGCCTTTGCCGGTGAAGCCTGGGCGTCAACCGCTCCGGTTGAGGTGCCGGTGACCACCGACCGCGACCGCATCACCTTTGTGGAGTTGGACCTCAGTGGCCTGGCGCCGCAACCGGGGGACATCGGCCTGGTGGCCAAGGTGTGGCAGCGGTGAAAGGCAGCCTGAAAAAATTCGCCAGCTTGGGCTGGCTTCTCGGGGGCCTGATCTGGGCGAGCTCTGCAGTGAGTGCCGAATCGGCGCCGCTGACGACTCCCACCCCGACGCCTCCCGCCCCGCAACGGATCGTTTCGCTGCAGGCAGGGCCTTTGGCGACTGCGGCCTGGGACTCCCTGAATTTGGCGCGCGCCACCCATCTGTGGGTGCAGGGCGACCTGCGCGATGCGGCAGCATTGTTGGATTTGATTGATATCAGTGAAAGCTCGGCTTTCGCCCGGGCCGACCGCGCGGCCTTCCTGCTGGCGGTCACCCATTTGCGGCTGGGGGACAATGAAGCCTTTAGGCGGGTTGCCCAGACCGGCAACGCGGCTGACTCGAGCCTTTACCGCCAGTGGTTGGCCTATGCCGCCCTGGTTGTCGCCGGCGAAGTTGGTCAGGATGCCCCGCAAAAGGAATTCTGGTACCTGCCGGGCACCACGATTTTGACGGCCGCGCACCTTTTGGAAACCGGCCGGCCCGAGGCTGCGGCCGAGCTCCTGAAAAACAACAAGCCAGCGGCAGAATTCGAAACCCACCACCGCTACCTGTTGGCCGTGGCCCAATCCGACCCCGAAGCGTTGGCGAACTGGCGTGAACTTTCGGCCCTGGGCGCTGCCGCCTTGCCGGCTTCCCAGGTGCACGCCGTGCTGGCTTTGGCTGCCGGCGACACCGCGACTGCCCTGCAGGCCATGGCTGAAGTCATTGCTGAACCAATTGCCGAACCCTTATGGGGCCCAACCGCCCGCAGCGTCAGCCAGATTGCTGGCCAGTTGGCCGCCGATGAGGCCCGCTGGCCGGCCGCCTTGGAGCATTTCGAAAAAGCCCACGCCAGTTGGACCGCCGAATCAGCCTGGTTGGCAGATTTGGCCGATCCGGCCCAAGCGGCACAAGCGTGGCATCTGTGGGCTGGCGAGATTGCCCGGCCTGGAGAAATTCCTTTGCCGGCCCTGGATTGGTCCGCCGTTCTGGACGACCAGGCCAACGCCGCGACCAACCTGAAGCGCGACATCGAAGTTCGCCGCGTGGAAATCCCGGCCCAGGCTGCTGCCGAAAGCCAGACCGCGACCGCGTCCCTGGCCCACGCCCAAACCCACGTCCCGGATGCCGTGCAATGGCAGGCGCTGGACCGCATGGCCGCCGCCCGCGACCAGGCCGCCGCCCAACTTGATCACTTTGTTTGGACGCTGTCTGACCTGGAGCGGGAACGGGACCGCCGCCTGTCTTATCTGGCTGATGGCCGCATCCAGGCTGTGGGCCGCAACAGCGAACTGGAACAAAACCTGCGCGAACTCGACCTGCTCCTGGTGCAGTTGAATAGCGCCCTGACCCAATTGGACCTCACCCGGGATGAAGCCCTGCGGCTCTTCGCCGAACGGGTGGCCGTGATGGCGGCAGAATTGCGCACCTCGGTGGCCTACCTGCAAGCCGTGCGGCATTTCCACGCTGAAGGGCCGCCGGTGCCCGGCGCCAAAAAATGGCCGGCATCAGTGCCGCGCCCGGCCGAATTGCTGGATCTGGAAGAGGCCCTGTCCGGCGAGATTCTGGGGTTCCTGAAGCTGTTCAACGAGCGGGTGCCCGAACTGGTCAATCGTTCGAGCCGCGAAGTGTGGGTGCCGCGCCTGGCCGCCGATGGCCCGGCTTTGCGGTTGGCGCTGGCGGGGGCACACGCGCACTCCTCGGACTTGATTGCCGACTTCGATTCGACCGCGCTGGCTCTGCCCATCGAAGCCCGGATTGCGGCCGCCGAAGCCCGCGCCGTGGCCCAGTCTGTGACCGTGGACTCATTGGTTCGGGCCGAGGCTCAGCTCAAAGACGGCATCGTCACCCAGATCATTGCCCGCGGCGGTGCGCAGCTGAACGCCGAACGCGAAGGACTCGACTACCTGCGGGGCAATGCCCTGTATTGGGTGGCCGCCTCGGCTGCCCCCGACTTGGCTGACGAACCGGCGCAGGCCCGGGCCCGCGAGTTGCGTCAGGCCGCGCGCGAAGCCCTGCAAAACCATCTGGTCGACTTTCCGAACGGCCGCGCTCGGGCGGAAAACCGCTACCGGTTGGCCGATTTGGCCTTGCTTCAGGCCCGCGATGATTTCCAGGTCCGCATGGCTGGTTTCCTGAACGAAAACCCCTCGGCGGAAGACTTGCAGAACCGCGACTTGGCGCCGTTTGTGAACTACGAACCGGCGGTGGCGCTGTATCGGGAAATTCTGAGTGATGATCCCGAATTCGCCCACACGCCGGCGGTCATCTTCCAGCTGGGCATGATCCTCGGTGACGCGGGCGACCCGGCTTCGGGTGAATATCTCACGGCTCTGGTGCAGCGTTATCCCAACTCGCTTTTCAACCAGGAGGCGTGGTTGCGTCTGGGTGATCAGCATTTTGAGGCGCGGGATTACGCCGCCTGCCAGCCGCACTTTGAGGCCGCCGCCCAGGGTGCCGACCCGTCGCTGCGGGCCATCGCGCTTTACAAGTTGGGTTGGGCCCATTTTGAACGGGACCAGTTCGCTGCCGCGGCCAACGCGTTTGGCGAATTGTTGGACCAGCAGGATACCCCAGAGGCAACCGAAGCTCTGGCCGCCAACCCGCGCACCAATACCGACCTGGCCGACGAAGCCCAGGAATACTTAGTGCACTCGTTGATCCGCGCCGGTGGGGCCACGGCCTTCACCGAACACTTTGCACGGGTGGGCGAACGTCCTTACGAGGCGGACATCCTGATCGCCATGGGGCATCAGTTGTCTGGCGTGAGTCTATACGGCGAAGCCATTGCCTGCGACGAATTGTGGCTCGAAAAATTTGGCGACCGTACGGCCGCCCTGGGTGTGGCCCAACGGATCGTCGACGGCTACCGCCGGTGGCACAAGCCGACCCAGGCCCGGACTGTCCATCTGGCCTTGGCTGAAAGCTTCCTGCCTGGCACAGCCTGGCATGCTGCGCAAACCGACGTGTCGAAACAAGCCGAGGCTGAAGAGTTTGCCCGCCAAGCCTACGAACGCGCGGCTGTCTGGCATCACCAGCAGGCCCGCGAGCAGGACGACCCCGCCGCGTGGCGCCTGGCTCTGCAGCACTACGACGCCTACCTGGGCCATTGGCCCAATGACGAAAAATCAGCCGGTCTGCACAACCAGGCCGGTGAAGCGGCTCACCATCTGGGCCAGCACGCCGTGGCTTTGGCGCATTTCCAGGTGGCCGCCACCGGTGATACGACCCGGGTTGCCCGCGAGGCGGCCTGGCAAGTGGTGGCCGTCAGCGACGCCTGGTACCGGGCTGAGCAAGGAAACTCGACGGCAGCGGTTGGTCCGGACAGCCTGGCCCGCCGTTTGATCGATGCGGTGCAGTGGTACGACGCCGAGCGTCCGGACGAGGCCCGATTGCCGGAGCTGAAGTGGCGCCAGGGCCAGCTGGCCTATGCCCACCAGTGGTACGACGAGGCGGCGGTTGCCTTGTCCAGTCTGGCTGACCGGTATCCCGCCGATAAGAATGCTGTGGCCGCCGTGCGCATGAGTGGCGACGCCCGTTACCAGTTGGCGCAGTACCGCGCCGCGGGTGAGGCCTACCAACAGACCAGGCACCTGGCCCAACAGGCCGGATCCGATTCGCTGGTCGTGGCCATGGGCCGCATCATTCCCCGCTGTTATTACCAGGAGGCTGAACAAGTGGCCGCCGCCGACAGTGTGCGGGGGCCCGTTGCCGCCGCGCCCCTGTTTGCCAACGTGGCTGCCCAATGGCCCGACTTCCAATACGCCGACCTGGCGCTGTACCGCTCGGGCCTGGGGTTTGCCGCCGCTGAAGACGTGGCCCAGGCCACCGCGGCCTGGGAAGAATTGCTGACCGTCTACCCGACCAGCGCCTACGCCCGGGACAGCGCTCTGCAAATCGCCACCGCTCATGAAGCGGCGGGGAACTGGCAGGCCACCGCCACGGCTTTGACGCGTTTCAGTGAAAAATTCAGCGCCGATCCCGATGCCGCTTCCGCCCTGCTCAAGGCTGGTGACCTGTTGGCCACCGCCGGTGATGTGGCCGGGGCCGAAGCGGCAAAAACCGCTTTCGTCACGCGCTTCCCGCAGGAGACCGAAACGGTCATGGCCATCAGTGAGGAACGGGCATTGAAGGCGTTGGACAATATGGGCGACGATAAATCGCCGGACGACCTGGCCGGCCTGCCGGAGTACCTCGCGCTCGCCAAGGCGCATCCGCAATGGGCGGCGCCGGAGATCCTGGCGCGGGTGGACTACCGCCGCGCCGAACTGGCCCACCAACACTATACCGCGCTCAAGCTGACCCAGCCCCTGCCCGCGGCCGTGAAGGCCAAACAGGCCAGCCTCGAAAACCTGTTGGCCCTGTACGCCGCGTGCACCGAGCACGGCGTGGCCGAATACACGCGGGCCTCGGCGTTCCGCATTGGTGAGGCCATCACCCACTTTGGCGACGCGTTGTTGGACAGCGAACGTCCGGCCGAATTGCAGGGCGAAGACCTGCTGGCCTACGAAGAAATTCTCGACGAGCAGAGCTGGCCTTTCTACGACCGGGGCGAAGCGGCCTGGACGGATCTGTTGAAGCAGACCGTCGACGCCGAAGAGGATCCGGGCCAATGGTTGGCTCGCACCGGTGAGCAGTTGTGGCCGCGGATGGCCCAGCGCTTCATGCACATGCCCGAGGCCGAGTATCCCCTGGTGGCGGCCGCGCCGCCAGTGCCCCAAAGCGAGGCCCGCAATGAGCCGTAAAAGCACGCAAAACAGCGTTGGCGGCCCGGCCCTTGCAAGGTCAGAGGCTATCGGGGGACAAAACCCCACAAAAACAGACCGAATTCAGTCTGAGGGCGTCAAAGCGACCTTTGAGGGCAGGTATGGACCGATGAGCCCATCATTGAAAAGTGCAATATTTCGGGCCAACCCCATTGCGTTCGTCCTTGTGGCGCTTTTTGCCGCCAGCATTCTGACTGGTTGTTCCGGCACCGGTGTTGGACCACAGGATGACCCCACAGCCGGGCATGCGGTGGATCTTGCGGCGGTTCAGGCCCAGCGCGCTCTGGCTCCGGACGAGCCCTATTGGTCTTTCCTGCAGGCCGAAGAGTATTGGCGCCGAAACCAGCCTGATCTGGCCCGCGCCCACCTGGATACGGCATTGACGATCAACCCGGACTACGGGCCCGCGGCCGCGCTCTTGTCGCGCATCGAATTCGAAGCCGGTCAGTACGAAACGGCCGTCGCGTTGCTGCGCGAATTCATCGCCCGCAACCCTGACGCCCCCGACCCTTTGCGCGTGGCGCTGGCGTTGAACCTGCAGGCCCTGGCCGAACCCGAACGTTCGGCAGAAATCCTGGCTGCTTGCCACGACCAATCCGGCTCGGTGCGCACAGCACAGGCCTTTGTGCAGTTGCAGGGCGCCGGTTTCGAATCGAGCCTGCCGGTAGTGCGTGCCGTTGTTGAGGCCAACCCCAACAGCGCCGCCAACCACAACAACCACGGCATCGCCCTGCTCTACGCCGGGCAGCCCGCTGAAGCCCGCGCGGCCTTCCTGCGCGCCCTGGAAATTGACCCCGACCTGCCAGGCGGCCTGTACAACCTGGCCATCGTCGAAAACTTCTACTTCTTCGACCGCGCCGCCGGTCAGGACTACTTCCAGCGCTACCAGACAGCCATGGGCAACCGCCCGGCCGCTGATCCGGATGACTTGGGCGCGATCCTGGCCAACCCGACGGGCGCCCAGGCCTTGCTCACGTCAACGGAGGCGGCCAATGACTAAAACAATGGCAACCTTACTGATGATCATGTGCCTGTGGGCCGGTGCCGCAACAGCTGCCGACCCTCCGACCCGTACCCTGGAAGCCATCACCATCGAAGGGGCCGTCGATGTGCCCCAGGTGCTGTTCATCACCTCGCGGGACAACGCCCGCTTTGACGACGGCCTGGGCTGGTCCTTCCTGCCTGCGGCCGCAGATATCCTGACGGGTACGGCCCTGCCGACCCTGATCCGACCGACTGTTTTTGTGATTGATCCCGACCCCGTCAAACCGGCGCTGCCGGAAGCCAAGGAGACAGACTGATGAATCCGTTGTCGACGTTTGCCGAGTTTTTCCAGAACGGTGGCCCGTTCATGTACATCATCCTGTTCACTGGAGTGTTGATTCTGGGCCTGGCCCTGGAACGCTTCTGGGTCATCGGCCGAGCCGCCTCGATCAAGGGCGACAAGCTGACCGCCGACGTGCTGCGTCTGGTGGGGATGGGCGATTTTTCGGGCGCGGCCGATCTGTGCCGCAAGGTCAAAGGACCGGCCGCCCAGGTGGCCCACTCGATCCTGACCCGCGATACCCGCGACGAGGACAAGCTCCTCAACGCGGCCGAAAACGAGGCCGTGCTGGTGCTGCCGGCCTTGTCTCGGCGACTGCCCTTTCTGAGCATCCTGGCCAATTCGGCTACCCTGCTGGGTTTGCTGGGCACCATTTTTGGCCTGACGACGGCGTTTTCCGCCGTTGACGCGGCTGACCCCAGCCAGCGTTCGGCCTTCCTGGCCGCCGGTATTTCCCAGGCCCTGAACACCACTTCGTTTGGCCTGATCGTGGCTGTGCCCAGCCTGTGGCTGCACGGTTTTCTGGTCAGCAAGGTCGAAGGCATTGTCGACGATACCGACCGGATCAGCGCCCGCCTGGTGAAAGCCCTGGTGCGCGGTTCGGGCGCCTCGCCGAGCAAGCGGAAGGCCGCCTAAGCCATGAACTCACGCCGCACGATGGGCCGCAGTTTCCGGTCACTGGTGGAGAACGACCTGGATATCATGCCGCTGATGAATCTTTTCGTCGCGCTGATTCCCATGCTGTTGATCTCAGCGGTGTTCCTGAACGTGACGGTCATCGACATGGACAGTCCTCCCGAAGGATTGAGCGACAACCAGGACGCAGGGGCAGACAAACCTCTGCATCTGGCGGTGACGATCCGGAATGACTTTTTCGTGATCGAAGGCAACCAGCTCAAAAAATTGGTGATCGACCGGCGCGAAGACGATCCCGAAACCGCCTTGGCCACGGCCCTCGGTTCGGTGGTGGCCAGTCATCCGGAAAACAGCGAAGTGATGATCATTTCGGAATCACAGACGCGCTACAACGACATCATCGCCGTGATGGACATCACGCGGGCCGCGGGCTTGCCTTCGGTTTCACTGTTGGGAGCAAATTGACATGGCGCGCAGACGTCGCAAAAAATCCAGTCATGGCCGCCAGCCTTCACCGCTGCCTTTGACTTCGATGATGGACATCCTGACCGTTTTGTTGCTCTTCCTGCTCAAGAGCTTCGTCGTCGAGGGCGAAGTCATCACGCCGGTGCCCGGCGTGGAACTGCCCGAGTCGTCCAGCGATAGCAAGCCGCGCGCTTCGGTGGTGGTGGCCATTTTTGACCAAACCGTGATGCTCGACGGCCGGATGGTGGCCGACGTGGAGCCCAACGACCACGTATCGGGCATGCTGATTGAAGGATTGGCCGCGCAACTGGACCTGACCCGCGCCAAGGAGCTGGAAATTGCCCGCCTGCGGGGTGAAGAGGCCGACTACGTGCCCCGGATCGCCATCCAGGGTGATCTGGAGATTCCTTTCGAGCTGTTGGAGCGTGTCATGTACACCTGCAACCAGAGCGGCTTCAGGGACATTTCGCTGGCCGTGATTGGGGCTTCCTGACATGACACCAGCCGCCATGGATATCCAAATTTACAAACAACCGTTGTGGGGCACCCTGGATCGGGTTTCGCGCAACTGCCTGCTGGCTGCCGCCGGCTTGGGCCTCGTCGTGATCATCGCAGCGTTGGTGGCGCCGACACCGCCGCCGCACGAATTGACGATTCAGGAGATGCCCGAACGTTTTGCCCGCCTGATTTTGGAAAAACCGAAGCCTGTGCCGGTGGTCAAGACGCCAGCGCCGAGCGCCACGTTTGAGGCACCGCCCCCGGAAATTGCCCAGGCTGCGCCGCCCAAACCCGTGGCCGAAGTGGCCCAGCCGAAACCCAAGCCGCGGCCGGAACGCCGTCAGGCCAAACCGGAAGTGGCGCCGGAGAAAGGGCAACAAGGCCGCCAAAAGGCCAAGACCGAAGTGACTCAGAATCTCACCGCAGTGTCCGGGTCCCTCGACAAAGTGCTCGGTGAACTGAGCCAGGCGCTGCCCACCGCGGGAGCCACGGACAATCCGCGCGCGAAACCCAGTCGGCGCCAACGCCGGGGAGTCCGCTCGGGCCGGTCGGGTGTGCAATTGGAAGCGGTGAACAATGTCGAGGTGTCCAGCCAGGCCGATATCCAGGGCTCGGCTGTGGCCAGCGAGGGCATCAGCATCGCGTCGATCACCGATCTGGAAGCCGAGGGTGGGGGCAGCGGCGGGGCCGTGTCCGCGACCGGCGGCGCCAGCAGTGGTGGCGGCGAAATCCGCAGCAATCAGACGTTGCTGGCGGTGGTGCGCCGCTACGCACCGGGCATTCAGTTCTGCTACGAAAACGAACTCAAGAAAAGCCCCGGTCTGCGCGGCAAGATGGTCGTCAGCTTGACCGTTGAGCCCGATGGCCGCGTCAGCAACGTGATTCTGGTGGAAGACACCCTGCGTTCGGCGGCCGTGTCCGATTGTGTGCTGGCCCAGATGGGCGGCTGGAAATTTCCCGCCATCGAAACAGGCACCGTGACCTTCAAAACACCGTTTGTTTTCACGCCTCCGGAATAGAGGCCCTCAGCGAGGCTGGTTGTCGCGGTCGCGCACCAGTTTCAGGATGAGGTCCGCCGCCCGCGCCGCGCCTTGCCCATCGATCATGCCGTCCGCCAGTTCCCGCGCGTGAAAACGCAGTCGGGACAGGCGGTCGGCGTCTGCAAATACACCGCGCAAAATCTCCGTCAGTTCGTCATCGGTCACATTGTCGTGAAAGCCCAGATCGACCACGGCACCGGTTTCAGCCAACGTGGCCATACGCTCGGCATCGGACGGATAGTTGCCCAGCATCAGTACCGGCACGCCCAGGCAAAGCGCTTCACTGCCGGTCATACCCAGGGTGGTGACCACGATATCGGCCGCGGCCAGAATGGGTTCCAGGGCATCGCCCGTGTTGATGACCTCATAAGTGGGGAAACGACTTTTCAATATTTGGGCCACCAGGTCGTGACGATCGGCGGCGGGGTTGACGACCACCTGCACGTTTCCGTCGCCCAGCACCTCGTGCAGGGACGCCAGGGTGCGGGTGGTCAGGTCGTTGGGGTCGGTCGCGCCGTAGCAGATGACCACCCGGGGGAAAGCACTCGTGGCGCCGGGCGCGGGCTGCCACGAGCGATAGGCCACCACGTCATCCCTGAGCAACAGGTATTCGCTGCCCCCAAAAACCGCCGGGGTGTCGCCATTTTTCCAGCCCACCACAGGCACCAACCCGAGGTCCATGGCCGCACATTCGGGCTCATCCACTACCACCGTCAGCATGCCGTGTTGCTTCAGTCCGTCCACCAAGCGGCCGACTGGTTCTGGGAGGTCGAGCACACAAACCGAGGGTGTGGCATCGGCGGCGAGGGTTTCCAGGTGCACGATCTGGCCGACAACCGAGTCCAGAGTGTCGAAACGCAGCCAGGCAAAACCGTGCCGATCCAGGAAGCGGATCTGCTGGGGCGCGCCGCGGATCAGAAACAACACATCGGCGTCGTGGTCGTCGCGCAGGCTTTCGGCCAGGGCCACACACCGACTCACCGCGCCGAGGCCCGGCCCGTCGGGCACGAGATAGACATCCGGGCCGTGGTGGTCGGCTTCGGGTTGGGTCTGGGGCCAGGTTTTGCGGGCTGCGGCTATCGGGCGCAGGCCGTCACCGGGGTCGGCGCGCCAGGTGCGCTCGACCATTTCGATTTCCCCCGGAGCCACCCGGCCGGTGCCATCACTGTCGCGCCTGACCGGCAGGTAGCCGCCGGCGATGACTTCGGCGATGCGTTCGGCGGTCCAGAAGCGTCCGCCAACGGGGTCTTGGCCTGGAGCGCCAGGGTCCAGGTGGAAGCCCACCGCATCGCAGCCCCAGTGGTTCACCGCGCGGGCAATCACGCCGGGTGAGGCCGAGTTGTCCGACCAGCCCGCCTTGAGTTCGACATCCGGGTACATGGGCGCAAACTCGCGCACCAGCATTTCGCGCAGGGTGCCGATAGCGGCCAGATTGCAGTTCTCTTCAGGGACCAGGTCATGGTCCACGCCGTGCAGCAGGGTCAGGTCGGTGCAGCCGGCCTCGAGTGCGGTTTCAACCGCGCCCCAGGCCTCGCCCGCATCGGCCATGGCCGTGCAGAGAACCAGGGGCAGGCCGGTGTCGGCCGTCTGGTTGACCAGATCCAGCCAGGGCAGCTCGTGGGCGTCGACCACAAAAAAATCGACCTCGGTTTGCACGGCGTTGACGGTTTCCAGATCAAAAGGCGTGACGCCAAACTTGAGGCCGTTTTCGCGGGCGCACTGACTCAGTTGGGCAATGAACCGGCGGGGCAATTCGGCCTGCCGCCACTGCCGGTGCCCGGGGCTGACCCACAAGATCTGGGAAGCAAAAACCTGTTCGACCCTGAAGAGGGGGAAATTCACGGCGGCGCAACCGGCCCGGGCCGCGTCGCGGATCAACTGCCGCGCGTATTCCAGGTCGCGACAACGGGGGTCGGCAATTTCGGCGATGAACTCAATCACGGTCTTGGGCCCGGGGCTCGTCGGCCGGGTAGAACTCGCGCACCGCGGCGATCACGCGGTCCTGTTCGTCATCGCCCAGATCCGGATACAGGGGCAGGGTCAGGGCCTGGGCATAGTACTTCTCGGCCACGGGATAGTCGCCGGGCCGTGTGTCGAAGTGGTCCTGATAATAGGGCTGGGTGTGGATGGGCACATAGTGCACCTGGGTGCGGATGCCCTGGGCCAGCAGGTGTTGGTACAGGGCGGTTCGTCCGCGGGCCCGCACGATCATCAGGGACCAACAGGTGTCATTGTCGCGGGGGCGGTTCTGGGGCGTGATGCCCTTCAGTTCGGCGAAAGCCTCGTCGTAGCGCCGAACCAATTCCTGCCGCCGCCGCTTCAGGCGCGGCAGTTTGTCGATCTGGACCAGACCCATGGCGGCCTGGAAATCCGTCAGGTGGCCATTCAGGGAAAGTTCGTGCATTTCGTAGTGCCAGGGTTCGCGGCTGGATCGCATCTTTTCGGGGTCGCGGGTGATGCCATGGTTGCGCAACAGGCGCAGGCGGTTGGCCAGGGCATCGTCATTGGTCGTCACGGCGCCGCCCTCACCGGTGGTCACGTTATTCAGGGGATGAAAACTGAAACAGGTCAGGGCGCTGAACGCCCCGTCGCCGACGGTGTGCCACTGACCGGCTCGGTCCTGCCAGCGGCCGCCAAGGGCGTGCCGGGCATCCTCGATGATCGTGACTTTGTGTTTGGCGCAGACCTCGGCCAGGTGGTCCATGGCACACACCCGCCCGCCCAGATGCACGGGTAGGACAACCTTGATCCGTTTGTCCTTCTGGAGAATCCGGGCCACTCTGTCTGGGTCCAGGGTGAAGGTGGTGGCGTCGATGTCGGCAAAAACCGGCTCAGCCCCGCACAGGAGCCCCGCGTTGGCCGTGGCCAGAAAAGCAATGGGAGAGGTGATGAAGCGATCGCCGGGGCCCAGGCCCGCCGCCCGGCAAGCCAGGTACAGGGCGGTGGTGCCGTGGGAAACCGCAATTGCATGTTGAGAGTCGCACAGGCGACTCAGGCCATTTTCAAACTCAATCACCTTGGGGCCCTGGGTCAGCCAATCCGACTCCAGGACCTCGGCGATCCGACGCGCTTCTTCGGGACCGAGGGACTGATGCCCGTAGGGGAGATATTCCTGCATCAACGCACCTCGGTTGCAGCGCCTCTATTTGGGCGGGAAGTTGGCCAGGATCTTGTTCACGACATCGTTGACCCGGGCTTCGGTTTCTTCGGGCGAGCGCTGGCCTTCATTGACGGTGTCGGTGGCGGTGCCGCGCCAGATCAGAGCCTTGGTTTTGGTATCGATGATGTCGATGACCAACGTGCCCTGGGTGAATTCGTACACGTCGATCTGGCGGCCACCATAACCCCAATAGTAGTCCGAGTAGCGGTAACCCCAGTCGGTCACCTGCACTTTTTGCTCGGCCCCCAGGTAGTACTTCACCAGCAGATCAGGGTCGTCGCCGGTCTGGATGCCGCGTTGCTCCAATTCCCAATCCACGGCGGCCCGGATGCGCTTGTCGAGCAAGCCGCCACTCATCGGGTCTTTGGCCGGGTTGCCTTGCATATCTTCGGTGGATGCCAGCCAGGCGTAGGTCTTGAGGCCCTCCCAGGCGACATTGTTGTCATAGTCGTAAGTGACTGACATGCTGGAACAGCCGCCGAGGGCCCAAAGCATGATAAAAATCAGAGTGGTGGGCACCAACGACTTGAAAAGTTTGGCAAACATCAGCGGAAACCTCCGGAAGACAAAAAATGGTCGGCCCATCGTACAGGGTTGATGTGGTTATAAGCTATGGGAACGGGGTTTGTCGAGCCACTAGAAAATCCCGGGCAAACCAACTATTTGCCGGAGCCTGACAGGCTTTTGAGGGTGACGATTTTAATTTCAGCCACTTCGCCGGGCAGTCCGTCCGGCCCCTGCGACAGTCCATTGCTGTGCTGACCACCGGCTCCGCCGGAACTCGGTGCGCCCGTCAAAAAACTGCAATCGGCGTCCGTATCGGGGTGGACCGAGCCGATGATCAACAACCCGTAGCTGGCACCGCCATGGCCCCCTGCCCCGGCGCCGCCATCGCCGCCATCGCCGCCGCCACCGCCGTGTCCGCCGCGCCCGACCCCGCCGGGGCAAGCGTCGCCTCCGGGCGCGCCGACGCTACCGGGCACGCCGGCCGAACCGTTGCCGCCGTCGGTTCCGTCGCCGCCTTGGCCGGCGGTGAACCGGCATTGCCGAAAAACACTCTCGCTGTTGACACAGATCGCGGCCACGGAATGGCCTCCGCTGTAGCCCCCTTGGCCGCCTTGGCCACGATTGCCGCCGTTGCCACCACTGCCACCGCCGTTGCCGGTCCCGGTGGCCGAACCGCCGCCACCACCACCGCCGACACCACCCTGGCCAGAGGAGCCCGCTTCGCCGTTGTTGGCGGGCAGTGGGAATATTTGGCCGAAAGCGAAAATGCCGATTCCACCGGAGGCGGTGGCGTTTTCGCCATCTTCGCCGTCCCGTTCGTCGCGGCCATCGAGACCGTCCTGGCCTGGCTCACCGCCCGGCGTGTTCTCGCTGTCCCAAAGTCCACATCCGGTCCGGCCGTCCTGGCCGGCCTCGCCAGGCAAGCCGCCGTCGCCGCCCCGGCCACCGGTGCAGCCGCTGCCATAGGCTCGGCCCCCGGCGGCCACCACCGCTTCGTTGCAGTCTCCCGGGTCCCCGGGGTCGGGTTCAGCGGACAATTCGGGCTCCCAGCCATCGTCGCCGGGCTGATCGGTTTCGTACCCATCCCGGGCCGTGAACCGGCAGGTTTGGAATTGCAATTCGGGCCCGCAATTGTCCAGGGACAGGACTGTCGCAGAGTTGTTGTAGATCAGAGTACCAGAGGCCATCAATTCAAGCCCCCGCACGAGGGTCGGCACCCGGATGCTCTGCGCCAACAGCGCGACTCTCGGCACCGAAAGTTTGGAATATTGGCCGGGCACATGCTGCCAGGTGTCCGGATCGCAACCACCGATGACGTCGATGCCGCCATACAGGCGTTTGTCGATTTCGCCTCGATAGATCATATAAAGGCCCGTGTCCAGTTTTACGCCTCGATAGCCTTCCACGAACGCCTGTTTGATGGCGGCAAAGGGAAACAGGAGCGGGTTGTCGGCCGAACCGTCGTTCTGGGGCGCCCCGTTGGGTGATACGTGAAGGTAGCGGTCCTGTTGGGACACCGGGACTGTCGAGTCGTCCGAACCGCAGCCGCCTGGGCCGAGGGCCAGCATCCCGACCAGCAGGAAAATTGCGCTGAATGTCCTTGAAGTCATGGCAGCCCGGCTTTTGTCGCAGGAATCGCGTGACGATCAGGGTCCAGGCCCCCGTTGGAATATGCTCTGATTTTAGGCCACTGATCTGCGAATTGCAAGGTGGCGCCCCCGGGGTTAGAATGACTCCATACAATCCGTTGACCTGACCGCTCATTTTCCCAGGAGGAATCATGCCACGCTGCCACCGCCTCACCAACCTGGTGCTCACTTTTGTCCTGCTGATGTTCCTGGCCGGATGCGCCACCGTGCCCATCACCGGCCGCAAACAGTTCAACCTCATTTCCGACGGGGAAATGAATACGATGAGCTTCCAGCAGTACGACCAGGTCATCAATGAAAGCCAGCTCAGTCAGGACGCCGCGGCCACCGCCATGGTCGAGCGCGTGGGTCGGCGCATCCAGGGCGCGGCCGAGAAATTTTTCGCCGACCGCGGCGAGTCCAGCTACCTCAACGGTTACGACTGGGAATTCCACCTGATCGAATCCGACCAGTTGAATGCCTGGTGCATGCCCGGCGGCAAGGTGGCTTTCTACACAGGCATCCTGCCGGTCTGCCAGGACGAAACCGGGGTCGCGGTGGTCATGGGTCACGAAATTGCCCACGCCATTGCCAAGCACGGCAGCGAACGCATGAGCCACCAGATGGCCCTGCAGATGGGGGGCGTGGCCCTGAACGAAGCGGTCAAGAATCAGCCGGATAAAACCCAGGCTCTCTATATGTCCGCCTTCGCGGTCGGTGCCCAGTACGGGGCGATGCTGCCGTACAGCCGGCAGCACGAATCCGAGGCGGATCACATGGGTCTGATCTTCATGGCCATGGCCGGTTACGACCCGCAGCAGGCGCCATTATTTTGGCAGCGCATGTCGGCAGGTGGCGGGGGCAAACCGCCGGAATTCATGAGCACCCACCCTTCGGACGAAACCCGGGTGCGGCAGTTGAACGAGCATATGGCCGAGGCGATGCAAAATTATCGCCCCTGAGAAAATCGCTCAATTTTGACACCTATTTTGCACCCAGAGAGTGGCCGGTTCTCCGGCCATTCTTTTTAAGTCATGACAAATTCATGACTTACAGAGGCTCTTTTAATTTTTTGAAAAATGAGGCTTCAAATCGCCTATGTGTTTGTATTTCATGCAGTAACAAATAAATGATAAAAATTTAACAAAGGGTTTGACAATAACCTGCAGGTTCACTAGGCTATTTGAAACCGGCCTCCCAAAAGAGATGGCATGTCGTGACACCAACAAATGCACCAAAAAACACCAACCCGCGGGTCTTGATCTATTTCTGCAACTCCTGCAGCGGACCAAATGCCTCCCGGGATGGACTGTCACTCGCCCATATTTCCGACTCCATCACCAGTGTGCACTTCAAATGTGCCCGCGAGGTCACGCCTGAGCAGATCCGCCGGGGTTTTGCCAACGGCGCCGACGGCATCCTGATCTGCGGTTGCCTGGTTCGCAATTGCGAAAACAGTCCCAACGACCTCAAGGTCTTGCAGGATATTTTCCGCAACCAGTTGGCGATCAAGGAATTGGGCCTGGCTTCGGACCGCCTGCGCGAAGATTGGGTGGTGCAGGGCACGACTGATCATCTCGAGCGCATCGTGGCGGAATTTGTCGAACATTTGCGGGCGATGGGCCCTTTGCACAAGGAGGCCACTTCCGGTCCTCTCAAAATCAAGGAAGGCCAAGCCTGAGAAGTTGTCCTAGACTGAATGCAATCACCCCATTGCATTTCGTCAAGGAGACGCCCATGCCGAGCAAACGCCTTTCTCTTGCTGTCCTGTTGTGCCTGATCCTGGCCACTTCCCTGGCCGCCGCCGAACGCCCGGACCCGGAAGTGCACGGCGAATTTCAGGGCGACAAGATGTACACCCTGCTGCCGCCCGACGGCATCCCCGCCATCCTGGATCCCGAATACCTGACCGGAAAAGAAGCCAACGCCCAGATGTCCGCCGACGAACCGGTGATGGGCCTGGCCAATGACGACGATGCGGTGTGCTGGTCGACCTGGCAATTGGATGCCCACGAAATCGTCAACGACGAATTCAACGGGACGGCGATCGCGGCCACCTGGTGACCGCTTTGCCATTCGGGCGTCGTGCACGTCCGCCAAGTCGGCGACCAGACCCTGACCTTCATCGTCTCGGGCAAGCTCTGGCGCAATAGCCTGATCATGCAGGACAAGGAAACCGGTTCCCTGTGGAGCCACGTGACCGGCGAATGCCTCGAGGGCGATTACCTCGGGACCCAGCTGGAGATGATTCCCATGGTGCAAACCACGTGGCGCCAGTGGTCAGCCGACCATCCCGAGACCCGCGTGCTCAAGAAATCCGCCGAAGTCAAATCGTCTCACTACGAAAAATATTTCGCCGACCCTGAACGCACCGGACTTTTCCAGACAGTCTGGCTGAAGGACCGTTTGCCGGGCAAGGCCCTGATTCACGGCGTGGTCATGGGCGCTCACACCCTGGCGGTGACCGACGAAATTCTCGGGAATGAGGAAGCGGTGGAAACCGAACTCGGTGGCGTGAAGGTGCGCGTGATCCGCAACCCGGATGGTGGGGTGAGCGCGACCCGGGAAGATACGGGCGCGGAGCTGTTGGTGCGCACGGCCTACTGGTTTGCCTGGAGCACGTACTTCCCGCGCACCGAGGTGGTGGACTAGCGGACTGGACTAGCGGACTATCCCTTGTCCAGTTCCTCACGGATGGTGCTCAGCAGGGCCGCGGGGTCGTGGGGCTTCATCAACAGCGGAGCATTCATATTCAGCGAAAGGCGCCCCAGGATGGCGTCTTCGCTGTACCCGGTGTTGAAGATGATCTTCACGTTGGGGCGCTGGGCCTCGATTTTCTGGGCGACCTCCGGGCCACCCACCAGTGGCATCACCAGATCCAGCAGGGCCAGATCGACTTCATCGGCGTGGGCCGCAAACAATTCCAGCGCTTCCTGACCGTTCTGAGCCACCAGAACCCGGTAGCCCGCCCGCGATAGAATACGGCTGATCACGCTACGCACCGCTTCGTCATCCTCGGCCATCAGGATGGTCTCGGTACCGCCCGGCGTTTCCGGTTTCGTTTTCCGGGCAGAGGATTTGGCGACCGGCCTGGGCTCGGTAACGGGCAATAGAATGGTGAAGGTGGTGCCCTGCCCCAATTTGCTGTCCACCAGAATCATGCCCTCGTGCTGCTTGATCGTGCCATACACCGTGGCCAGGCCCAGGCCGGTGCCCCGCCCGCGTTCCTTGGTGGTGAAAAAGGGTTCGAAAATCTGCGGCAGGGCCTGGGGCGAGATGCCTGCGCCGGTGTCGCTCACCGCGATACGAATGTGGGGTCCGGGCAGGGCCCAGGTGTAGGCCTTCAGGAACTCCTGGTCCAATTCCTTCAGTCCGGTTTCGATCAGCAGGGTGCCGCCGCCGGGCATGGCATCGCGCGCATTGAGGCAAAGATTGAGCAGCACCTGTTCGATCTGGCCGGGATCCACGTGGATCTCCTGGCTGATGGCACCGGGTCGGAAATCCAAATTGATATCTTCGCCAATAACCCGCCGCACCATCTTCAGCAGCTGGGCGATCAGGTCGTTGGGGTCGACGTTCTGCAACTCCAGTACCTGACGGCGACTGAAGGCCAGCAGTTGCCGGGTCAACTGGCCGGCGCGGCCCACCGAGTTGCGCAACAGGCCCAACTCACGCTGCACGTTGCCCGGTTCTGTTTCTTCGTCCAGGGCGAACTCCAGGTGCCCCAGCATGGCGTGCAGGATGTTGTTGAAGTCGTGGGCCACACCGCCGGCCAATTGCCCCACCGCTTCCATCTTCTGGGACTGGATCAGGCGCCGCTCCATGTCGTTGTGGAGAGTCACGTCCCGCTTGACGCTGACAAAGCTGACGATTTCGCCGTTGTCGTTCATGACCGGACTGATGGAGGCTTCTTCTTCCAGAACACTGCCGTCCTTGCGGCGGTTGGTGAAGTTGCCGACCCAGACGATGCCCTGGTTGATCGTATCCCAGAGGTCCTTGTAGAAGGCATCTTCGTGATGCCCGCTCTTGAGCAGACGAAGATTCTGCCCGATCACCTCGTCGCTGGTGTAGCCGCTGACATTTTCAAAGGCCGGATTGCAGTAAAGGACGTTCCCGTCGGGGTCGGTGACAACCACGCTGTCGCCGGTCTGTTCGATCGCCGTCACCAGGCGGGCGTTCAGGTCCTGTATCTGGCGGGTGGGTGTCAGGTCCATGAAGGCCACATAGACGGTTTCCCAGCTGTCGTCCGCCAGGTCGCGGAACAGCTTGAAAGCCACGTGGCGCAGTTCGCCATCAAGGGTCCTGAGGGTTGTGACGGCCTCGGCGCCGGACAATCCATCGGCCAGGGCCACCAGCTCATGCAGGAAGACTTTTGCCCCGTCTTCCGTAAAAGTTGAGGCCAGGTTGGCGGTCAGTTCGTCCAGGGAAGAAGCCTTGAGCAGATCCAGGGTGGCCTGGTTCACACTCTTGATTTTCACCAGGCCCAGGCACTTTTGAAAATCTCTCTGATCTTCAAGGAAGTGCTGCTTAAGGTCGACAATACCCCGGGACTTCAGTTCATCAATGAACAGCTTGACCGACGAAAAATCCTCGCTCCACAAGGAAACCGGTGCGTTATCAAAAAGGTGCCGCAATTGTTCTTCACTGCGCCGCAATCCGTCTGCAGTTGCCACGGGCCCGGAGTTGTCGCGCAGCAGGCAGTAGCTGTGGCCGGAGGCGTTATCCTGGTCGTAGTCGGCTCGAATTTCGACTTCGACGACGACGGTGGTCCTGTTGGCGCGCTTCATTTCGACAATCCGACGGGGCACGGGTTTTCCAGAACTCAATCGCTTGAAGCTGTCCTCGAACTGAGACAAATATCCGGGTGAAATGAAATCCTTCACCGGTCGGCCAATGACATCGTCCCGCTGGTATCCCAACAATTGCAGCCAGGCCTGGTTGACGGCACAGAGCCGACCACCGAAGTCTGCCACATGGTAGGGTTGGGGAGCCTCTTCAAATATCTTTTGGAAGAAAGTTTCGTTGATGGCGGAGTCGTTCTTGCTACTGGGCACAGCACTTCCTCACAAAGGAGAGGGGAACCTCGATATGCGATCCTATATCAGCCCGGTCCCTGTGACCAGCCTTACCAAGCCGACAAAATAACGCCGCACTCCCGAAGGAGCGCGGCGTGGTCTGAACAGACAGCCCAAATCAGCACTTGGCCGCGACGGCCTCCGCCATTTCGGTCGTCGTGGTGGTGCCACCCATGTCGTAGGTGCGGGCCTGGCCCTCGGCGATGACCGCCGCCACCGCCGCTTCCAGCTTCTCGCCCATTTCCATTTCGCCCAGATGATCGAGCATCATCTTGGCCGACAGGATCATGGCAATGGGGTTGACCTTGTTCATGCCCAC
>CAZLUL010000028.1:1210-28271 GCA_964562635.1 uncultured Fibrobacteraceae bacterium | reverse complement strand
CTCGTGCGCAAGATCCACCAACTGGACTGGTTGACCGCCGGCCGCGACGACCTGACCTGGGATATGCTGGTTGTCGATGACGGTTGTCCCGAGCACAGTGGTGCTATTGCCCGGGAAATCATCGCGCGGGAAGGCCGGACAGACCAAGTGCAGGTTCTGCACCTCGCCGATGCCATCGCCGCTGGTCATCCGGCCGCCGGTGAGTTGACCACACCCGATGACAGCCGCAAGGGGGGCTCCATCCAGTTGGGCTTGTGGGAGGCTTGCCGTGAAGAACGCAAAAACCACGTGGCGATCTTCACCGATGCCGACCTGTCGACTCATCTGGGCCAGTCCGGACTGTTGATGACTGCGATCCTGGCAGACAAGCGTGACGTGGCCATTGGCTCGCGGCGTCAGCCCGAATCGGTGGTCATCAAACAGGGCGCGCGCAACGACCGCGGCAAGCTGTTCATTTACCTGTGGAAGCGCATCATCGACAGCCTGCCCGATGTGATCGATACGCAGTGCGGCTTCAAGGGCTTTGCCGCCGCCACATTGCGCGAAATTTTGCCCGGGATGCTGGAAAAGAAATTCGCCTTCGATATCGAACTGCTGATCAAGAGCCGCCAGTTGCGCCCCGACGGCTTGGCCCAGCGCGGCATCGCCTGGATCGACAGCGACGCCTTGTCCACCACCACGGACCTGCAGCCGTACCTGCCGATGCTCAAGGCCATGGTCCTGATGTATCGCCAGTACCTGAAGGCCAATTCGGCGGCAGACCAGTACGCTGCGTTTATTGACGGGCTGGATGAAGCGGGCTGGGCGGTCCTGCAGGAGAATATTCCGGTGGAGATCACAAAACGCGAACCCGCCGAGTTCAGCGGGTTCGCGGGAGTGTCGGCTGAAGACTTGGCGCGAGCGGCCAATTCTTCTTGATCACGCCTTCTTGATCAAGTCTTCTTGATCAGGTCTTCTTGATCAAACTGGTCGCCGTGGCCACCATGCTGCCGATATCGCCCAGGTTGGAGGGGATAATCAGGGTATTGCCTTCCTGGGCCAGCTTGCCGAATTGCATAATATACTGCTCGGCCACCCGCAAATTCACGGCGTCCTGGCCACCAGGCTGTTCAATGGCCTCGGCGATATTGCGGATACCCTGGGCTGTCGCGATGGCGATCAATTCGATCTCACGGGCCCGTCCCTCGGCCTCGTTGATGCGTTTCATCTTTTCACCCTCGGAATAGGCGATGGCTTCCTGCTTGGTGCCTTCGGCCACATTGATCTTGGCCTGGCGCACTCCTTCGGATTCATAGATGGTGGCGCGCTTCTCGCGTTCGGCCCGCATCTGTTTTTCCAGGGCGTTGCGTACGGACTCGGGCGGGTGGATGTTCTTGATCTCGTAGCGGGTGATCTTGATGCCCCAGGGGTCCGAAGCCTTGTCCACTGCCGCAATGATGGAGTGGTTGATGGCGTCGCGCTCCTCGAAGGTCTTGTCCAGTTCCAGCTTGCCGATCTCCGAACGCATGGTCGTCTGGGAAAGCTGGGTCGAGGCGAAGAGGAAATTCTCGATGCCGTAGCTGGCCTTCACCGGGTCAATCACCTGCATATACAGCACGCCATCAACCTCAACGGCGATATTGTCCCGAGTGATACAGGTCTGGGGTGGCACATCAACGGCCGCTTCTTTCAGGCTGTGTTTGTAGGCCACCCGATCCATGAACGGGGTCAGGATGTGAAAGCCCGCCTGCAGGGTACGGGAATACTTGCCCAGGCGCTCAATGATGTAGGCGCTTTTCTGCGGCACGATACGGGCGGTATTGACCAGGGTGATGATCGCCAGGACGGCAAATCCGGCAGCGACGATAGGTCCGATATTCATAGCCTTCTCCTTGAAACAGGTTGGTTCCGATAGTTCAAACTCAGCTGCGCGGCCGGACAATCAGGGTGATGCCTTCGGTCCGGGTGATGACGGCGGGTTCCCCGGTACTGAGGGGAACGTCACTGCGAGCGCTCCACGCGGCGCCTTTGTATTCGACCTTGCCGGTCTCACCCGGCTGAATGTCCTGGGAGACAACGACCTCGTGCCCGGCCAGATCATCCAGGTTGTCTTCGGAGTTCTGGCCCCCTTCGACGTAGCCAAAAAATTTGGTCCGGAACCAGCGCCGCAACAGGACCAGCAGCACCACCGAGCTGATGGAAAAGGTGAGCAACTGCGAAGTCCAGCCGGGCGTAAGTCCCATCCAGCTTGTCGTCGCAGCGATCCACGCACCAACCCCAAAAAATATCAGAATAACGCCGGGAATCATGAACTCGGCCAGAATGAGAGCCAGACCGACCAGAAACCAGATCAATACGGGGTCAAAACTCATCGGGATCTCCTTGGAACCGGTTGTTGCGCGATTGTCGCAGCATATACACGGATCTGAACAGTTTTATTCAAACAGACTTCATTGAAACAAAATTGGCGGGAGAGTTCAATTCGCAAATGCAAGGTCCCTCAAAATAAGAGAGGGACCTGGGGGAGCTCAAGCAGGGGAATCCCTTGCTGGCTAAATTGTTGGTCTAGCCGACGAGATTCAGTTTGTGCATGATGTCTTCGATCAGGAATCCGTCTTCCCCGGGGAGATTGATGAAGTTGAAGCCAGTTTTGCAGTAGCTGGGATTCGTATCGGGTTCGCGCCAAATGACCTTGGCTTCGACGGTGACGTCTGTTTTTTGTTGCACCATCACCGGTAGTATCACCCGCAACTTCATGGCACGGCCCACGGTGTAGTTGCGCTTGGTGACGAGCATCATGCCATCGGCAGTAATGTCCACGACCCGACCGATATAGCTGCCCGATACGGCGTCATAGGCTTTGACGATGTGAGGGGTGTTTTTGCGCGGCCGGTGGCGGTAGTCTTCCATGGTGGTCCTTTCAGGGACAATGCTTGGTTCTCCTGCCTAATCGGCCCCGTGAGGTGCAACTTGAGGAGAACCATGCCTTTGACGTGCAATTTTCGGGCCGGAAACAGGGGATTGGCGGCAATCTGACTCGGCTGGCAGGTTGGGCTGCGCCCTGTGAAGTTGCCGACCGGCGACCGGGGGTGTATTCTTCCGGTGATTGCCTTGCAAACAACCCGACAGGAGCCATTGGTGAGTGACAAATTCGACATCAACGTGGAATCGGAAGTGGGTCGCCTGACCGGGGTGATCACCCATACGCCCGGCCTTGAGGTGGCCAACATGACGCCTGAGACGGCCGAAAGGGCGCTCTACAGCGATATCCTGAACCTGTCGGTGGTTTCGGACGAATACAGCCAGTTGATTGGGGTGCTGGACAAGTGGGCCCGCGTTTTTCGGGTGGGCCAGCTGTTGCATGACATTCTGGACAACAGCCGCGTGCGGGGCGGCCTGGTGCGGCGCATTTGCGAAGCCGAGGGAGTGCCCGATGTGGCCGACGCCCTGCTGGAACTCGACTCGCCCGATTTGTCCCGCGTGATGATCGAAGGGGTGACTCTGGAGAAAAACAACCTCTCCCGTTTTCTGAGCAAAGACCGGTATTCCCTGCCGCCGCTGCACAACTTTTTCTTCACCCGCGACTCGGCGGTCGCCGTCTGGGACAAGGTGCTGATCAGCCGCATGGCCAACCGCGTGCGCGGTCGGGAAACCCGCATCATGGAGGCCATCTTTGATTTTCATCCGGACCTGAACGCGCGCACGGTCAACCCTTCGCGGCTCGGCGGTGGCGGCAGCGAGGTGACCATCGAAGGTGGCGATATCCTGGTGGTCAGCCCCGAAATCCTGGTCATCGGCTACGGGGCCCGCACCACCCGTCAGGCGATCGATTTTCTCATCGAGCGCTTCAAGGGGTTGGGCAAGCGCCAGCACATCGTGGTGCAGGAGCTGCCGAAATCACCCGAATCCTTCATCCATCTGGACATGGTCTTCACCCTGCTGGATACCAATACCTGCATGGTTTTTGAACCGGTGATCATGCAGACCCATCACTTCGATACGGTGCACATCCACATCGAAGATGGCCGCGTGGTCAGTATCCAGGAAGAGGACAACCTGTTGACGGCCCTGGGCAACCTGGGCCTGCCGCTGGAGCCGTTGTTCTGTGGCGGGCGCAATGATCGCTGGGTGCAGGAGCGCGAGCAGTGGCACAGCGGGGCCAACTTTTTCGCCCTGGCTCCGGGTAAGGTCATCGGCTATGGGCGCAACAGCCACACCATCGAAGAATTGGCCCGGGCCGGATACGAAGTGGTGCCGGCCGTCGATATCATCGCCGACAAGGCGGACCTGGACCAGATGGGCAAATGCGTGGTGACGATTGACGGTTCGGAACTGGCCCGTGGGGGTGGCGGCTGTCGGTGCATGACCATGCCGATCGGGCGGGATCCGGTAGCCTAGATAGCGTTTAGCTCGGGATCAATTCCGGGGCTGGCCATTGCTGTTGCACCTTTTCGAGAACCACACGCAGCCGCTGGACCTTGATCGGCTTGGCGACGTATTCGTCCATGCCGGCTTCCAGGCAGCGTTCGCGGTCGCCCTCCATGGCGTTGGCTGTCATCGCAACGATGGGAATGTGGGTGCCGATCTCGGCGGCCCGGATCCGGCGGGTGGCCTCGTAACCGTCCATCACCGGCATCATGCAATCCATCAGAATCAGATTGTAATCTCCCTGCTTCCAGGCGGCCAACGCGTCCTGACCGTTGTTGGCGACATCGGCCTCAATGCCCAACTTTTTCAGGACCCCCAGGGCCACTTTTTGGTTGATGAGATTGTCCTCAACCAGCAGTGCCTTAAGACTTTGGAAGTCCGTCGCAACTGCGGTGCCCCGTTGGGGTCGGGCAGGGTCTCCCTGGTTCAGCTCACACAACTGCAAGCCGTTGAGTCCCTCGAGCAGGGCCTCGAAACGCAAGGGCGTCGACAGGTATCCGTGCAGGTGTTGGCCTTGGCGTTCGGCGAGTGTCGGACGTTCCAGCAGTGGGGTGACCAGTATCGCCGCCAAGGGGGTCGCGGGGAATTGCCCTCCCAATTTCAGTGCCAATTTCTTGTACGCGGCGGGGCTGAAGTCGCGATCACAGATCAGCAACGGGGGGCCTCCCAGGGCGGAAGCCGCCAGGGACGCGGATCCTGCCAGGACCGACTCGGAGGTGGCGCATTCGGCTCCGAGCGAACGCAGCGCCTCGGCAAATGCGGTGCCGATCTTTTGGTCGGCAAGGGCCAGGATGGGTGTTTGGCCACGCAGGTCGGGCCAGATGTCCTGTGCGTTGGCCTCGCCAGCCGCAGGAATGGGCATCACTGTCGTGAAGTGGAATTGTGAGCCCCGGCCTTCCTGCGATTCCACGCCGATTTCGCCGCCCATCATTTCGGTCAGTTTGCGGCAGATCGACAAGCCGAGACCAGTGCCGCCATATTTGCGAGTGGTGGAGTTGTCGGCCTGGGCAAAGGCTTCAAAGAGGTTTTCGGCCTTGGCCGCCGCGATACCGATGCCTGTGTCGGTGACATCGAAACGCAAAGTGTCCGTCCCGTGGTCGCGCCGAACAAGATTGACGCTGATGGTCACAAACCCGGTCGCGGTGAACTTGATTGAGTTGCCCACCAGGTTGATCAGGATCTGGCGCAGGCGGGTCGGATCACCCATGACTGTCGCCGGCACGGTGTGGTCCACGATGCCGATCAGGTCCAGATTGGCTTCGGCGGACTTGAGACTCAGCAGGCTGAGCACTTCGTCGACTACCGAGCGCACCGAGATGGGCATGACTTCCAGATCCAGTTTTCCGGCTTCGATTTTTGAGTAGTCCAGGATGTCATTCAACAGGCTCAATAACGAATCGGCCGATTTGCCCACCAGAGTGGAGTATTCTTTTTGTTCGGCCGAGAGGTCGGTGTCGAGCAGCATGTTGTTCATGCCGATGACACCGTTCATGGGAGTCCGGATCTCGTGGCTCATCGTGGCCAGGAATTCGCTCTTGGCCGCGTTGGCGGTTTCGGCAGCCAGGGCCATCTGGTTGGCACGAATGGCGACCTGTTCGAGCTGCCGGTTGGTGCCTTCGGCTTCTTCCTTGGCCCGGCGCAGGGATTCCCGGGCCATGGCCATGGCGGTGATGTCTTTGCTTGAGCCGCGCAGCCCGGTGCAGGTGCCCGCGCTGTCCATCACCGGGTCGCAGTTGAGCAGCATGCAGTATTCCTGCTGGTCGGGGCCGGCGGCCCAGATCTCCAGGTTGGAAATCGGGCAACCGTCGCGCTGGCTGCGGGGCAGCAATTCGGCGAGTTCGGCCTGGGCGTCTTCGGCCAACAAATCTGGCAGGGACCGTTCGAGCCAGTGTTCCTGGTCATGCCCGGTCAGGCGTTTGGTATCGCCGCTGATGAAAACAAATTTCTGGTCCTGGTCCGTTTCCCAGACCAGGTCGCCGGACAACAGGGCCAGATGGGCGAAACGCTTTTCGGACTCCACTTTGCGACGTGAGGCTTCCTCTTCCTGGCGCTGGATCAAGGCAATCGATTGGGCGATCATGCGCGCAAAAGCCACGAACAGGATGGTCGCCATGACGACGACAATAGCCCCGGAAGCTTCTTTGGTTGAGCGCAAGCCGACCAGGACCTTCTGCTGTGCTTCGGCATATTGGGCGAAGGACGGATCCATCTCCATGAGTCGGGCATCCACTTTGTCGTTTTGCCGATGCAATTCCGGCAGCAGGGCCGTCAGTTCACGGGTGGCGATCAGGTGCCGCAGTTGGAAATCGAAATAGCCGGAGTAGTGGACCCCACGCGAGTCATGGCCGATCATGGCGTGGGCCAATTCGGTTCGGGCTTCAAAAATCCGAGCCTGCAGTTGGGGCCGCCGATTTAGGGGGGATTCCAGGCTGTTCCACTCCGCCAGTTGCTGATCAAGTTTGGCTAAGGTCGGCATGAATCTGGACTCGTGACTACGGCGCAGGGAGTCGGGGTCCAGTTCTAACTGCAATTCGAGAACCAGGTCTTGGCAACGGTTGGCCGTCATCAGGATTTCCCGGGCCAACAGGGCTTGCTCCGGCGTGCCGCTGTTGATTGTGCTGTCGGCGGCGGCCAGCAAACGTTCATGATCGGTTTCCCGACGGAGTGTGCGTTGGAAGTCGTGCTGGTCACGGGCATAGCGGAGCATGAACGCGATTTCGATCTCGCTGGCAATAGCGGTCAGCCGATCGCTGGCGGCCGTCGATCTGGCGGACATGAGCCGGGACCGGGCGGCGAAAACCAGGCGATCGGCCCGCAGGTCGAGTGAGCGGAGGGCCGTGGATTCCCAGGCCGAGCGCGCCTCGTCCAAGCTCTCAAAGAATTCGCTCAGGCCGGCGTCGGTGGCCAGCACTTCGACGGCGTCCTGCATTTTCTGTTGGGCGTCGGTGTGCTTGATATACTCATCCATGTCCAGTCGGGCCCGCTCGTCATCTCGGGGATTGGTCGCCAGATTGGACAGGTGTTGGGTGCGCTGGGTGAGGTGCTGGCGATATTGCATCCGCATCTGCTGGGCTTCAAGCATCGCGGCCGAAAGACCCTGCAGGCTGCGGGTATGCGCCTGTTGGTAGGTGAGAAAAGTCACCCCGAAGACTGCACCAGTCAGCAATCCGGCAATGACCAGCAGCCAGACCCGTCCCTCGACAGTCGTGATTTTTTGTAATGGGCTGGACGCCAAGTCGTTCCCTTCCGGCAAGGCCGCCTGTTTCAGCCTTGGATTGGGCCTAATCTTCGCTTTTTGACATATCGGCGGTTCTCTGGTGGATGTTTAGTCTATATTGAGGAAATCCGTAATTGCGCAATGTTGACACGGGGGCGATAACGCACTATTCGTGTCTCGATTTTCCTTCTGAACCCCAGTAAGGTGGAGAGCATGACCACGGCCCTGACGGCATTCATGAATTCGCTCGTTGACTACGCTGGCCTGTTTCCGCCCGCGGGCCTCAGTGTGCCGGTGGCCGTCGCCGAGTACGCCCGGCACCGCGACGAACCCGAAGCCTGGATGCTGGGTCGGTTCATCGCTCCGGTCGGACGCTTGTCCGAGATCGTCGAGGTGGCTCGTCCGCATCTGGCCCAGGAGTCGCCCTGGGGTTTTTCGGTATTGGTTGGTGACCGGGAAGAAGGACAGGCGGCCCTGGCCAGCGTGGCCGTTCAGGGTGCCCGGATCGCGGAATTTGAAGCGGCGGCGCCCGGGCTGGTCAAGGTGGAGTGCCTGGAAGCGCCGATCCCGGCGGCGGTGGCTCAGCAGGCATCCGAGTTTGTGCCGAAATTTCTGTCGGCCCTGCGAGCGGCGGGGCTGGGCACGCAGGAAGTTTTTCTGGAAGTTGCGGCAGCGGCAGACGATGCTGGCGTGCTGGAGGCCATTGCCGCGGCGCGGCCCGAGTTTTCCGGCGCCCCCGACGGCTTTGCCCGTCTCAGCGCCAAATTGCGTTGCGGGGGCGTGACGGCTGAGGCCTTTCCGTCCTGCGAACGCATCGCCGCGGTGATCCACAGGTGCGCCGAGTTGGACTTGCCCCTCAAGTGCACAGCCGGTTTGCATCATCCGGTGCGGCACCGCGCGACCGAGCCGGACGTGATGATGCACGGATTTTTGAATGTTTTTGGTGCCGGGTTGTTGGCCTGGGGCCTGCAAGCCGAGCTGGAAGTGTTGACGGCCTGCGTGGCGGAAACTGATCCGTTGGCCTTCACCTTTACCGAAGAATTTTTTGCCTGGCGCGACCACCGGGTCGACGTCGAGGCGATGGATCGTATCCGCCGCCAGTCCCTGTCGGGGTTTGGCAGTTGTTCTTTTGCAGAGCCTCGCTCGGACCTCCAGTCTTTGGGCGTGCTCTGAGCCACCGAGTCCACTGTTGTCGAAAGGTTGGTTAGTGACCATGGATCCCACCGTTGATCCCGCAGTCAAAAGTTTTGTTCCCGTAGCACCCGAGAGTCACTTCCCCTTGCAGAACCTGCCCTATGGCATGTTCTCGCCCACACCCCGGGACGAGCCCCGCGCGGGCACCCGCATCGGGGACTTTGTCCTGGACCTGGCCGTGATCCAGAACGCTGGCCTGTTGGACGCCGCAGGCCTGCCCGAGGGCATCTTCAGCCACTACGTGCTGAACCCTTTCATGGAGTTGGACCCGGTGCAGCGCCGGGCCGTGCGCCTGCTCATTCATGGGCTGTTGCGCGCCGAAGAGCCGACACTGAGGGACGACGCGGCCTTGCGGGGGCGGGCCCTGTTGCCGGCCGACAGCGTGACGATGCAGTTCCCGGTGGGCATTCCGGACTACACCGACTTCTATGCCTCGCGCGAGCACGCCACCAACGTGGGCATCATGTTTCGCGGCAAAGACAACGCCTTGATGCCCAACTGGTTGCACCTGCCGGTAGGGTACCATGGGCGGGCCAGTTCGATCATTCTTTCGGGCCAGGACGTGACCCGACCCAGTGGCCAGATGTTGCCGCCGGAGCAGGAGACCCCTGTTTTTGGGCCCTGCAAGCTGATGGATTTCGAATTGGAAATGGGCTTTCTGATCGGCACACCCAACCGGCAGGGCGAACCGGTTTCGGCCGACAACGCCGAAGAGAACATCTTCGGTCTGGTGCTGGTCAATGACTGGTCGGCGCGGGATATCCAGAAGTGGGAATACCAGCCCCTGGGTCCTTTTACGGCCAAGAATTTTGCCACCAGCATCTCGCCCTGGATCGTGACCCTCGAGGCCCTCGCGCCATTCCGTTGCGCTTCGCCGGAGCAGGATCCGGCGCCGCTGCCCTACCTGCGGGAAAGCGACCGCGGCACTTTCGACATCAACCTCGATGTGCACATTCAGGCCGAGGATGATGACGAGGCTTTGCGCGTGAGCGAGAGCAACTTCAAGTATTTGTACTGGACCATGGCCCAGCAGTTGGCCCATCACACCGTCAGCGGTTGCAACCTGAGCACGGGTGACCTGCTGGCTTCCGGCACGATCAGTGGTCCGGAAAAAACCAATTATGGCTCGATGCTGGAAATCTCCTGGCGAGGCACCGAACCGGTGACATTGCCGGGTGGCGGCGAACGCAAGTTCCTGCACGACGGCGATACGGTGACCATGTCGGCCTGGTGCCAGGGTGATGGTTATCGCGTGGGCTTTGGCGAGGTGGCGGGCAAAATTCTGCCCGCGATCGGATCGCGGCAGGCCGGCAACCGATGAACCCGGACGGTCAGGATATCCTGTGGCAACCGGATGAGGCGCGGGTCAGCGGAGCGCGGGTGACCGCCTTTCGCCGGCAAATGGCCGAGCGGCACGGGGCCGATTTGGCGGATTATTCGGACCTGTATGAGTGGTCGGTTGCTCATCCGGCCGAATTTTGGCGGGGTGTGTGGGATTTTTGCGGCGTGGTGGCCGAAGGGTCGCCCGAGACGGTGCTGGTGGACGCGGAACGCCTGCCCGGTGCCCGTTGGTTTCCCGATACCCGCTTGAACTATGCTGAAAATCTGCTGACAGCGCGGGCCCTGGATATCGCTGAAGACGAATCCGAAGCGCTGGTCTTTCGCGGAGAGACCGGTGGCACTCGCCGCCTCAGTTGGGGCGAGTTGAGGCGTGGGGCCGCAGCGGTGGCGGCGGCCTTGCGGGCTGATGGCATCGGACCCGGCGACCGGGTGGCGGGCTTTATGCCGAATCTGCCCGAGACCGTGGTGGCCATGTTGGGGGCCGCCAGTGTGGGGGCGGTGTGGTCCAGCTGTTCGCCGGACTTTGGTGTCGAGGGTGTCGTGGACCGGTTCGGTCAGACCCAGCCACGAGTTCTGTTCACCGCCGATGGTTACCGTTACGGTGGCAAGGAGATCGATTCCCTGGCTACTGCCCGCCTGTTGCAGACGGAGTTGCCATCGGTGGAGCGCGTGGTCGTGGTGCCGTTTCTGGGGCAGCACAAAGATATGCCGGAGGACGCTTGCCTCTGGGAGGATTACTGCGCGCCCTATACCGGGGCTGCGCCCGAATACACCCGCCTGCCTTTTGCCCACCCGCTGTTCGTCATGTTTTCCTCGGGCACGACCGGCTTGCCCAAGTGCATGGTGCACTCGGCCGGGGGCACCCTGATCCAGCATTTGAAGGAACACCAGTTGCACTGTGACCTGGGGCCGGGTGACCGCCTGTTCTATTTCACAACCTGTGGCTGGATGATGTGGAATTGGCTGGTGACCGGATTGGCCTCGGGGGCCACGGTAATGCTTTATGACGGCCATCCCCTGCAACCCGAAGCAGCGGTGTGGGACTATGCGGCCGAAGAGAGATTCGACATCCTGGGCACCAGCGCCCGGTGGTTGGCGGCCTGTGAAAAGGCCGGTCTGAAGCCCGGCAGCAGCCACGACCTGTCGCGGTTGAGGGCTGTTCTGTCGACCGGTTCGCCGCTTTCGCCCGAGAGTTTTGACTACGTGTACCGCGACGTGCACCCGGATGTGCAGCTCAGTTCGATCTCGGGTGGCACCGACATCATTTCGTGTTTTGCCCTGGGCAGCCCGGTGTTGCCGGTGCGCCGGGGGCAGCTGCAGTGCCGGGGTCTGGGCATGGCCGTGGCGGTCTGGGACGAAAAAGGCCAACCGGTGACCGCAGAAAAAGGCGAACTGGTTTGCACCGGTCCGGCGCCTTCAATGCCCACCGAATTTTGGAACGACCCCGACGGCAGCCGATATCACGACGCCTATTTTGCCCGCTATCGGGGCATCTGGTGCCACGGGGATTTTGCCGAACTCACCGCCAGTGGTGGCCTGATCATTCACGGCCGCAGTGACGCGGTGCTCAATCCCGGTGGCGTGCGGATCGGCACGGCTGAAATCTACCGCGTGGTGGAACAGTTTGCCGAAGTGGACGAGTCTCTGCTGGTGGGCCTGCAACGAGACGGCGACGTGACGATCGCCCTGTTTGTCAAAATGAGGGCGGGCCTGAGCCTGACGCCGGAGTTGTCGGCCGACATTTGTCGCCGCATCCGGGCCGACAAGACGCCGCGCCATGTGCCGGGTATCGTGCGGCAGGTGCCGGACATTCCGCGGACGATCAGCGGCAAGATTGTCGAATTGGCGGTGCGGAATATCCTGCACGGGCGTGCGGTGGACAATGAAGACGCGCTGGCGAACCCCGAGGCCCTGCAGGCCTTTCGCGAGTTGGCCAAAGAACTCAGTTGAGCAATTCCCGAACCGCTGCGAGCAGATCCTCGTTGGAGATGGGTTTTTGCATGGCCCGATTGGCGCCCAGCAATTTGGCCGAGTGCAGGTAGTTGCGCGATACGCCCTCGGGCCGCCGCTCGCCGCCGCTGATGGCGATGACTTTCACGTCGGGGTGGGTGCGCTTCAGGTCGGTTATCGTTTCGATGCCGTCTTTTTCGGGCATGACGATATCGGTGATGACCAGATTGGCGGGGTTGGCCCGAAAAAGATCGATCCCCTCCTGACCGTTGGTGGCCGACTCGACCACAAAACCGTTGCGGCTCAGCAAGGATTCCAACCACTCCCGCGTCAGGGAGTCGTCTTCAATAATGAGGATTCTGGACAAGTCGTTCTCCTCGTCCCGGGGTACCAGCCTGATTGCAGGGGCCGATCGCCTGACGGATTCATTGTCGCTTATACTGGTCTGAAGGTCAACCCTACCGCTGGATGCTACTGCTGGGCGCCTTCGGCGGCTTCTTTCGATTGGTCCGGTCCGTGCAGGACCTCGCGGACCATTTCGCGCAGCACCTCGCCCCCGAAGGGTTTGCGCAATACGCCCCGGATCTGCGGATGATGCTGGTAGTCTTCCGCCGGCAGATCATTCAAGCCGGAGATCAGCACGACGGGCAATTCCGGCCGGATTTTTTTGAGCTCGTGGATGAGCTGCAGGCCGGTCATGTGGGGCATGGTCAGGTCCGAGATGAGCAGGTCAAAATCGTCCGGGGCCTGGCGCAGGTGTTCGAGGGCCAGGCGACTGTTGTTCAGGGCCAGCACCTGGTGGCCCTGTTTCTCCAGCAGGGCCTTGCCCAAAGCGGCGATGTCGGACTCGTCGTCGAGGAACAGGATGCGGCTACCGGGCATGACCCTGGTTGAAGACACAGTGGCACCGGCAGCAACCCGGTCAAGCTGGGCGTCGTCCGCCGTCTCTTTCAACTGGGGCAGGAAAACGTGGGCTGCGGTGCCGCGTCCCACTGCACTTTCGACCACGATTTCGCCATGGTGCGCCGCCACGATGCCGTGCACCACCGAAAGCCCCAGTCCCGTGCCTTTGCCGACTTCCTTGGTGGTGAAAAACGGATCATAGAGTCGACCGAGGGTGGCTTCATCCATGCCGACACCCGTGTCGATGACCGTCAGGGCAACCAGGTCCAGCCCAGTCAGGGCTTTAGGCACCAGCGGGTCGCCACTGTGGGCCGTGATGGCCTTGGTCTTGAAGGTCAGTACGCCGCCCTGCTTTTCCATGGCGTGGAATCCGTTGGTGGCCAGGTTCATCAGGATCTGGCTGATCTGGGCCGGGTCGGCCAGCACCGGCCCCGCCTCGGTATCCAGGTCGGTGCGCACCTCGATGGTGGCCGGGATGGTATTGGCCAACAGGTCGACAGCTTCGTTGACGACCGCGGCCATGTTGACCGCCTGCTGCTCCTGTTCCTGTTGGCGGCTGAACAGCAGGATGCGGTTGACCAGTTCGCGCCCGCGCTGGGTCGCGCGGGTCACGCGTTCGAGGTCATTGACGATGAAGCCGCCCTGCTGGGAATCCATGGCCTGGGCTTCTTCCCTCGCGAGGGTGGAAAAGCCCAGTATCGCCTGCAGGATGTTGTTGAAATCGTGGGCGATGCCACCGGCGAGGGCCCCGATGGCTTCCATTTTCTGGGCCTGCCGCAACTGGCCTTCCTTGACTTCGCTTTCCATGTGGAATTCCAGGATGGGAGCCAGATAGGTCGTCAAGGAAACCAATACCCTGACGTCGCTCTGTTCGTAGTCCGTCTCGCGATCGCCCACCATGATAAAGCCAATAATCCTGTTATTGCTCAGGATCGGGACGGTTACGGCGCGGGCCAGTGGTCGGGGCAAGACGGAAACCGTCAGGCTCTGATTGGCAATGGTGGGTTGGCGGTCAGCCACGATGTTCTTGAAGAGGCCGGGCAGGCTCTTGAGGGTGGCCTGCTGACTGGCCGAAAACGTGTCCGGTTCGTTGTTTTGGTCATAGGCGGCGATTTGAACCTTGTGGTTGGGTTCGAGGAGCCCCAACAGGGCCACAGGGCTTCGCAGGGCCGTGCCGATCAGCGGCAGGATGTTGAAAAACACCTGGTTGTGCGAACTGGTCAGGAAGGTTTCGGCAATGCTGTTGCGGATCTCCAGGGCAATTTCCGCTTCCTTGCGGGCCGTGATGTTGCGATGGGTGCCGGTCATGCGCAGGGGGGTGCCGTCCGGTGCTCTTTCAACGACTTTGCCCCGGTCCAGAACCCAGATATAGTGCCCATCGGCATGGCGCAGACGAACTTCCGCTTCGAAGCCGGGAATCTCGCCGCGGATGTGGGCAGTGGCCACCTGCATGGCTTCCGCCTTGTCGTCCGGATGCACGAGGTTCGACCAGGTGTCGGGCGTGTGTGCGCCGGAAAAAGGTTCCAGGCCGAGCATCCGGGCCCAGGCCTTGTTGTAGACCAACCGGTCATTGACCATGTCCCAGTCCCAGACACCATCCTGGGCTGCTTCCAGAGCCAGGCTCAGGCGTTCCTGGCTGGCGGCCAACTCCCGGCGGGTGGAAACTTCTTCGGTCACATCGCGGCAAAAGGTGAGCACCGCGGGTTCGCCCTCAAACATGATGCGGGATGAACTGACCATCGCTTCATGGACCGAAGTGTCGGGCAGGATCAGGCGAATTGTCGCCGGTGGTGCTTCGATGCCACCGCCAATAGTGGTCTTGCGCCTTTTTCGTGAGGATTGGCGGTCTTCGGGGTGGATGAAATCTTCGAGTGAGCGGGATTGCAAGGGGTCCAGATTTTCGAGGCCCAGGTAATTCAGGGCCACCTGGTTGAGATAGAGAATGCGGTCGCCCCGGTGGACGATGATGCTCTCGGGGCTGCTTTCCACCAGATCCCGATAGAGTTTTTCACTGGCTTGCAGGGCCGTGTCCATGGTTTGGCGACGCCGGCTCAGGACCTGCCACGAAACACCGGCCATCAGGATAAAAATGCTGATGGCACAGCGAAAATAGAGTTCGTACGTATCCGGATGGCGCAGTTCGTGCCAAAAATTGTGTTCAGAGAATAAACGGGCGTCGACCGCCGCGTCTGCCAGGCAAAAGGCAAAAATCAAGCCGCAGATGATGATTATGAAACGCATTCTGCCGATCACCGGGATACCTCCTGTGGCTATCGTAGTGCCTGGCAAGAGGCTGGTCAACCGGGGCGGCACAAATAGGGCCTGTATTTGAGGTGGACATGGGCCCGCAGATTGGCATAATCCGGCGATGCATATACCTGCCGAAAATTCGATGTTCGTCCTGGCTGTGCTCTTGGCCTTCGGGGCGGTCTGTGGCCAATTGGCCAAGAAGGTGCACCTGCCTTCAGTAACCGGCCAGATCCTCGCCGGCGTGCTGCTGGGACCATCGGTGCTTCATGTCTTTGGGCACGACGCGGTCGAGGGACTGCGTCCCGTGCTCCATTTTGCCCTGAGCCTGATCGCCGTCGATGTGGGCACGCACCTGCACCTGCGGCGTATGCGCAATGCTTTCAAGCGTCTGGGAGTGCTATTGCTCCTGGAGGCCACGTTGACGCCGATGCTGGTGACGGTGGCCCTTGTTTTTGGCGCCCGCCAGGACTGGACCTTTGGCATTCTCTTTGGCGCCCTGGCGATTTCCACGGCCCCGGGCACGGTCCTGGCGATCGTCAAGGAATCCCGCTCCAAGGGTGTCTATGTGCGCACCCTGATTGCAGCGGTGGCCCTGAACAATATTGCCTGCATCGCCCTGTTTGAGATGGCCCACACGGCGGTCAACGTGAGTATGGATCCGAGCGGCGGCACCACCAGCAGCGTCCTGTTGGCTCCGGTGATCCAACTGGTCGGCGCCGCATTGATCGGCGGCTGCCTCGGCGTGGGCCTGATCCTCGGCAGCAAGCACGTCATCCACATCGAACAACTGACCACCGTCTCGATTATTGCGATTTTTCTGACCACCGGGGTGGCGGATTACTTCGGTATCAGCAATCTGCTGGCCTGTCTCTTTTTGGGCGTGACCATGGTGAACATGGCGCCGGAAAAAGAAGAGATCGGGCACCGCGTTTTTGTCAATTTCGAGCCAGCGATCCTGGCCATATTTTTCACCCTGGCGGGGTTGGAGTTGGACTTCGGTTTCCTGGCCACGGGCTGGATCCTGGTGGCGCTCTTTGTGGTGGCGCGTTTCGTGGGCAAGGTGCTTTCAGGGGTCCTGGCCATGCGGATGGCCAAGGGCACTGACAATGTGCGGCGGTATCTGGGCTTTGGCCTGATTCCCCAGGCCGGTGTCGCGGTCGGTCTTTTGCTGGAAATTCAGGACAATCCGGCCCTCGCCGAAACCGCCAGCTTGATTTTGGCGGTGGGTGTGACGGCCGTGGCGGTGAACGAAATCATCGGGCCCATTCTGGTGAAGGTGGGCCTGTCGCGGTCCGGAAACCTGGGCAAGGACCGGGCGCGCCTGATCGACTTCATCCACGAAGAAAACATCGTGACCGAGTTCTCCGCCGAAACCAAGGAAGAGGCCATCGGTCAACTGGCCGACCTGATGATCAGCAGTCATGGTCTGCAGATCGATCGGGACAAATTTGTCGCCGGTGTGCTGGAGCGTGAAAAGTTCATGTCCACCTGCATCGGGCGGGGGATGGGCGTGCCCAGCGGGGAGATCGAGTCGGGCGAAGGCATCGTTGGTGTGATGGGCATCAGCCGCCGTGGCCTGCCCTTCGGCACGCCCGACGGACTGCCGCTGCGTTGCATGGTGCTGCTGGCCTCACCGGCGGAGTTGCGGGAACGTCACCAGGAAGTGCAGGCGGTCCTGGCCCGCTCCATCGGTTCGGACTGGAGCCTGCAACTGCAGCTCTACAACGCCAAGACCCCGGCCCATGTGTATGAAATTTTGCACGCCGAAGAATTCGAGGACTACAACTACTTCCTGGATGGGGGCGAAGAACTGCCCAAACCCGAAGAGACACCCTGAGGTCATTCGGAGCGACACTTGCAAGGTTGCCGTCAGGCAGGTCAATAGCCTGTAAATTCGGTACTTAAGCAAGATGTGGCGGGCAAAATCGTGCAATTTGCATGGCGGAGCAGCAAAGGGTCAGAGGCGGCGGGACTGCGCTGCGTCATCTTTTGCCTGCTGTTCAGCCTGTTTCTGCCGGTCCTGAGCCACGGCGCGCCAGCCCGATCCGCTGCGCAAGACACCCTGGTGTACACGGTCCGTGACGGCGATACGCTGCTGAAAATATGCGCCCGCCATCGTGACCAGACGCATCACTATTCCCTCGATGACCTGCTCAAGGATATCCGGAAGACCAACGGTCTGACTTCGAATTTCCTGCGTATTGGACAAAAATTGCAGATCCCGGTGGTGGTCGAGGATGACGGCCAACGGGTGACCCATCGGGTGCAGGATGGCGAAGAATTCCGGGGCATCTACCTGCCTGGTCCGGCTTGCGGTGTCTCTTCGGTGTTGGGGCGGGTTGACCGTTTCATCGCAGCCGGAGGCAACGCGGTGGTGTTTGACGCCAAGGACATTGACGGCGGTGTTTCGTACTACAGCCGGCACGCCCTGGCGACTTGGGGCAAGGACCGCAGCGCTCCGGTGATTTCGTCGCTGGACGACATGATGCGCCGGTTCGATGATCGGGGCTTGTACTCCGTGGCGCGCATTGCCCTGTTCCTCGATGGGGCCCTGGGCCAGGCGCGGCCTGACCTGGCCCTGCAGGACAGCACGGGCGCGGCCTGGACCGAGCGCGGTTGCGTGTGGATGGATCCGGCCCAGCCCGAGGTGATCGACTACAATCTGGGCCTGGCGGCGGAATTGGCCCGCGCCGGCGTGGACGAGATCCAGTTCGACTATGTGCGCTTCCCGACCAACGGTTGGCGCGGCGACTGGCAGGGCGACCTGGAGCAGACGGCTTTGCGCCGGCGTGAGGTGATCAGCGAATTTCTGTCGGTGGCTCGCGATTCCCTGGCGCAGTATGGCGTGAAGATCAGCGCCGACCTCTATGGCATCATGGCCTGGGGGCGCATGGAAGATCTGGCCCTGACCGGCCAACACGTGGCGACTATTGCGGCCCAGGTGGACGTGATCTGCCCGATGATTTATCCCTCGCACTTCGGCCCGGGGTTCGAGGGACGCAAACGGCCCGGCGACGATCCGGAATATTTCATCGGTGAGGGCACGCGGCGGTTCGCCGAATTGGCGGCCGGGCAGGCGGAAATCCGGCCCTGGTTGCAGGCGTTTCCCTACCGGGTGACCCGGTTTGACGGGTCTTACATCGCGACCCAGATCCAGGCCAGCCGCAGCGCCGGTGGGCAGGGCTGGAGCCTGTGGAATCCGGCCTGTCGTTACTCCGTGGCCTTGTCAGTGTTGCCACGGCTGTGCGGTCAGGTCCTGGCCGAGGCGATTCCGGTGGCCAATGAGACTCCAACTGGCATGATACAGGCTGGCCCCAAAGGGCGCCTGGCCGGGCCGGTTGCACCTGTTGCGGCCGTCAATGGTGCCCTCCTGCCGCTGCGGGACGCGGAAATTCAGTAGTCCGACCCTCCGGGTAAAAATTTTCTGTCCCACATCTCAGAATGGCGTGGCATCCGTGCTGGCGGTCGCTTAGATTCCTTGCAGGCTTTTGAACAACATCTGTCACGGGATTGGGTTGTCTGAAAGGCTGCAAACACCCGAATTTGACTCGAAATTGGCCGGAGGAAGAGCCGATGCCCGCCACATCATCCCTGAGCACTGCCGCCCGCTCCATTGGAGCCTCAGTCACCCTGCAACTGAATGCCTCGGCCGCTCGCATGCGCGCTGAAGGCGAACCTGTCATCCATCTGGGTGGAGGCGAACCCGAGAGCAAGGCCCCGGCCCCGGCCCTGGCTGCGGGAATCGATCTGCTCAACACCGGCGAAGTCCGCTATACGCCGGCTTCGGGCACGCCGGCGATGAAAGACGCGGTGATCGTCTACACCGACCAGTTCTATGGGCGCCAGATCGAGCGCACCAACGTGATGGTCTCGGCGGGCGTCAAGCAGGCCCTCATGGTGGCGCTGATGGCGCTGGTGGACCCGGGTGACGAAGTGGTCTTCCCGGTGCCCTATTGGGTGAGTTATCCCGAGATGGCTCGCATTGCCGGTGGCGTGCCGGTGCCGGTGGCCCTCGAAGAGGGGAAGCACCACCCCACGGTCGCGGCCATGGAAGCGGCCCTGACCGACCGCACGCGGGCGGTCATCCTCAACAGCCCGAGCAATCCTTCGGGCCTGATCCTGGACAAGGAATTCCTGACCGCGGTGATTGCTCTTTGTCAGGCGCGGGGCATCACGGTCCTGATGGATGACATCTATCACCGCCTTGTTTTTGGCGGCAAAATCACCACGCTTTGCTATGAGTGCACCGACAAGTCGGTGGACGAGGCCGGGATCCTGGTGCTCAACGGGGTTTCCAAACAATACGCCATGACCGGCTTTCGCATCGGGTGGGCCGTGGGCCCGGTGACGCTGATCAAGGCCATGTCCAATATCCAGTCCCATCTTTCAGGTGGGCCGTGCACGATTTCGCAGGCTTCTGCGGTGGCCGCGCTCACCGGTGACCAGAGCTCGGTTGAAAATCTGCGTGACGACCTTGAAGAGCGCCGCAACGAAACCGCCGGCCTGCTTGAAAGCATTCCCGGCGTCAAGTTGAAGCACCCCGACGGCACCTTCTATTGCTTTGCCGACTTCAGCGCTTTTGATGCCGATTCGACCCGCCTTTCCGGCCGTTTTCTGGACAAAATCCAGGTCGTGACGGTGCCGGGCGTGGAGTTCGGGATGGAGGGCTATCTGCGCATCAGTTTCTGTGGCGCGATGGCGGACGTGCGCGAAGGCGTGCGGCGCATGCGTTGGTTGCTGAACGATGACGGTGCGGCCGAGTTGAAGGCTGGCGACCGGGTCTTTAGCCGGTGAATGCCGCGGAAACCAGGCGGCGACTAGTGGCCCTGCACGAGACGGTTGATGCCCGCGGCGCAGAAATTTTGGCGGCCCTGCCCGCCCCTCTGACCTGCCGACTCGGTTGCGCCGACTGTTGCGTTGACGACCTGACGGTTTTTTCCATCGAAGCTGATCTCATCCGCCATCATCAGGCGGAACTCCTGGCTGCAGCCGAGCCTCATCCGCCCGGAGCCTGCGCTTTTCTGGGCCCTGACGGCGGCTGCCGGATTTACCAGCAGCGTCCGTATGTTTGCCGGACCCAGGGCTTGCCGCTGCGCTGGCTGGCTGAAGACGAGGCCGGTGAAGTGGTTGAGATGCGGGACATTTGTCCCTTGAATGAAGAGCCCCTGCTGAATGTAGAATCCGGGGCTATACCGATCGCGACTCTGGATCTGGACCAATGTTGGGAATTGGGTCCTTACGAGGGTCAGTTGGCCTCACTGCAGGCCGAAAGCCAGGGGGGATTTGAGCTCACCCGGAAGCCTCTGCGCGGGTTGTTTGGCCAACCGGATGAATGACCTGATCGAGATGGTGACCGACGAGGTCCAGCAGGTTTCACGTGTAAATGACGATACCGCACTTATGTATCTCGGCCAAGTAGTCGAACAGGGACCGACTGCCAGGCTCTTCATGAATTCCCATCTGAAAAGAACCGGAGCCTATATCACAGGCCGCTTTGGATAACCTGTTTTCAAATATTAAGTTAGAAAGCCATACCGCAAAGGTGTGCTTTAACTTGTTTATTATTAACAGGTTAAGATGCTTTTCTTTTTGATTTCAAGCTGTTGATAAATTAACCTTGAGGTATATGGCGTCACTGTTGAATCTTTCAACGGTTCCAGGTTTCGCCACAGATCGGGCCGAACGGTGTTGTGGGCGCTGCTCTGGTGGCAGTGTGGGGTCGGGAAAATGTGTGAACAGCCCTGTTTCGCCGGGCGGCCCGTATCCATCCCTGTTTGCCCGAATCCGTAGCCGTGATTTGTGCGCAGCAGGGAGCCTACTTCGGAATTGGCAACCTCCGCGGTTCGCATGGTGCGAACGGCGCAGAAGGGATCACGAGCAATGCGTTACCTTGCCGGGCGAATCAGCCTGAGCCTCCTGTTCATCATCTTGCTGGCGACCGGAGCAGTGGCCGGGGATATCACCGACCAGGTCTGCGCCGATTGTCACCACGACACTGGTGGCGAGCCCGCAGAAGTCTCTCACCTGACTTTGGCCGGCAGCATGCACGAAGACCTGAGCTGCACCGATTGCCACACCGGTATCACGTCGGTGCCCCATTCCCAGACGCTGGCCAAACCCGATTGCGGTGCCTGCCACGAGGACACGGTCCACGAGTACACGCAGCACGGACGAGGAATCGTCGGTGTCAATGACGCTGTGCCCGATTGCCAGGACTGCCACGGCAGCCATCAGATTCTCAACCATCTGGACCCGGCTTCTTCGGTGCACCCGTCGAATCTGCCGGTGACCTGTGGCCTTTGCCACGAGGATCAGGAATTCATTGCCGGCCAGGATATCCGGTTCAAGCATCCGGTTGAAGTTTATGAAGGTGGTGTGCACGGCAAGACCACCGCCGGTGGTGACGATGTCGCAGCCTCGTGCAACGACTGCCATGGCACTGCGGGCAGTGGTCACTCCATCCTGCCGCCCGGCCATGTCGAATCGACCATCAACTTTTTCAATATCTCGGCGACCTGTGGCCAGTGCCACGGCATGATCCAGAAAGAATTCGAAGAAGGCATTCATGGCGAGCTGGTGGCCCGAGGCGAGGTCTCGGCTCCGACCTGTACCCATTGCCATGGCGAACACGGCATTCTGGAAGCGGATGACCCCCGATCGCCGGTGAGCCCGGTGCGGGTGGCTGAAGCGACCTGCACTCCGTGCCACAACTCGGCGGCGCTGAACGATCGCTACGACGTGCCAACGGGTCAGTCGCAATCCTATGTGGACTCCTATCATGGCCTGAAGAGCCGTTCGGGCGACAAGACAGTGGCCAACTGCGCTTCCTGTCATGGCGCCCACGCGATCCTGTCTTCGACCAACCCCAAATCGTCGTTGGCTCCGGCAAACCTGGTCAATACGTGCGGGGCCTGCCACACGGGTATGTCAGCCGAAAAAGCGTCGCAGACCCGGATTCACGAGTCTGGTGAGCCGAAAAAATCGGGCTGGGCCTACTGGGTGACGATTATCTACAAGCTGCTGATCTTCGGCGTCATCGGTGGCATGGCGGCCTACTGCCTGTTGGACTACCTGCGCCAGGTGCGCAACGTGATGCGCAAAAAACAAGTGCGGCGCATGGAGGCTGACGAGGTTCTACAGCACGCCCTGTTGGCCATCTCTTTCACGGTCCTGGTGGTCACCGGGTTTAGCCTACGCTTCTACGACGCATGGTGGGCCAAGATGATCTTCGGTCACGAAGGCGGCGCGGCAACGCGTGGCCTGATTCACCGCGGCGGCGCGATCGTGATGATCATCGGTGCATTCTGGCACATGGGCTATATGTTGACTGCCAAGGGTCGGGTTTTCATCAAGGACATCGCGCCCAATATGCTGGATGCCAAGCAGCTCTGGGGCATGGTCCTGTACAATCTGGGCAAGACTGACAAGCACCCCCAGATGCGCCGCTTCTCATTCTTTGAGAAGGCGGAGTACTGGGCCCTGATCTGGGGAACAGTGGTCATGGTCATGACCGGCCTGGCCATGTGGTATGAGAAATACCTGATCATGTGGATCGGCAAGGAAATGTTCGAAGTCATGCTGGTGGTCCATTATTACGAGGCGTGGCTGGCATTCCTGGCGATCCTGGTCTGGCACATGTACGGGGTGCTTTTCAATCCCCACGTGTACCCCATGAACCCGAGCTGGCTGACCGGGAAAATGCCCGAAGAGATGTTCGATGTCGAGCATCCGGCGGCCAAGTCGCCCGGCAACGTGGACAAGATCAAACGTCTGGGACTCGAGCGGGACGTCTGATCCTCGCCGCTTGAGCACCGCACCGAACCCCGGTTGTCAAAATGGCAACCGGGGTTTTTGTGTTTGGGACTCAAATGTGCCCTCTACCTGCCGAAGTAAAGAGTGTGAATAAGCGTCCATTCGCCAAATTCGGACGCTGGTCATTCTCTATCAGCGGGGTTGAAATGCGGCACATCGAACAACTTCTCTACGGGCACAACCACCTCAAAGACGACGGTGGGCGCCAGGAATTGGCCCATTCAGCAGGAATGGGGGCGGAAGTATCCGCCGAAATCGTCGAGCTGTGTGAAGCCTGGGGGCAGCCACCGGAACTGGGGCTGCAGCAACCCGTGCTCATCTCTCATCCCCTGAAGACCACCATGCCTTCGATGCGGGGCCGGCTCTTTGCGATCATCTGCGTGCGCGTCACCGCGACGCCTCTTTTTCATGCCGTGGTGGTGACCGATGCGACCTTCAGCGGGTTTGGGCGCAACCCCTTTGCCCTGGCCCGGATTGTCGAATTTGCCGACAAGTGGAATGGCCGCCAGAGCATGGACCGCGTCGAGTTTGATCCCGAAACCAAGTTAGACCTGATGGGACCGCCAGCCAATGCCGAGGATGTCGGCCTGGTTGACGAAGCGGTGGTGCAGTTCATCATGACCGGAAAGCTGGAACTGCCTCTGGAGCAGGTCGTGCGCCAGAGCGATCGCGCCCTGGCCCTGATGATTGCCTGCCTGCCTGACAAGGCCCGCAAGAACCTGAATTTTGCCTCTTTCACCACCTTGCAGGCCAACAATTATGACCTCGCGGGAGTGGAAACCGAAGGCGCCAGTTTCGCCGGTTGGCAACGGTTGATGATGGCTCGTCTGGACACCGGAGTCACCGAGCAACAACAAGCGTACAAGGACCGGATAGCGGAATATCTCAAACGGGCTGATCTGGCGGGCATTGCCCGCATCAGCGAAAGGCACAATTTCAGCGCTCCGACAATCGTCACACCTGTTGTCTCAACCCGACAAGGGACTGAAGGGCGCGCGCCAGCCGCTCCGCCAGCCAATGCGTTCCGGCCTTCATCAACAATCGACCCGGCCGGCCGCAGCCCGCTTGGCCCGGCCGCGCGTGGGCCGGGCATTCGTCCCATGGTCGCTGCCACCGCCGGCATTACGGCCCGAGGCGGCGCCTACGACGCCCATGGACTGGATCCGGCGGCAGAGAAGCCAAAACCGAGCCGTAGCCAGCGACCGACCCGCAACCGCAGTCGTTCCGGCCCGGGTTTCACTCGCGGGAAACGGGGCGCCGGCGGGCGTTTCATCCGCACCATTTCTTTTGTCCTGTTGCTGTTTGTCGCCGGTTGGGTGGGCACGATGTGGCTGGAGGGCCGCACCTTGTCCGAGAGTCTTGAGTGGGCTGGCCTGCCTGGTATGGATGGCGGATCCGATAACGTGGAACACGCCGGCACCCTGCTTGAGGTTGTCGACGTGGGCCGGGTCTATGAGCAGGCCCGCAGGCAAACCGGGGGCAAAGGGTTTGGCCTCAACGCATCGGGCGACAAGGGGCGCGAAAAAGCCCTCGGACGTCTGCAGTCGGGCGCGACTGATCCCCTGCTGGATCAGGTGGCGCTGCTCGTGAAACTGAGTGACGAGGGGATCCAGCAGAGTGGTCGGCAAGACCGTGAAGTCAAGCGCCTCAGGTCTTTGGCCCAACAGGGTGCGGTGCTTCAGAAAGAGATGATCCGACTGGAACTGGCTTGGTATTCCCTGACCACCAGTGTCAACTGGGCTGATCTCGGCACAATGTCCGACGCGGCGATCACCGCCCGGCGGGATTCCCTGGCCAAGGTTGAAACAGGGGCCATCGAAGATGTGCGCCTCGGTATGGGGACCGAAGAAATCTGGCCTGAGTTGATACGAGCCCAGCGGAACATGGATGGCATGGCCGAGGTGGTGGCCTTGTTCCAGGCCTCCGGTTGGTCCCGCGCCTGGGAAAAGAAGATGGTCGGCGCGGCCGAAAGAATCTCGCCGTCGGTGGGTCAGACCACCCGCGCCTACCGCAACAGTGCATTTGCCCTGATTCGTCTGAAAAGGGCGGAACGTGGCGACAATAAAAATCTGCCCTTTGCCAGCCGCTACCAGGCCGAGCAGTGGCCGACCGCCCAGGTGAAGGCGGTTTTGCCGACGCTGCGCAAGGAGGCGGGTCGTTTCTCGGACAAGAATGCTCCCGAGTTGTTGGGGGCGACTCTGGCCTTATACGCGACACTCGAAGCTCCCGAGAAGGCCATCGAGCGCATTTCCGGTTCGGCCGGCGCCTGGAAAAAGCTTCGGGCCAATGCCGCGGTCACTTTTGATCCGGACCTGTATGGCAATTTCCTCGAGCGGTTGCGTTTTGAAGCGGCCGTACGTCAGATAGCCGCCAGCAGTGATCCCGGCGATATTCCCGCTCACCTGTATCAGGGCCAGACGCGCTGGTCGGTGACTGCCTTTGCCGACTCGTTGCCGGTGTTGACCCAGGCGGACCAGTGGCAAGCCATGAGCACTTCAGCGGACGACGCGTTCCTGGGCCGCTGGGCGGACCATCTGGCGGGCAATATGCTGGCCCGGTTGGCCCATGTGCAGAGCGAGTTTGACGAAGTGTGGGCCGATTGTCGGGCCCAGTCGGTGGCCATCCAGAGCCAGGCGAAGGCCGGTTATGACTGGAGTGGATCCTGGCACAAGCTTTACACCGCGGCGGTCAGCGCCAACGAACAGTATGCCGCGACTCTGGGTGAAGATCCGGTCCAGCTGGCCCGATTCGAGTACCTCGACGAGCTGGCTGCGTCCCTAGCGGCTAAGCGCCCGTTGAAAATCGGCCGGGTGACTGTGCGCCTGGACCAGGTGGTGCTCAGCGAAGCGACCGAAGTCCAATTGGAATTGCGCACTCCCGAGCGCGGGGGAGTGTGGACCAGCGAGCCGTTTTTGGTCGGACCCTCGGCGCCGGCGGGCACTGGTTGGGTGGGCACAATGCTGGTGGACTGGACGGTTCCGGTATCGCCCCGCCACCAAATGACCGGCCGGGTTGTCACTGTTGCTGACCAAAGTGCCTTGCTGGAAGTGACTTATCCCAGTCTGGCCGATGGGGCGGGGCCGGCCGAGCTGGTGCGCCCGCGGACCGGGGAACAGGGCAGTCTCGGCTTCCGGGTCGAGCTGGAGGAATATTGGAGTGGGCTGGAAATCCCGGCTTTGGGACCAGTTTTTTGATCTGGGACTGAAACCTTCTCCAACAACTGCCGTAACCAATTGCGGGACCGGGATTATCGGTCCCGCGTTTTTATTGTCCCCAGCTGGCTGTTTTGGTCGGAGGTTCTCGCATGAGCAGATATTCCACACCCCGCACCGCATTGACCTTGATCCTCATGGCCCTGGCCCTGCCGGCGATGTTGCTGGCCGCCGAACCCGAGAACGACAGGGATTCGCAGAAGAATGACTCGACCGTAGTGATCATCGGCGACGACGGCGAAGAACTCACCCTGAGTCTGGCAGACGGCGAATTGACCGTCGTGACGTCTGAAAACGGCAAGGCCACCACCCGCATCATGGACATGGAAGCGATGGGGTTCCTGGCCGCCGACGCGGTCGACGAGGCGCTGGTGGGCATGGAGGACGTGTTTGAAGAATTGCAGGACATGCAGTTCCAGTTCCGCCTGGGGCAGGACAACCGGCTGAACCTGAGCTACGACGACACGGAATTCGAATTGGACATGGACCAGGTCATGGCCCAGGTGGCCAGCGCGGTGGAGTTGGGCCTGCAGGAAATCAATACCGCCGAGTGGACCGAACACCGCAGCCGGTGGGACGAAGTTTCGGATGATGAGCTGCGGGATGAATTGGACAACCTGAAAGACGAGATGGAAGATCTGCGCCGCGAACTGCGCCGGCTGCAGAAAGAAGAAAAGAAGCGCTAAAAAAGAACCCCGCCGGGGCGGGGTTCAGCAATTGGCAATGGATGACAATCGGCAAGTGATGACAATCGACAAGTGATGACAATCGACAA
>CAZLUL010000028.1:0-1110 GCA_964562635.1 uncultured Fibrobacteraceae bacterium | reverse complement strand
GCAATGGATGACAATCGGCAAGTGATGACAATCGACAAGTGATGACAATCGACAAGTGATGACAATCGACAAAGGGTCGACCCCCTCCAGCACTTGTACTGGCCTCCCCCTTGGCCCCGAGTGTTGCGAGGGGGTTTCTTTGGCTCAGCTGTTGGCCGTGATGCCGGCAAAAATCTCTTCGGGTTCGGGAAAGCGGTCTTCGGCTTTTTTCGAGAAGATCAATTGGCCGTCGACTTCGACTTCGAAGACACCGCCACCCGACGGGATCAGTTTCGGTTCGAGTCCGAACCTGGTCTTGATGTCAGCCGCCAGACTGGCGGCATAAGGTTCGTAATTTCAAACCTGGCAATATTCAATGGTGACCTTCACGGCTTCTCCTTCATGTATTCTAGAACTGGATCAATGGCTTGGGCCACTGGGCCAGGGTCTGTTCGAAAGACTCGGGGGCAAAATCGTTGATGTGGACCACCGCGTCGTTGCCACCGCCGAGGATGACGTCGGAAATCTTGTCCTGGATGCCGTTGGTGCGGTCTTCCAGCAGGTTGCGGGTAATATACCAGGTTTCAAAAATTCGGCGACCGATGACGCTGTGCAGCGACAGCCCGTTGACGATCAGGCGGTCAAAGGCCTGGATATTGACGTTGCCCTGCTTGAGCCCGAAGAGGATCACGTCGCCGCCCCGACGAGTCGACTGGATGGCGTTGTTGACGCTGGTATTGAAGCCGGCCATTTCCATCGAGACATCCGCACCGATGCCGTCGAAGGCATTGCGCACATCCTTGACCAACTGTTTGTCGGCACCCCAACTGCCGGGCGCGCTGCGGCTGAGATCCACAGGAATGACTTCGTCGGCGCCCAGTTGGCTGGCCATGGCCCGGTTGCGATCGTTGGGTTCGATGCCAATGACCCGGGTGGCGCCCAGGGCGCGGGCGACCATGATGACGAACAAGCCGATGGTGCCGCAGCCGAACACGGCCACGGACTTGCCGCGCAGGTCAGCCGTGGTGCAGGCGTGCACCGCGTTGCCGAACGGTTCCTGCAGGGCGGCGACCTTCATGCGGATGCGGCGAGGGTCGGTGGCCCACAGCACATTGGCGGGCAGTTTGATGT
>CAZLUL010000027.1:0-28636 GCA_964562635.1 uncultured Fibrobacteraceae bacterium | reverse complement strand
CAGCATCTCGTCGCGGTCGCCGAGATGGTTCTTGCCGAACTGGCCGGTGGCATAGCCCTGGTCCTTGAGCAACCCGGCAATGGTCGGGTCCTCTTCCTGCATGCCTTCCTTGGCGCCCGGCAGCCCGACCTTCGAAAGACCGGTCCGGAAGACACTCTGGCCGGTGATGAACGAGGAGCGACCAGCGGTGCAGGACTGCTCTCCATAATAGTCAGTGAATATGACGCCTTCGTTGGCGATGCGGTCGATGTTGGGCGTCTGGTAGCCCATCATGCCCATGGTGTAGGCGCTGATATTCGAGCGCCCAACGTCATCGCCCCAGATGACCAGAATATTGGGCTGGTCCTGGGCGATTGCTCCGCCTGCGGTGAGCAGAACTGTGAGCAACAACATTCCCAATACTCGGTTTGAGGTTTGCTTCATTGTGTGGTGTTCCTTTCGCAAATCGTGATGGCCGAATTGTCATAAACGGCTCGAACCATGTTTTTATGGCAACAGTTTCAACAAGAAATGGGGGGTGTTTGACCAATGGATGTCTGAAAACGCTGCTTCACCAAACCAAGAATCACAATCCTCCCCGGCTTCCGCCCATTGCGACTTGGCGTGCGCCATGCTATATACAAAAGAGGAATTCCGCAATGCAACGGCCAAATAAAGGCGTATTGCGAGCAGCCAAACCGGGAGAGAGAATATGTGGGGATTGTCGAGGGGGAATCTGTTCTTGAAGGCCTTGAGCGGTGTCTTGGCACTGTTTTTGGTGTTGTCGGCGCCGGCCAGTGCCGAAACTCAGCCGAAACTCGTCCTGCAAATCACGGTCGACGGGTTGCGGGGCGACCTGCCGACCCGCTTTGAGTCCGTGCTTGGTGAGGGCGGCTTCCGATACCTCAGGCAAGAGGGCATCTGGTACAACAACGCCCACTACCAGCACGCCAATACCGAGACCATCGTCGGCCATACCAGCCTGGCCACAGGCACGGTGCCGGCAGCCCACGGCATGGTGGGCAATGTCTGGTTTGATCACGAACTGGGGCGCCTGGTCTACAACATCGAGGACCCTGATTTCCATCTTCTGGCCGCCGGGGCAGATGTGGACGCCAAGACGGAAATCGACCCCACGCAAAGAGCGGCCAAGGTGGAAGGACGGTCACCGGCCAACATTCTCACCTCGACCTTCAGCGATGAATTGGCGGTTCATTTTGCCGGTCAATCCAAAATATTTGCGGTGTCGGTCAAGGACCGGGGCGCGGTGCCCTTGGCTGGCCATGCGGGCAAGGCTTTTTGGTTCTCCAAGGCCAGCGGTGATTTTGTGACCAGCAGCTTCTACTACGACAAGAACCCGGACTGGGTCGATATCTGGAACGCCGGCCGGCCAGCCGCGGCCTACTCTGACCAGAGTTGGGGACTGCTTCATCCCCAGGACCGTTATATGTTCGGCGACCATGACGATGTGTCCTACGAAACGGATTTCCCGGGCTATGGGCGCACCTTTCCCCATGCATTTGGCGCCGCGGACGACAAGTATTTCACCACCAAGCTGACGCTCAGCCCGGTGGGTGATGCCCTGACCCTCGAATTTGCCAAAACGCTGGTCCTCAGTGAAAAATTGGGCCAGGGCGACGTGCCGGACTACTTGTCGATCAGCTTTTCCTCGACCGACTATGTGGGGCACCTTTTTGGCACCTCGAGCCTGGAGATGGAAGACAACATCGCGCACCTTGACCGCACGCTGGCCGACCTGTTCCGCTTCATTGACCAGCAGGTGGGCCTGGACCAGACCCTGATTGTTTTGTCCGCTGATCACGGGCAACCCGAAGTGCCCGGTTACATGCACGAGATGGGGGTGAAGCACGCCGGCTATTTCGATCCGGACGCGTTGGACAAGGCACCGGCCATCGAAGCGCTCAAGAAGAAATTTGGGTTGGGTGCTGAGCTCATCGAGGACTTCTTCCAGCCCTATGTCTACCTCAACCACGACTTGATTGATGCCCACGGGCTGGATCGCAGAGAGGTTGAAGACGCGGTCGTTCAAGAGCTTCTGAAGTATCCCGGTATCGCCTTTGCCGTCTCCAGTTCGGCCCTGATGACAGGGGACGTGCCCAACACGGTTATGACTCGTGCTGTGCTGAAGAATTATCAGGCCAAGCGTTCCGGCGATATCTATATCGTCTTTTCACCCAACGTCTTCATCAACGGTTTTGATGGTTTGGTGGTGGCCTCGACGCACGGTTCGCCCTGGCGTTACGATACGTTTGTACCGGTGGTTTTTGCCGGTGCCGGGTTGCAAAGTGACGCCATTTCACGCCGCGTGAGTCCGTACGACATTGCGCCAACCCTCGCGGGATTCCTGGGTGTCAAGCCGCCCTCGGGATCTGTCGGCGATCAATTGCCTGAAGTCCTGGCCAGATGAGCACGATGAAGAGCCGGTTGGCCGACTGAGTTGGCGGTCGGGCGGCGCAGAATGTAAAATCCGCCTCAAACGGGCCGTTGAGCACCTGGATTACGAAGTCCGGGTGCTCGTTTAACCTGTACCAATACAACCGCTTGAACGAATTCACGAATCCTCAACCTCTTCTCAACCTTTCCTTCAGGCCGCCAGCGGCGGTCCGGCCCATCATACCGTCGAGCCTTCCCCTCGACTGTCCGATTCTGAAGGAGTTCCTGATGCGCATGAACACTGTAGTCAGCCTGATCATATTGCTCTGGGCCAGTGCCGCCCTGGCGAACCCTCCGCAGACCGACTGGTCCGGCGGTCCGAATGCCATCGATCCGGTGCCCGCCTGGTCCTCGACATTTGCCACGGCCAACGGTGTCTCGTGGCTGGCCGTACCGGGCCAGCTGGCCCTATCTGGCGATGGCCTCACCACGGGCGTCGCCCACGATGTGGCCAGCTTCATTCAGGGGGCTTTTGGCGTTGAAGTCGCTGACATCGACCACGACGGAGACCAGGACATCATCGGTGTGGCCGAAAACGCAGCCACGGTCACCATCTGGTACAACGACGGCCTGAACCCGCCTGCTTTCACTGCGGAAATCATTGACAGCAGCTATGCCGCGGTGGCCGCCGTCGTGGCGGTCGATTTGAACAATGATCAATTGCTGGACCTCGTGACCAGCTCCGGTACCTACGCCGGCAAGGTGAACTGCTATCTCAACCAGGGAGGATCGCCAGCTGTCTGGATCGAGCAGAATATCGACGCCAATTGGGGCGAAGCGTGGGACATCGGCACCGCCGACGTGGACAGTGACGGCCACCTCGATGTTGTTGGCACCTCCTTGGCTCGCGACTCGGTGGCCTGGTGGCGCAACGACGGCCAGGAACCCATCGGCTGGACCCGCCAATTGGTGGACTGGACCTTCGACGCCGCCCATTCGGCTCGCGGCGGCGACCTGGATGGGGACGGGCACACGGACATCGTTGCCTGCGGAACGCTCAGCAACGAGGTCGCGTGGTGGCGCAACAGCGGTACCGAGCCCATCAGTTGGACCAAGACCGTGCTGGACACGAATTTTGCAGGCGGACGATCGGTCCGCATTGCCGACATCGACAGTGACGGCGATCTGGATATTGGAGCAGTCGGTTTCAATAGCAGCGTCAAGTGGTGGCGCAACGACGGTGGCACGCCCGTTGCCTGGACCGCACAGGTTGTCGACGCCGGCATGTCTGCAGCGCACCAGTTGCAAATCGCTGATATGAATGGCGACGGACGCCTCGATCTGATCGTGGCGGACTACGTGGGCAATGCGCTGTACTGGTGGGCCAACGGTGGCGGTTCGTCGCCCATCTGGACCCGCTACAAGTCCGTCAACTACATCAACCATCCCCTGGCCGTGGATGTGGGGGATGTGGACGGCGACGGTGCCCTGGAAATCGTCGGCACCTCCAATGGGCTCGGGGAATTTGTCTGGTACGATGTGACGACCTTCACAGCCAGTGGGTCCTTGACCAGCGCCGTTCTCGACCGTGGTGGCAATTCGTTGCTGGACCTCGACTGGACCGCCGAGACACCCCTGGGCACCAGCCTGGAATTCCAGGTGCGTGGCAGCGACGATCCGGCCAACCTGGGCCTCTGGTCGGCGGTCATCAGTGCACCGGGGCCCCTCGGCGCCAGCCCGGGCCGCTATATCCAGTATCAGGTCACCCTGACGACGAACGATCCTGGAGTGTCACCGGTGCTCAAGGACGTGAGTTTCTCTGCACCTGCGGCTGCGGTCCTGCCCGGAACCGCTGATCTGGGCCTCAAAACCTTTCCCAACCCGGCCAACCCCCGGGTGATTGTCGCCTACGAGATGCCGGCTTCGGGCAGCGCTCGCCTGCAGGTTTTCGACACCCGAGGTAGCCGGATCCGCACCCTGCTCGACGAACAGTTGGCCGCTGGTCCGGGCCGGGTGGCCTGGGATGGGACCGACAGCCGGGGACGCGCCATGTCGACAGGAGTCTATTACGTCACTCTGAATACGGCCCATGGCAGCCAGCGCTCGCGGGTGACGCTCATCCGGTGATTGGTGGGGAGTCTCAGCGCGGGTCGCGCACGATGACGAGATCGTTGCCGGTCTGGACAACGGAGGTGTAGACGAATTCCGAGCCGTCGGCCGCGACGTGAAAGTCACCGATCGGGTCGCCCTGCAGGGCGGCCCGGTCGGCCACTTCACCGGTGGCGTAGTCAAAGAACGCCAGGTGGGCGCCGGCGTCTGTGCGCCGGATGAACCAATAGCCGTCCGGGGCCAATTGCAGATCCATCTGATCAAACAGGGCGTCCGGTCCGACTACCAGCTCTTCACCGCCGGCCTGGGGGCGACGAAAGAGCCCGTCTTCGGTTTCCTTGAAGTAAATCAGTTCGCCGCCGGGTTCCTCACGCAAAGTTGCGCAGCCAGGCACTGGCAGGTCCAGCGCACCGGTGCCGTCGAACCGCACTTTTGCGATCTGCCATCCCCGGCCTTTTTCGTAAGAGTAAAACAACGACTGCCCGTCAGCTGACCAGTGCCCCAGTCGGTGATGGACATCATCAGAAGTCACCTGTCTCTGCAGGCCCGAGGCGACGTCGATCACCACGATTTGCAGCAACCCTTCGCGTCCGACATTGACTGCAATCCAGCGCCCGTCGGGTGACCAGCGGGGCTTGCGCAGAACGGTGCCGCCGAAGTCGGTCAACTGGCGCAGCAAACCATCAACTCGATTTTGCAACCACAGTTCGCGGCGGCCGCCCCGGTCCGAAACGAACAGGAACGATTGGCCATCCGGTGCAAAGCGTCCGCTCTGATCCAGGCGAGTCGAGGGTGCGGCAGCTGTTTCTTCGGCGGTGCCGAAGTGGCCCACCATCAGGTCGGCGTTGAGCTGATTGTCGGTCAGGATCAGGGGGCCGCCGGCCAGCGGCCAGGAGGGCGAAAGGCTACGTTGGGTCCGCAAAGGAAGCCGGGCCATCGCGCCGCTGTGCGTATCGATCCGCCACAGTTCGAAGGTGCCGTGCAGGACCGCCGAAATGATGAGTGACTGACCATCGGGGGCCCAGTCCAGGCCGCCACACGAGAAAAAATCATCCGTCAGTGGCACGGCAGGCCCACCTGTGGCTGGCATCAAATGAACGGCTCTGGAGATACCGCGATCACTGCGCACGAGGGCCAGTTGGGACTCGTCCGGCGAATAGCGGGGATACATGTCGCCCCGGGACAGGGGTTCCGGTGTGGTGAGGGTGTCGACTTGGCCATCGGCCACATTCAGGGCAAACAGTTGCATGGGCGCTTCCTGCTTGTCCTTGGCCGAATAGACGATCGTGGCGCCGTCCGGCGACCAGTCCAAGCCGCCGAGGCGCCAATGCACAGGTCCCAGTTCCTGGACCGGACCGCCGATGGCGGCCACCACGCAGACCCGGCGCTGGCCCTCATGCCGACGTTCAAAAGCGATGCGCTCGCCGTCGGGCGACCAACACGGGTGAAATTCGTTCCCGGGTTCATCCGTCAGCGGTATCAGGTCTTCGGAGTCGAGACGTTTGAGATGCAGTTTGTAGGCCGCCGATTCCGGCGCTCGTCGCGTGAAGGCGACGTGGGTTCCTGCCGGTGACAGGGCGCCCTGTCCTTCATCTCCGGGCAATGAGGTCAAGGGGCGCGCATCCCAAAATTCGGCCTGCGGGTCTGTCGGCGGTGAGCTTGGCCAGAAGGCCAACCCCAGCACCAGACCGACACCCAACACCGCCAAGAAAGCGGCTGCTCTCAGGGGAAAGCGGCGCGATCCTTCAGCTGCCGTTTCGGTATTCGGTGGGAGCGGCGTTACCGTCGCCAGCAAACGGTAACCCCGTTTGGGCACCGTCTCGATCAGGGTCGGCTGGCGTGGGTCGTCGCCCAGGATGCGCCGAATTTGCGAAACCGCCTGGGTGAGGGCCTCTTCCTGGACCACGGTTTCGCCCCAGACTTCATCCAGGAGATCCTGCCGCGAGATGACGACGCCCGGGCGCAGGGCCAGTTGGACCAGCACTTCCATCAGGCGCGGCTCGAGCGCATGTTTCTCGTTCCCGCGACGGACCAAAAGGCGGTCGGGCAGAACTTGCCAATCGGCGATCTGCAGGGGGCGCTGATTTTGTGGAATTTCGCGGTTCAGGGTCGTCCTCCGAGGCTGAATTGTCGGGTCCGTTGAATATACCGTACGATCGGCTATTGCGCCTCCCCTAACGGCAACCCAATATCCTGCGGCTCCGGCCTTGGCTGGGGACGCTGGGTGTGCAGCCATCGCGTCCCGATCTACAACGAGAAGTACTGAGAAATCTTCACCATGAAAATGTTCTCGCCAGGCGCGTCAATGAGGGACTGTGCGTCACGACCCAGATCGAAGCTGCCCGGATCCTCGAAATTTGCCCGGTCCTGAGTCCACACGAAGTAGAAAGTGCTGCCGGCACCATATTCCCAGCGCAATACCAAGTTCACCTTCAGGGATTTGAAGTTGAAGTCCAAATCAGGCAGCGCAAAACTGTTGCCCGGATCCGTCCCGTCGGGCACCACGAGCCAGGGGTTGTTCGCATCAAGGTCGGGTCGATAGGTGATACTCGAACCATTGGCCTCGCCGTAGATATCAAAATCGCGGGACGAGGCACGGGCCAGTTCCTTCAGGCGCGTGTAGTCGCCGCTGGCGAACAAAGGCTGCGCGTAGGCCTGCAGGGTCAGGCCGGGCGTGAAGGTCCAGTCGATGCGCGACTCGATGCTGAACTGGCGGTATTCCAGGTCCGAGAAGATATAGCGACTGCCGTAAGTCGCGGTCATGGCCGGGTCGGCGACCGTATCGTAGTACTGTGCGTCCGCCGAGTCCCAGGTATAGCGAGGCCCGATTTCGAAGCTGAGATTGCTGGCCGGCTTGAACTCGACAGACAGACCGCCGGACACATTGGCCCCGCCGACCGCATTGTCTGCGGCGAAGAGGTCGGCCGTTACGGCGATGCTCTTGCGGCTGTCCGTGCCCAGGGCCAGGTCGAATTCCCGGTTGCGGGATGTGCGCATGTTTGGCCCGCCGCGGGTCCGGCGCGGATCGTTGGTCTCGGGGTTGTAGAAGACATGGGCGTTCAGGCTCCACCAGTTGGCGAACTGGCCGGAGTACCAGGCGCCGAATCCCCCGCCGTCCGCCAACCCACCCGTGTCCCAGGTCCAGTAGGTCGCCAGGTTGACGGTTTGCCTGCGGAACACCGCGTTGGGTTCGAGCCAGCGGTAGCCGCCGACCACCGAAGTGTTGATCATGTCGGTGCGAAACATGAAGCCCAGGTCGTTTACGTCGTAGCCGGGCGATGAGTAGCCGGCCGTCGCGTTGCATAGCCAATTGCCGGACTGCTTGTTCAGGCCCAGGCGCCCGACCCAGCCGTCGAGCGAGGTGGCCGTTGGGTCGTAGGCGACGTGATCAGCGTCCGGTCTCTGAAAATAGTGGCGGGATGAGGTCTGGATGTCGCCGATGGCCTCCTCGCTGCCGGTCAAGTGGCTGCCGCCGAGGTACCCCTTCAGGGCCCACACCCCGTCCTCGTCCAGGTTGGTCCAGCCGTCGATGCCACCGGTCAAGGCCCGGCGGTCCAGTGAAGCCTGGCTGACCGGATCGTCCAGGTCGCGGGCCGTGTGGGTCACGATCGCGCCAATACCCTTGAGGCCCTCATCGCGGGTCGTATTCATGCGCACCACCGAATAGTTGGCGAGGGGCTCGACGACTTGCTCGGAGCGTTCGTTGCCCGACTGCAGTTGCGCCTTTTCCTGCGCCGTAAAGGCCGTGAAGGCCCCGACGGAGATCTGGCCGATCTTGCCGCTGATCTTCGCGGCGCCCAGGATCGTCGTGTACTGGGGGATGTCCGCGAAGTCGAAGTCCGCCTGGATCCCGAGCTGGGGCGCTCGTCCGACCCGGCGGCTGTAGAATGGCATGGGGTCGAACCAGTTGAAGTTCCAGTTGCTGTTCAGGCCCTCGCGGCCGAAGCGGAAAATATTGGCGTCCTCGACAAAGAAGGGGCGCCGTTCCTCGTAGAAAGTCTCATAGGCCGACAGATTGACCACCGCAGGATCGACCTCAACCTGCCCGAAGTCCGGGTTCACAGTCGCGTTCATGGTCAGGTTGTTGGACAGGGGCGCCTTGATGTCCAGGCCGATATTGCCCGAGACATCAGGACTGCTGCGGAACGGATCGTCCGGATCGACCTCCAGGTCCTCCAGTTTGCCCAGAGCGTAGGGGCGCAGCTCGGCCTTGTTCTGTGGCTTGATGCCGCGGATGCCAACCAGGTCGGGGAAGCGGTTCCCATAGCCACCTTCGTTGCGGGGGTTGTGAAAGAGTTCGCTGCGTTCGTTGTAGCGCAGGATGCGGCGTGAGAAGTTGAGGCCCCAGACCTGTTCTTCGGTGTCGGGGAATTTGAGCTGTGAAAAGGGAATACGGACTTCCAGGGTCCATCCCTGATCGTCGATCAGGGTGGCCGCTTCCCAGACCCCGTCCCATGACGAGTCGTCCCAGCCGTCGTTGTACAGCGCTGCGTCGCCGAGCACGCCGGCGGGGTTGATGGAGAATGAGAAGGCGTTGCGGTCATCGTTGAAGGTATCCAGATTCAGGTAGACCCAGTCCGAGGTGGGCCAGGTGTCGCGTCGACCGAGGCGGGCGGCGATCGAGTCGGGGGCCGTATCGAACATGCGGGCCGCGACATAGAGCGCATTGTCGTCGTAGGCGATCCAGAAGACGGTGCGGTGGCGCGGGCGGCATCCGTTGTCTGGATCGTTCTGGATGAGGCGGTCCTCTCCGGGGCGCTGCCAGTCAGCTTCGTTCAGGACGCCATCGAGGGCGACGGGTCCGGTCAGGCGTTTTGCTCCAATGCTCGAGGCCAGGGGCACGAGGGCCGGGTCACAATCCCACGTGGTGGTGGCCGACCCGTCGCTGGCGGCGAAGGCACCGCTGGCCAGGGCGAGGAACAACAAGACAGAGCTGATGGCGAGGGCACGGAGGCGGAGCGGCATGCCAATCCCTTTCGGTGGGGAATCCGGTTCATACAGCGCAGCCGAAGCGCGCCGGAATCGCTGGGAGACCAGCCGGTCGGGGGTGGCGGGTTCTCACGTCGGGCCACCTCGTGGGTGATCCGGGTTTTAGGAAATGACGCCTCTGGCCGCCGAAGGGTTGTCCTGAAACCGAAAATAAATGATGAGCAAATTATTCCGAAACGCGAATTGCCTGGGTATGGGCATCTGTTTTTTGCGGCTGGAGACGCCGCAGGGTACCGCCGTGCGCCGGTTGATGGTGGTGCGCCAGGGGTGCGTTTTGGGAGCTCCTGGCCTATATTTCCCCCGGGAACGGATTCCCACCAATTCCGCCTCAACACAGGGATGTGCATCGTGCCGCGATTTGTCCGCCAGTTGGCCGTTCTGGCCTGCCTGCTTCTGTTCACCGTTTTCCCTCACCCGGTCCAGTCCAGCGTGATTCTCAACACCCTGGAAGGCACCGAGACCACCGAGCCCGGCTGGAGCGGTCGCCTCGACGGCCTGCTGTCCGGCAGCGGGGGCAATACTGAGAGCTTCCTGGTCGAAACCGGTGGCCGGGTGCAGTGGCAAGGCGAACGCAATCGTTTCCGCCTGCAGGTCACCGGGGGCTACCAGGAAAGCGACAATATCGAGACCGCCCGCAACGTGGTGGTCCACCTGCGTCACAATCGCGAGTTGAGCGGACCGTGGAGCACCGTGTCTTTTCTCCAGGTGCAGCACAACCCTTTCCAACGCCTGGACTCGCGCTGGCTGGCCGGCGTGGGGCCGCGCTATGACATCACCCGGGACGACAATGGCGTATTGGCGCTGGGGGCCATCCCGATGCTGGAAGTCGAACGGCGCAAGGGTGAAGAAGGTCACGTGAGCCGCGGCCGCCTGTCGGTATTCCTGCATGTGGCGCGGCGACTGAGCAGCAATACGAAGCTGGAGGCGGTGGCCTTCTGGCAGCCCTTGTTCAGCGACGTATCGGCCTCGCGCACGGTCGGCAATCTGACTTTGAGTGTGGAAGTGAGCGGTGAAGTGGACCTGAAGGTGGGGGTGGCCATCGAAGACAACGCCCGGCCGCCGGTGGGTGTCGAACGCACCGATTGGAGCACGTTTACGGGTCTGGGTATGAGCTTCTGAGCCGCGGAACGAATCAGGCTGTCTTCACAAACACCGCATGCCCATTGATGTTCTGCACGCAAACCCGGTCCGGCTGGCCTTCAAACTCGTGCACCAGTTTGGTGATGCCGGTTGTGCTCGGAAATCCGAAATCGTCAAAAACCACCACACCCCCGATGGGCAGGCGCGACCAGACCCACTCCAGGATGTCCTTACCTGACTGATAAACGTCCACATCGATGTGGCAAAGCCGGAAGGTGCGGTCGCTGATCTGGTCGGCGGTGTCTTCAGGGAAAATGCCCTTGAGGATGCGGATGTTGTCCAGGCCCAGATCCTGGGCCAGCCCTTCAACTATGGGAATGGAAGTATCGGCGTGTTCGCCACCACCGTAGTTGGCGTCAACATCGCCGGTCTTGACGACGCCCTCAAACGTATCGCAGAGGAAAATTTCCGCCGGCAGCCCCAATAACTTGGCGCGCTTGCCCAGCAGGCAGCCGGTGCCGCCGCGCCAGGTGCCGACTTCCAGCACATCGCCTGCCAGGTGAGCGGTCTGCGCCAACAGGTGCCACAGTTCGTAGCACCGGAAGAGGTCGACCAGAGTGCGGTCCTTGATGACGGCGTGGGTATCTTTGAACTCGCGATCCAACAACCAGGGGCTGTAGGTGGCCCAGGAAATCAGGATCGAGTTCTGGCTCGGGTCCAGATTCTTCTCCACAAAAGTGCGGCGGGCCCAGAACAGGGCGTTGGCCATGAAGGCCTTGCCGTTGCGCGCGATGAACTTCTTCATTTTCGGGGAGGGCCTTTCGCGGAGATACCAGTGTTGCCAAGGATTTGGCGGCCGCAGGACAACAAAGAGGATAACAAAAAACGGCGGCCGGATCAATCTCCGACCGCCGCCAGTGCCTGCGCATCAACCAGTGCCTGCGCATTGGCCGTTGGCGCTAACCGTGGCTGTGCCCTTCGTGGCTGTCATCTGTCTCGGTGCCTTCGGCCTCGGCATCAACCTTGGCTTTGACCGCACAACCGGCGCAGTAGTACTTGCCGTTGATTTCGGTCAGATGATCCATGGCCACATCCTTCATGGGGCAGGGGCCGTCACAGTCGTGGGTCGCGACCGTCTCAGTGGTCGTTTCAGCCTGCGGCGTGGCCGCTTCCTGGTCCCCACTGCTGCAACCGGCGATCACCAGCAGCAAGGCTGCCGCCACGGCCAGCAGAATCAAGTTTCCCTTCTTCATCACGATACCTCCTGAATACATTTTTCGGTGCAGATCCGTTTCAGATCAATTCCTGAGGCCAGATTGCCGCCTTGGGCGGGTCTTGTACAGTCCAAATTGCGCCGCCAGATCTATTCCCACCCTATTTCCACACTATTCCCAAACGAACGCCAGCCGGGTCGCCTTTTCAGGCGAAAACCGGCCCAAATCAGCGGTGGGGACGGTACAGCACGTCAACCCGCAGCAGTTCCAGAATGACCGCCTGGATGTCCGCCGCCTCGAGACCCAGCGCTGCCAGTTTGGTCTGCAGGTCCCGTCCGGGCCGGTCGTCGCCCCATTCCCGCATGGCCAACAGGGTTGCTGCCGTGGGGCCGGTGGCGATGGGCACCGAATCCTGGTTGCGCACCTTCAGCTCCAGGGTTTCGGTGCGGGTGCCGGCCGGTGTGTGCCGCACGCTAGTGGCGATGGTGATCTCGGGGCTGACCCTAAACACGCTGTCGGCAATGTCGGCCAGGCCCAGGTCCGGTCGCGGCGCATTGTCCTTGTGGGCCAGCATGACCTCAAGGCTGGGTGGGCAGAGCACCATCTCCAGGAATTGGTATTGCTCGACCGGGGACAACGTCAACAGGTGGTCCCGCAGGTCCGAGTCCGGCACCTGTATTTCCGTCTGCCAGTCCAGGGGCTCGGCCCAGCGCACGAAGCGCAAGCCGGCCGCGTCGATCATCCGCCACAGACCGGCAATGTCGTAGGTGGTTTCGTTCGCGTTCAGCACCCGGTCGACCAACTCCACGTCGTCGACCTGGCCGGTGTCGGCAAACCGACTGCCCTTCAACAGATGTCCGGAGCCGAAGATGGCCACTTGTCGGGCCAGGGCCACCCGCTCAACCAGCGGTGTCTCAGCCGCAAAAAGCACATCGATGGCGGCGGCGGTTTTCAGCAATGGGTCGCGGCCGTTGCGGCCGTAGACCATCAGGTTGACCAAGCCGTGGGGGGCCAGATTTTCGCGCAACAAGGCCAGACTCGCTGCCGGATCACTCAGGTGATGGATCACGCCGGAACTGTGGATCACGTCATAGCCACCGGGCGGTGTCTCCAAGCCCGTGAGGGTCATCAGATCAACTTCCTGCAGTCGGATGTTTTTGAGCCCGCGCTGGGTGATGGCGGCCTGCGAATCGGCCAGCCCCACCCGATTGATGTCGATGCCCGTGAAATGCACTTCCGGTTGCAGGGTAGCGGCGCCAATGAGCCCCAGGGCACGACCGCAGCCTGCGTCCAGAACCTGGCGCGTACCGCTGGGCGCCGGTGCCAGGGCCCCGTAGGAAAGAATCAAATCCACATCGCTGCCCAGTCGGTTGGTCGGCTTGCCGGAGGGGTAGGGAAATTTTTCGTACATATCGCGGATGTCGGAGGTGATCTGATCCATCGCCATTCCTTCGCTGGTGCCTTGGCCGTTGTTTCAGTGCAACCTATAGGTTGTGCCTCTGAAATTGTGTCCGGTCCAAAAATGACAGCAAATCGCCTTTGCGGTTCGATTTGAAGGTGTTGTAAGGTCAAAAAACCGAGTCACATGGATAGAAATCGACAAAAACACAGTTTCGGAGGCACAACCCAATCTATACCGCAGGTCGGCGGAGCCGTCAAAGACCAGACGCAAAAAAAGCCCCCGCCACCAGATGGCAGCGGGGGCGCAGAAACAGAAAGCTACTTGGCCTTGATGCCTTCGACATCCAGCGAAATCTTCACCGTTTCGCCAATGACCAGACCGCCGCTTTCGAGGGCTGCGTTGTAGGTCAGGCCCCAGTCCTTGCGGTTCAGCTTGCCAGTCAGGCTGAAGCCCGCCCGTTCGCTGCCCCAGGGATCCTTCACCGAGCCGTTGTACTCCAGATCCAGGGTCACCGGATGGGTCACGCCATGCATGGTCAAGTCGCCGGTCATCGTGCCTTCGCTGTCGTTGTCCATCTTCACGCTGGTGGACTTGAAGGTCATGACCGGAAATTCTGCCACATTGAAAAAGTCTTCGCCGCGCAGGTGATCGTCGCGCTTCTGGTTGCCGGTGTCGACGGAGGCCAACTGGATGGTGGCTTCGGCCTGCCAGGAGTCGGGTTCGCCTTCGGTGAAGACGAAGGTGCCGGCGACCTCGCCAAACGAGCCGTTCACTTTGCTGATCGTCAGGTGCTTGACCTGGAAGCCTACCGCGCTGTGGGCCGCATCGACTTCGTAGTCGGCGGCGAGCACCACACCGGTGCCTAAAATCATGGTGGCCACCAGGGCCAGGGCTGCCATTCCGCGCTTCGTATTCATGTCTTGTCTCCTCTGTCGGGTTTATGCGTTTGATCTGGCTTTCACCAGCAATCGGTTCAATTCCTTCAACTCGCGGGCGCTCATGTGCCCGAGAATCGCATTGTGCAATTCGGTCGTGGGCCGATCCATTTTGGCCAACAACGCCTGCCCACGCGGCGTGATGGAAATCAGAACCACGCGCCGGTCGGTAGCCGACCGTTCGCGCGAGGCCAAACCCAGCTTGATCAACTTGTCGATCAGGCGGGTCACATCCGGCACCCGAGTCACCATGCGGTCGCCGATGTGGGAGCAGGCCAATCCTTCACCCTGCTGGCCCCGCAAAATGCGCAGGACGTTGTACAGCGGTTGGCTGAGCTGGTGCTCCTTGAACAACCGGTCGAAAGGTCCGGCCACATGTCCGGCAGTGCGCAACATATTCAGGAGGGTCTCCTGTTCGATCGATTCAAAATCGCGGGACTGCTTCAGGTCTTTGCGCAAGGTGGACATGTCAGCCTTTCACGGGTGTGGTGATGTGAGGGATAATATATGTGAAGCGGAAAGTTGTTGCAACAAGTAAAAGAGAAAAGGCGCAAGATCAACCGGAAACCGGAGCCTAATTGGTCGGCGGTTCGCACCAAACATCGTCATTGAAGGTGCGGTCAGTGTCCCCGATGCGGTCGTAGTGTGTCCGGTTGGACACAAAAAGGTCCAGATGGTCGGACACTAGGTGACTAATATGGGCTTTAAATCGTTGTCGCGAAACAGATAAGACTTGGCTCGCTCTTTGCCTTTTCGAGAGAGAAAAGGAGGCTTACCATGCTGAAAAAGACTGTTGCCAACCCGTCCCGTATGCCGCGCCTGATGACCCATCTGCTCATCTGGACCTTCGCGATTTTGATGATGATCAACGATGCCGAGGCCGTCCAGGTGACGGGATTTGGCGAACTCTCGATTTCGTCGTCCGGGCACTCCTGCGCCGTGCCCGCCCTCAGTACGGCCATCGATCTGGAGGTGTCCGGCCCGCTGATCAAGGCGGTCGTCCGACAAGAATTCGTCAACCCCAGCGATCAGGTGATCGAGGCGACCTATGTCTTTCCGTTGCCCGAAGGGGCGACCGTTTTTGCCATGGAGTTGTTGGTTGGCGAGCGGCGCATCGTTTCGGTGGTGCAGGAAAAATCCCAGGCTCGTCGCACCTACCAGAAAGCGCGCGACAGTGGTCGGCGCGCGGCGTTGGTCGAAAGCCAGCGGCCCAACCTGTTCACCACCGAGGTGGCCAACATCGGTCCCGGCGAAAAAGTGACCGTGCGCCTGGAGTACCTGGACCAAGCCAGCTACGAGGACGGCTGGTTTGGCCTGGTGGTGCCGCTGACTTTTACGCCGCGCTATTTTCCCGACGACTGGCGGCAGTCGTCGGCGGACTCCGGGATGTCCGCACCTGTGCCCGGGAATGCGTCGGCGATCGCCGAGGCTCAGCGCCTGAGCCCGCCTTTTGTGCGCGGTGACAATCCGGATTTCCCCGAGGCCAGTATCGACGTGCGCCTGAACCCGGGCCTGGAGTTGGCCGATCTGCTCAGCCCCTCGCACGACTTGTCGGTGCATCAGAATGGCGCCCTGTGGTTGGCGGGACCCGAGCGGCGGACCGTGCCTGCGGATCGCGATTTTATTCTGCGGTGGCGACCGGTGAGCGCGGCCATGGCCCAACCAGCGGTCTTTTTTGAGGACCGGCCTGAAGGCCGCTACGCCCTGGTGATGGTGGTGCCGGGCATGCAAAACAGTCCCGATGGGCCAGCCGTTGAGACGGCTGCAGCTCCACCGACCGAGACCTTGTTCGTGATGGACATTTCCGGTTCGATGGACGGGCCTTCGTTGGTGCAGGCGCAGGAAGCGCTGGCCACGGCCCTGGGTGAACTGGAGCCTGGTGATCAGTTCAACATCATGGCCTTCAACAACCAAAGCCTGTTCTGGCAGGGAGATTTTCAGGGCGTGTCGCCGGCCACCTTGGGTGATGCCCGCCGTTGGGTGCGCAGCCTGCGCGCCGATGGGGGCACGGCGTTGCATCCGGCCCTTCTGCGGGCGCAGACAGCGTTTCTGGCTTCGGTGCCCGGTGAGCGGGCTCGGCGCATCATCCTGCTGACCGATGCGGCGGTGGGCAACGAAGACCAACTGCTGCGCGAGACGATCGCCCATCTGGGCAGCATCCGCCTGCATGTGGTGGGCATCGGCATGGCGCCCAACCGCTACCTGGTGCGGCGCCTGGCGGGGCAGGGTGGGGGACTCAGCATATTTGTCTCCGGGCACGGTGGCGACGCCGCGCGCCTGACGTCTTTCCTGAATCGCATTGCCCGGCCCCAGCTGGTGGATCCGCACCTGGACTGGACCGCAGGCGGGCCGCAGCCCGAAGGCTATCCCGCACGATTGGCCGCGCCATTCAGCGGCGAGCTGACCTTGTGGTCGGGGCGCTTTGCGGCCGGCACCGATCTGGAAGGATTCCTGCGCGCGCGTTGGGCGGGGCAAGACCTGGCCCTGGCATTGTCCACCGCTGACGGCATGGAATCCGCGGGCGTGGCTGTGCGTTGGGCCAACTTGAAAGTCGATGACCTGTTGGCCGCCTACGACGGCGGCGGCGACCGCAATGACCTGCGCAGCCGCATCGTCGCAACCGGCCTGGATTTTGGCCTGGTGACCCGCTTCACCAGCCGCGTGGCGGTCGAAGAAATCGTCAGCAGTGAAGGCCCTGAGGCCAGTCACCGCCTGGCCAATGGCCTGCCCGCCGGCTCCACCCTGTTGGGCGAGTTGCCCCAGGGTGGCACCTTGGCACCATTGTGGCGGGCACTGGGTCTGGTCTTGCTGCTGACCGGTCTGGCTGGTTGGCGCGCGCGGGCCATCAGGACTACCGGGGCCAAAGGAACCACGGGAGGCCGCTCATGTTGACCCGCCGCTCCCTGCGCTTCCTGAGTGTCTGGACCCTGTTGATTCTGGGCGGGATCAGTCTGCTGGGTCGCGACGGATATATGCAGGTCAAGGCCACTCTGGCGGCCGAGTTGGTCGACGCGGCCCTGGCCGCCCATCTCAGTGACGGCAACGAGCACCCGCCCTGGCACTGGGCCGACTTCCAGCCGGTGGCGCGCCTGTTGGCGCCCCGGTTGGGTGTGAGCCTGCCGGTCTTGGCGGGCTCGGCCGGGCAAACGATGGCCTTTGGCCTGGCCCATGTTGGTGGCACTGCCCGGCCTGGCCAGGACGACAACACGGTTCTGGCCGGGCATCGCGACAGTTGGGCCAGTTTTATGGCAGGACTGCAAAAGGGCGATTTGCTGGTGGTCGAATTTGCCGGCGGTCAGCGTTCGTACCGTGTCCGGCAGACCGCGATTGTCGATCGCTCAGCCACCGAAGTGATGGTCCAGGGCGGATCGCCTTTGCTGACGCTCATCACCTGTCATCCGTTTGGTGGCTGGACTCCCTCGGACGACCGCTACGTCGTGACCGCCGAACCGGTGGCCGGCGGTCGCCGCCTGGCGCAAAAGTCCATTGATAGCCACGGCGGAGCCCCTATATTGATGGCTGGTGATCAGATGTGATCAAAATGCAGAAGGGGAGCCTCGTGCCACATCCCGCCCGAAGTTTGAAGATCCTGTTGGCAGCAGCCTGCCTGGCTTGTTTGGCGGCGACGGCGCAGGCCGCGGGGTTTGCCCGGGTCGGCCCGGTGGCTGTCTGGGAGCCCCTCTTTGCCGGCACGAGGTCCGAGTCCATGGGCCAGTCTGATTTGGCTGTTTCACGGGGACCCATGTCCATTTTCGACAACCCGGCTCCCTTGCCCGAGGGCGAAGCCGTGCAGGCCGGCTATGGCCACCTGGCCTACCTGGCGGATTTGGATTTTCACCAGTATGCCGCGGCGGTGGAAACAGGCGCCTTCCGGATCGGCCTGGCGCGCATGGATTTTGTCAGCGACAGCAAGTTGGTCCGCACGGCCTATATGCCGGAAGGTACGGGCGAGACCTTCCGCATCGACGATCGGGTGCAGGTGATCGCCGGCAGCATGAATGTGGCCGCCTTGTTGGCACCCGGATCCCCCTGGGACTGGACCGTCGGGTTGGCTCACCGCAACTACCGCTTCAACAGCCCGAAAGAAGTCACCCACGTCATGGGCCTGGACTTCGGCTCTTCGGGTCGGTACCGGCATCGTTGGCAAAGCACGAGCCTGATCGCCAGCGCAGCCGGCGTTTTGCGCAATATCGATGACGACCACTATGTGCCTGAAGATGCGCGCCTGGGGTTGGGCTTGGCCCTGGCCATCGATACGGAGCAATCCCGCGAGGCAATCGTGCTGACTGTGGCCTATGTGTTCAAGGACGTGCGGGCGGCTGACGAATATTTTGGTGACCGCTATTATGGTGCCGAATTGACCCTGCTGCAGGCCCTGTCCTTTCGGGTCGGGCGGGACAAACAGCTTTTTGGTGGCTCCAGTCAATATGGTCTGGGCCTGGACGTGCCGCGCCCGTGGATCGAACCCTTTGGTGTGACTCTGGATTGGGGGTCCATGAAAACCGGGTCGCTCATGAGCAACGGTCTGACCGACGAATCCGCCTTCAATATGTTCTCGGTGACCATCCGCCGGGAAATGTAGCCGCCAAAAACTCAGACGGGCCGCCCATTTGTGTGGCCCGTCTTCTTTTCGTAGGTTGAGACAGCTCGCAGAAATGACAATCAACCGAACCGGGGTTCGCCGCCCTGGTTTTGCGCTACTCAGGTCGCCCTCTGAAGCAACAGAGCTCCCGGACAGGATACCGGTGTTGGATCTCGCCATCACTCAATCCCTGGAGAGCCGTCATGACTATTGGTCTCGCTCGTACCCGCTTTTTCTTTGTGATCTTTTCTGTTTTTTTCTTCGTGACCAGCGCCGTGGCAGATGACAACCGCCTGGGTCTGTTCTATGACGCGAGCGCCAGCGTCAACGAAGTGGAAATCGCCCCTAATTCGACCCACATGCTGTACCTGATACTGCTGGACCCGGTCAACGACAGCTTCGATGACGGGGGCTCGCGCGATGTGGAATTCGTTTCGGGTTTTGAATGCGCTATCGAGCCGCCGAATGGTGACATGTTGTTGACAGTGACTTTTCCCATCCCGGCGATCAACCTGGGCGGGACCGACAACATCGTCGCCGGCTACGCCTCGGCCGTGCCGGTTTCGAGCGGACGGGCCGCGACCCTCGCGACCTTCGAAGTGATGACGATGGGCAACAGTCCGGTGGGTTACAAACTGGTGCCCACCTCGCCGGCCAGCCATCCCAATACCATGGCCTATGTGGATTATGAAGACTCGGGGGACAACCTTGTGGACATGGCGCCGGCTTCCGGATCGCATGACTTGCCCGTGTTCACTTTTGGCAATTACACCTTTGAGCAGAACGCCAAGTGGGGGGCGGTGAAGTCGCTGTATCGGTAGGCAGGACGGTGCGCTGACCACGAGGTGGACGTTGGGGCGGGTTCTGGCTTAGTATGGGAAGCGAACAGAAAGCTTTTTCCTGACTGAGCGACCCAACTGAGGACCACCTTGGCCAATAACACAACTCCGGCCGCGCGTTATTCCAGCGCGCGGATTCTGATCACCATCGGCCTCCTATTGCTGGGCACGTTTGTATTGGCTGTCAGCGAGGCCCCGGTGCGGGCCGTCTGGCCACCACTGGTCGCCCTGACGGTGATCATCCTGACCCGCCACGCCCTGACCGGTTTGCTGGTCGGTGGTCTGGCCGGGGCCATCCTGGTGCAGGCCGGCAATCCCTGGACCGCCTACCTCTCCCTGTTCGCCGATCATCTGGTGCCCAATCTGCAAAGCTCCTGGAAGATGGGCGCGGTGGCCTTTACCCTGATTCTGGGCGGATTTGCCGCGGTGCTCGAAGCTGGCGGCGGCTTCACAGCGTTGCTGCAGCGCCTGGTTTCGCCGGGTCGCCAAGCCGGACCGCGGGTCGAAATGGCCGCTGGGGGCCTGGGTCTGTTGTGCTTCTTTGACGGCCTGGCCAACAGCATGGTCGTCGGCAGGGTGAGCCGCAGCCTGGCCGATAGCAGCGGCGTGGCCCGGGCCAAGCTGGCCTACATCGTCGACTCGACCAGCAGCGCGGTGGCCTGCGTGGCCTTCATCTCGACCTGGATCGCTTTCCAACTCACGATGATCGGCGAGGCCTACGCCCTGGCCGGCCGGGACGTCAATCCCTACCTGATTTTCCTGCAGTCGTTGCCCTACAACTTCCACAGCTGGTTCACCCTGGTTTTGCTTTTTGTGGCGATTCGGTTCCAGTTCCATCCGGGCCCGATGGCGGGTTTTGTGGCCGCGGCGAAACGGGAACAGACGGGTTCTGATATTTCCGGTGATCTGCGGTCTGCCAGCGGAAATCCGGGCCATCCGGCCACGGCTTTGGGGCCGTTGGCGGTGCTGTTGGTGGCATTTTTCGTCGGCTTCATGGCTTTGGGTGATGCAGCTCCCGGCTGGCCCGACAGCCGCGCGCGCATGGTGGCGGCGTTGGGATCGGATGCCGGACCACTCGTATTGGTGCTGGCCGCGGTGATCGCCACGGTGGTGGCGGTCCTGGTGTTTCCGTCCGGTCGTGGCTCGCGACTGACGACACCGGTGCGGGCCTTCGGCAACGGAGTCGGCGCCATGATCGGCCCGGTGGGCATTCTGTTTGCCGCCTGGATCATGGGCAGCGTGATGGGCGCCCTGGGCACCGCCGAACTCATCAGTGGTTTGCTGCGCGACAGCGATGTGTTGTGGCTGATGCCAACGTTGACCTTCTTGACCGGCGCGGCGATTTCTTTTGCGACGGGCACTTCGTGGGGCACTATGGGTCTGCTGTTCCCTTTGGCGGTGCCGGCGACGGCGACCCTCGGTGGTGGCGATACGCTGTTGAGCGTGGTGGTGGCGGCGGTCTTCAGCGGCGCCGTATTTGGCGACCACTGTTCGCCGTTCAGCGATACGACCATCGTCTCGTCCATTTCGTGCGGTGTCGAACCCCACGATCATGTGCGCACCCAGATTCCCTACGCCTTGCTTGCCGCACTGGTCGCCGTAGTGGTAGGATTCGTGCCGGCGGGGCTGGGAGTCTCACCTTTCATCTCACTGCCCATTGGGGCGGCGGTGTTGGTGGCCTTGCCGCGTTTGCCGTTTTGGGCCCAGAAGTCTTGAAACCCATATACACGTAGTCATCGGGAGGACGCCGTCATGCGGCCCATCAATTCGACCAAAACAACTCTGCTGACCCTGGTTCTGCTGGGGATGCTGACCGGAGCTGCCGCAGCCGCCGACCCGGAGCCGGCCGCCAAGGAACACCTGCGCTGGCATTCGGGCAACTACTGGGGCGCCGGTGTGCAGATCTCCCAGCCCTATCAGGATTTTGCCGACCAGTACAGCACCGGTTATGGCCTGCAGGGCATGTTCAACTATCCCCTCATTCCCGTGATCGACCTGAGCGCCAGTGTGGGCTGGAATCATTTTCCGCAAGAGGGCGATGGCGCGGGCATTGATATTTTCGAACTTTCGGCCGGAGCCCGCTTTGCCCTGGGCGTGTTTTTCATGAACGGCGAGGCCGGGTTCTATTCGAAGGTTGAGGAGTGGAGTTTTGTGCCCGGTCTGGGCCTGCGCTTCGATCACTGGGAATATTCGTTTCGCATCAAGGCCGCTGGCGGCAACAGCTGGTCCGGCTTCAGGGTTGGCTATTACTTTTGATGGCGCTGAGGACCACGAACTTGCTGTCCGAAGCCACCAGATTGACCTCGCCGAACAGCCGGTGCAGTTTGGCGTGATAGCCCAGGTGGCGATTGCCCACGACCCGCAATTCGCCGCCGGGGCGCAGAACCCGCTGGGCCTCGGCGAACATCGTCCAGGCCGGCAGGTCGCCCGTCACCATTCCCTGGTGGAAGGGCGGATTGCAGATCACCAGATCTCGTGAGGCGGCCGGCTCGTCGGTCAAACCGTTGCTTATCTTAAAAACCATACGGGGGCCGTCGGGGCCCAAATTCGGGATGTCCAGATTCGCCGCGTTCATTTTGGCGCTCGCCACCGCCTGGAAAGATTCGTCCACGCCCAGGATCTGCGCCTGCGGACACGACCGGGCCAGCGCGACGGCCAGAACTCCGTTGCCGCAACCCAGATCCACCGCTGCGATTTTTTTGTCCGTTGACGGCAGGTTGGCCAACAACAAGCGGGTGCCCACATCCGGCTTTTCGCGCGAAAACACATTGGGCAAATTGGCCAATTCAATTTCGGTGCCCGGCAGTTTGTACGTCGTGGTTGGCAAACACGCCGCCAGATTTTCCCGTTCTTCGCATTCACTGCGGGCCAGGCGCGCCTTTTTCCAACCCTGGGTGGTGACCGTCGTGCCCAGAATTTCTTCCAGCAGCAGGTAAGCCCGCTTGGGGGTGTGCTTGATCATGCCGCCGGTGACGACGTGGGCCTCCGGGGCCAGCAACGGCCGCAACCGCAGCAGTTGATCTTCAAAAAACGCCAGGCTCTTGGGCAACTTGATCAGCACCAGATCAAACAGTCCGGTCGGGTTTTCATCGGCCGGCACAAAGGTGGGCTCCGTGACTTCGATGCCGTTTTCGTAAAGGTTGAATTTGCGCGCCTGCCGGGCCAGAAGGGAATCGCCCCACGAAACAGGTTGCTGGCGGTGCAGGGGCACCGCCAGGGCGCCGAAGGCGTCGTTGAGCAGCAGCACGCGACTGTCCGGTGCCAACAACTCCTCGTCGTTGATGTAGCGCAGCAGGTATTCATCGGCCGCATCCCACGCGCGCAGGCGGTCCCCGTGCTTGAGGGGAAACCGCTGCAGGACGTAGTGGTGGTCGCGATAGGCCAACTGCTCCATGGGGCTACCGGTTCTGCAGGGCGGTGACAGCGGCTTCGCCGAGGCCTTCGCCCTGGCTGCGGGCCAGGATGCTGCCATCGGCGGCGGCGATCACCACGGCGGCGGTCTTGGTGGAATCCGATACGCCACAGGCGTCGTGGGTGGCGCCCTTCCAATCGGGCAATAGCACGATCAAATCGGTGGCATTGGCTCCTTCAGGCAATTTGCCGGCGGCCTTGTGGTACGCCTTGTCCAACTCGGGCTTAACCATGGCGTGAAACATCGAGGGAAATTGGCGCAGGTCGATCACCGAGGCGACCAGCACTTCGGCCGGATCGGGGAAGGCAGCGCGCACGGCGTTGTTGACTTCCATGGCCGCCGCGGCGGTATCCTGCCCGTGAAAAACCAGCACGGCGGGGCGCCCGATGGCGGCCAGGTCGATTTCGATTCCGGATACGACAGCAGTCAGTTTCTCGGCAGGCAACATGGGTGGCTCCCCGGTTGGTCTGGGTGATATTCGCAATATTCGCCAAGGATAAACCATGTCCCGCGATATACCATGGATTTTCGTGGCGACCTTGTTATGGTGGGGGGCGCCAACGCCCCCAAACTCAGGAGATGCTCATGGCTGCCTCGTCTGGAAATTTCGCCGCTGCCGATTTTGCCCCTGTCGCCGAGCGCATGGTCGCCGCCGACCTGCCTGACATCGTCATCCGCACTTTCCAGCACTACTTCACCCAGTTGGCCGCGGGGCAAACCGGCCTGATCCCCGAAGCGGATATCCAGCCGGTGGCCGAGGTGCCGGGCCTGGACGATATCACTGCCGAGCACGTGGAAATCGGAACCAAGGCGCTCTCCCACAGCATTCTGTTGAAACTGAACGGCGGTCTGGGCACGGGCATGGGGTTGGCCAAGGCGAAATCGCTGCTGACAGTCAAAGAAGGCCACACTTTCCTGGACATCATCGCGCAACAGGCCTCGCTGGGGGGCATCCCGCTGGTGCTGATGAACAGCTTCAGTACCCGCGACGATACTCTCGCCGCTTTAACCAGGTATCCCGAACTGGGCCAGCAGATCCCCTTGGACTTCCTGCAGCACAAAGTGCCCAAGTTGAGGGCGACAGACCTGAGCCCAGCCGACTGGCCCGCCGACCCGGAATTGACCTGGTGCCCGCCCGGCCACGGCGACATCTACACCGCCCTGGTGACCAGCGGCATGCTGGACCAGTTGCTGGACGCCGGTTATCGCACGGCGTTTGTCTCGAACTCGGACAACCTCGGCGCGGTCATGGACCCGGCCATTCTGGGCTATTTTGTGGGGGAAAACCTGCCCTTCCTGATGGAGGTGTCCGATCGCGCGGAGGCTGACAAGAAGGGGGGGCACCTGGCCCAGAGCCCGGCCGGCCAATTGTTGCTGCGCGAGTCGGCCCAGTGCCCGCCCCAGGACAGCGACCAATTCCAGGACATCACGCGCCACCGCTTTTTCAATACCAACAACCTGTGGCTGAACCTGCCGGTGTTGCGGGAAATGCTCGACCGTCAGGACGGTATCCTGGGCCTGCCGATGATCCGCAATACCAAAACCGTCGACCCGCGCGACAAAAATTCCACGCCGGTCTTCCAGTTGGAAACAGCCATGGGCTCGGCCATCGAGGTTTTTGCGGGGGCCGGTGCGCTGCGCATCGACAAATCCCGCTTCGCGCCCATCAAAAAGACCAACGATTTGCTGGATGTGCGGTCGGACAACTACATCCTGACCGAAGATTTCCAGGTCCGGGCCAATCCTCAACGCCAACTTGAGCGCGTGGTCATCGATCTGGATCCACGCCACTACGGTTTCATTGACCAGCTGGAAGAACATTTTCCCCACGGGGCGCCGTCGCTGCTGGGGTGCGAGCGCCTGACGGTGCAGGGCGACATCCATTTTGGACGAGATGTGGTCTTGACCGGCGTGGTGGAGATGCGCAATGACAGCACCACACCTTTGACTGTGCCGGACGGAGCCCGGATCACGGGCACTTGGACTGGTTGACTGCGCTGGCTGGAATGACCGGCCGGATTTGCTCCTCAATTTGAGGGATGTATCGTCCCTCGGCCGCCCTTATCGGCAACCACAGCCCACCGCCGGCTTCCCCTGAAGGCCTACCTTTTGCACTTGCTCGATAGCAGAGTCTTTTTGCGGGTATTGCGCACGGAACAGCACAGTCTGGGCCGGGCGGTCCGTGCATATTGCGAGAACTCGGGCGCGAAGCCCATGTTTACGGAGGCAAAATTGATGCAGAATTTGAAAATCGCCCTGACATCCATCGCCATGATCGCTCTGGCCCTGGTCCTGGTCGGTTGTGGCGGGGACGACAGCCCGACAGCGCCGCAGGGCGATACCCTGACGGTCGACAGCGCGATGGCCGAGGAAATCACCTTGCAGGCCCTCGATGTGGTCAACAACATGGTCACCGAAATTCCCGATATTGCCAGCGGCAGCTTCGATTCCTGGACCATGGCCAAGGCGGAATTCGCCAAGGCCAATACCGACTCGGTTGTGTGGGATCCGGCCCAGAATGCCTGGGTTTTCAGTTACGCCGGGCCGCTGTTTGAGATGGAGGCCCCCAGCTACTGGAATATGAGCCTGGAGCTGTGGGTGCAGTACCGCAATGGCCAGGGCCCCATGCAATTCCCCCTGAGCGCGACTGAAATGGAAATGAACTACGGCCTGGGCATGGACATGCATCTGGTCGAAGGCGAGTCCTCGGCCGATATGAGCTACGACATGAATACCGAGATGGTGGTCAGCTATCTGGGCGAAGGCGGCAACTACGGTGTGGTCGGTTCCGGCGCCACGGTGGTCGAAATGGCCGAAGTGGGGCCGCAGGCGTCACAGAGCGGCCGCTTCTCCATGGATTGGTCGCTGGATGTCGTTGTCAGCGAAGCCGGTTGCCCCCTGGGGACCGCGACGATCAATACCCAGCAGTGGGAAATGATCGCCACCTACGATGGCCAGGGCAACGTTGTCTGGAGCCTGACTGGCCCCGATTACCAGGGTGCGGGCACCGATGTGGTGGGCTGCGGCCAACCGGCCTTCTAGGTCACTGGATGCGGTGGGATCACGCGATTCGCGTGGTCCCCCGAAAAAAAGAGTCAAACGCTCCGTGCATTTGCCGAAAACACACGGACAGCACGAGTGCCCGAACTGATGGAAAGTAAAATGGTCTCTTCGCCCGAGTCTCTGGCAGCCAGAATAGACGAAGAAGAATCCCAGAGCAGGGCCCGTGTGGTCATCTCTGTGATTTCCTTCGTGGTATTCAGTGCCTACGGGATCAGCAGGGGCCTCGACCAGGGCGCTTCCTTCATGCCGGGCCTGGTCACCATCATTTCCTATCTGACATTTGCGACGATCTGGTTCGCCCTCGTGAAGCGATTCCCGGGCCGTTGTCCGCGTCGCCGTATGGTGACGATTGTCACCGACCTGGGCATCCTGACGATCTTCATGCATCTGGGCAACCAGCATGTGACCTCCTACTACCCGATTTTCCTGTGGGTGATCATTGGCAATGGTATCCGCTTTGGCGAGCGGTTTCTGCAGTTCGGCATCGTCACCGGTGCCCTCGGTTTTGGCTCCCTGCTGGTCTACAACGACTACTGGAGCAGCCATCTGAACCTGGGCTCGGGACTGCTGTTGGGTGTCATTGTCCTGCCGATGTTCTTCATGGGGGTCCTGCGTCGCCTCAAAAAGATGACGGCGCTGGAAGTGGAGTTGGCCAAATCAAAATTGGCGGACAAGGCCAAGGACCAGTTTTTGGCCACCATGAGCCATGAGATCCGCACGCCGATGAACGGTGTGCTGGGTATGGCTGAGGCCCTGCGCGATACGGAACTGGACCAGAACCAGCACGAGCACCTCGAAATCATCACGCGCTCGACCGAGTCGCTCCTGCATATCATCAACGACATCCTGGACTATTCCAAGATCTCGTCCAACAACCTGACCATCGAGTCGGTGCCGTTTGATCTCAAGCAGGTGCTCGGCGATGTGCACCAGTTGATGCGCTCAACGGCCGAGGGCAAAGGCATCGAACTGATCTTTGACTACCCGGCCGAAGCGCCCCGACATTTCAAGGGCGATCCCATGCGCTTGCGCCAGATCGCTTTCAATCTGGTTGGCAACGCCATCAAGTTCACCGAGACCGGTTCCGTGAAACTGAGTTGCGGCGTGAATCCGAAGGATGCCTCGCGCATTCATTTGGCCGTCATCGATACGGGCATCGGTATTCCCGAAGATCGCCTGGTGGCGGTATTCAAACAATTCGAGCAGGCGGACAATAGCACCACCCGCCAGTTCGGTGGCACCGGTCTGGGCCTGGCGATCAGTCGCCAGTTGGCCCTGCTCATGGGCGGCGACATCAGCGTGCGCAGCGGTGTGGGTGAAGGCAGTATCTTCACGGTGGATCTGGCCCTGGAACAAGCCGAGGCTCCGGTTGCGCCGCATGTGGCTCCGACTTCGATTGAACTGCCCGACTTCGGTTACAAGGCCCTCGTCGTGGAGGACAACAAGTTCAACCAGATCGTGATGAAGAACCTGGTCAAACGCATCGGTATTCAGGTGGATATCGCAGAAAACGGCTCAGAAGCGCTCGAGATGGTGGAGCAGGACACCTACGATCTGATTTTCATGGATGTGCGTATGCCGGTGATGAATGGCCATGAAGCGACGCGGCAAATCCGGGCCCGGGAAGACAAATTGGCCGAGATTCCCATCCTGGCGGTGACCGCCGAGGCGACCAAGCATGACGTATCGGAGTGTCTGGCGTCGGGGATGAATATGCATCTCGCCAAACCGTTGCGGGTGGCTGACCTGGTTGTTGCCATCAACTCGCTGAATCTGCCGGTGCCGCAAACGACCTGAGCCTGATTATCCGTGCCCTTCCATGGCCTTGGGCTGCACCGTTTCGGTGTTTTCGGCCCGACGGTTCTGGGCCTGAACCAAACGCTCAATCATGCGCAGATCGCGGTCGGTGAGTTTGAGGGCGGCATCCACCCAGATATTGGTGATCTGAATCAGCTCTTCGTAGGTCACCGGATTGACGCACTGCCGGATGCGATTCATCGCCACGTGGGAATTGCCCCGCTTCTGGTGCCGTCGGATGAAGTTCACGGTGGCCAATTCGCCCTCGCCGTCTTCGGCCAGCACATCGACCAGACCCAACTCGTGCATTTCTTCAGCGGTGAGCAGTTCACCGCTCATGATGATGCGCTCAGCGGTATCGGGGCCGGTTTTGCGAATCAGGAAACTGTAGGCACCCATGCCGGGAATCAGGTTGAACAACACTTCGGGCAGACCGAATTTGGCGCTGCGTTCGGCGATGACAACGTTGCTGCTGATGGCCGCTTCAAAGCCGCCACCGAGGGCGTCACCCTGGACCAGCGTGATTGTCGTCAACGGTTGGTCGAAGTTGACGGTGTTGGGATACAGCACGTCGATGCAGGATTTGGCATAGTTGAACAGGCCACTGTGATCCTGGTTGCGGATCAATCCGGCAAAGAGTTGCAGGTCACCGCCGAGATTGAAAACCCCGGGGGTGCGGCTGGCTAGCACCATGTAACGGATGGGCAGGGTCGCCGGGTCACCTTCGCCGCCACGATTGACGCGCACGACCTGCGCCTGGAACCGGTGCAGCTCATCGAGCAGGTTCAGGTTGAAGCAGGGGCGTGCATGGGGATCAAGATAATACCACAATGCCTTTTGC
>CAZLUL010000026.1:0-28889 GCA_964562635.1 uncultured Fibrobacteraceae bacterium | reverse complement strand
TCCTCCTGGGAATTCATATCCATGCCCACCATCTCAAACGAGGCGCGCCCCTGCAAGCCGGTCTCGCCGCCGCTGGCAAATTCGAGCCCCTGATTCAGGGCGAACAGCATGTTCAAATCGGCGAAGTCCACGTCGGCGCCACTATGGCCCATGGAGAAATCCGGATGGAAGGCGAAGAACGTGCGCTCACCCTTGGTGCCATCAGGGGCCGTGATGGCCACCTTTATCATGGGGTTGTTCAGCGGTCCGTCCACATTGGCGGCGCCACCAACCTGGAACGTGGACTGGAATTCGACCACCTCGAAACGGTAGCCGTTGCAGGTCATCACTTCACCGGAAGTCGGGTTGACCGGAAAACTGCACGACTCGCCATCGATGTTCAGGCGCAGGTCGCCATAGCGCGAAGCGGACATGCCGCCACTGAAATCGCCTCTGATGTAGCGGGCGTCCGCCGTGCCAATGGTCGCCTTGTCACCCTGCAACAACATGTGCCCACCACCGTGGTCATGCCCGGCGACGGTGTAGTTGAAGCCGGCCGGACCACCAGGGCCTTCCTGATACACTTCGGTGAAGTGCGGCCAGTACTCGGTCACGCCCAGTTCATAGTCAACGCCCTGCAGCGCGATTTTCTGCCAGATATTGTTGTCATCCGGCTTCCACAGACGAACCGGGAAGGTCGCTGTCTGATTGCCGAGTGTAGCCTGCAAATGGCTGCGGTCCGAATAGACAAAGTTGGCCGTGGCGCCTTCGCGAATGGGCATGATGCCTTCGTAACCCATGTAGCGGGTCGTGGCTGCGCCGATCAGGATCACGATGATCGAAAGATGCAGCAGCATGAAGCCCCATTGCTGGGGCTTGTAGGGCCAGCGTTTGATGAACAGTAAAGTGAGACTCACCACGATCAGGCCCAGCACGACCTCGAACCAGGTCGCGGCGTAGACCAGATCATACGCACCATCACGCCCTACGCTGGATTCGATGAAGGTGGCCCGGGCCGATGCTACGGCCACGATCACCAGCAGGAATGCGCTGAGTTTGAGGGAAGACAGGAAAGCGATGACGGGGTTCTTGAAGAAGCCTTTCACGATGACCATCCAGAGGCTTGGGGGTTGCGCAAACCTGCCACTGGGTCAGGAAAACGCAAATCCTCGTTCAATTCAACCAGCATTTCAGTGGGAGAAATATAGCCCGCAACTTGCCCGGACGCCCAATAAAAATCGGACCGAAATGCGTTTTTTTTCACATCCTCGCCTGATGGTGGACGTTTGCCACCAAATCGTATAGATTCGGCTTCAAATCGAAGGACACCACCTGCTCTAGTTCAATTCCAAGGAGTGCCTGATGGCCCGTTCTCATTTTCAAAAACTGCTGCTCGCCTTGTTGATCGTCATGATCCCCACAGCCACCTTGGCCCTGGACCTGGGCGGCCACGACCGCGATGGCGTGGTCATCGGCCTGGATCTCGGCCATGGCTGGAACTCGGTGCAATTCACCGGCGCCAATGACCTGGATTTCGACACCGGCGACATTTCGACTTTTTCCGGTGCTTTCAGGGTGGGCTGGGCCCGCAACGACAACCTGGTCGGCTATATCGGCCTCTCGGGCTGGAAACGCAGTTTCTATCAGGACATTGCGCCGGCCTCGGCGACCAACCTCAATTTTCTGGCCGAGGTCTATTATTACCCCCGGGGCGAGGGCTTCTGGGTCAAAGGTGGGATCGGCAGCGGTTCCATTGACTTCTATGTCAATACCGCGCGACCGGAAAACCGCATCACCTTCAAAGAGGGCGGCTTCACCTATAGCCTGGGTGCCGGCTACGAATTCCGGGCCTCCGACGCCTTGGCCTTCGGCATCAGCTACAGCTACACCGATATCGACATGGGCAGCTTTGGCGACGTCACCGCCGCCGGGGCCGACAATCATGTCTTGGCGCTGTCTTTCAATTTCTACCAGCAATAAGCTTTCCCGGACCCGGATTCAGGGGAGAGGCCAGCGCCTCTCCCCCTTTTTTTTGCTCACGACCCCTTCCCCGCCAAAATGTCGGTTTCGTATGATGCCTTATTGTTCCCTGACAGGAAGCGGCTATTTTTGCCCCGGCCCCGCTGCCCGATCCCGGTCCGGGACTTGAAGTTTTCTTTAAGCGGAAATATTTGCCCAGCCAAAAATCCGTGCCAATGTGACACTCGGCGTGTTACACATATCTCACCTTAATTCAAATATATCGCCGCCCACAAAGCCTAAATTACTAACAACAGGTCACCTGTGGCGCTAAAAACAAAAATTATCTTGACCGTTTTGTCAGATAGGTGATAACCTGCATTTCTGTTCGTTCCTCGCTGCGGATGGGAACAGCGCCCCGGGATTTGCCCACGCCAATTGGCAATCGCCCCTGATTGAAAAGGGGATTCGGCGCGCCGGCCTCGACAAGCCCCCAACCACCGGATAAGAAGGACCTCTTCCGGCTCACCGGGACCTCGCTCCCCCTCCCAGGAGCCCCATTTTATGGTAAGCCGTGATATGTCACGTCTGCGCGCCGCTTTGTCGGCCTTTGCCCTGCTGATTTTCCTGGCGACTCAGCTGCCGGCCAACGCCGGTGCCGCCAACCCTTACGATTACACCGACGGGCACGAAGGCGATCCCGGTGATGGTGTGCTTGATCCGGCGGTTGAAGGCGGCAGTTCGGGAATCAAGAATCCTGAGCGGATTGCCACCACTACCAGTGGTGCGATCTTGCCTCCGCTGAACTTCACTCTGGTCCCGGTCTACATCTCGACCGGCCTGCCCGGACAAGGCACGTTCATTTTTGTGCCCCGCTCTTGGTCCCGCTATGCCTTCGGCACGAAAATGCGGGAAGGGGGGTGGCCTTATGCGCCGTGAACCCCGCGAAATCCTGACGACGGCGGCGGCCGCGCGCCCCGCACCTGTCGTCGCTGATGACCAACGGTCACCGGCCTACCACGAAGCTCGCCTCTGCTACCGGCAGGGTCGGATCGAGGCCGCGCTTCAGGAACTGGACGGCATCTTCAGGGCCACCAGGCACCGCTCGAAGTCCGATCTGCGCGAACCCGCCCTGCTCCAGGCCTGGTGCCTGATCGAGCAGAAAAATCCGGCTGCGGCCCTGGACTGGTTGGCCACTGCCGGCCGCCGCGGCTATCTGGCAGCCGATGATCCGGGCGCCCAGATCATCACTCTCAATGCCCGTCTGTACGGCGAGGATTTCGAGGCCATCGGCGCCGAAGCCGAAGAGTTGCTGACCGTTTGTCACGACCCGTCGGATGTGAACCACGCCGAATTGCGCCTCATTCTGGGCGCGGCCCTGCGCTGGCAGGGCGAGCTGGAAGCGGCCATGAACCATGTCGAGTTCGCCTGTTCGGCCTTTACGGTGCTGGACGAACCGGGCCGCTGCGCGGTGGCGGCGAATTTCCTGGGCTGGACCTGCCTTTCCCTTGGCCGTTTGAACGAATCGCGGCGCTGGTTCGAAAAGAGCCTGGGCATCAATACGCGGCTCGAAGCCCACCTGCGCATGGCCCAGAACTACCAGAATCTGGCCATCGTCTGCTACAAGCAGGGCGACTACAACCTGGCGGTCGAGTTGCTGGACAAGGAACTGAAGCTGGTTGCCAACTATCCGGACATGACTTGCCGCGCCCTGGTGGCGATGGGCAATGTGCGCCGGCTGCAGGGCGAATTCTTTGGCGCCCGCACCGCCTTGTTGGATGCGTATTCGCTGGCCGGCGAGCACAAGATGCAGCGCGAAGAGGCGCTGGCCCTGGAATTCCTCGGCGACGTGTTTCGTGACGAAGGACAGCCGGCCGAGGCGCGCCAGTACTATGCGCGCGGCATGGTCGTCGCCCGCAAGTTGGCTCCCCGCGGAGACCTGGTCATGGAACTGACGCGGCGTCGTGGCGAATGCCTGGACCTCGAAGGCCGGCCCGAAGAGGCCGAGGCGGTTTTGCACGAGGCCCTGGAGATGTGCCGCAGTGTGGGTGACAAATACGAAACTGCGGTCACCCACCGTTGCCTGGGCGTGAACGCCGGCCATCTGGGCCGTTGGAAGCTGGCCCGTCGGCAGCTCGAGACCGCCCTGGCGGGTCTGCAGGGCTTGAACGCCCGGTACGAAACAATGATTGCCAGCTTCGAGCTATCGCAGTTGCTGACCGGGCAGATCGACGCCGGGCAGGTTGTCGGCCGCACCAGCACCGTGCTGGACGAAGCCTGGCAGCATGGCCTGCGGGCCCAGCAGTTGAATCAGGAACTGGAAAGCCCAGTGCTGGCGCGCGAGATCACCGAACATGTGGCCGCGCTGGCTCGTCGGCGCCTGGTGGGTCCGGAGAGCAAGCCATCCAAAGGCACGTTTTCGGCCAAGCGGGCACCGTCCAGCCGGGTGATCGCCGTTTCTCCGGCCATGCAACAGACCCTGCGACGTTGCGACGGCTTTGCCGCGTACGACACACCAGTGTTGATCTGCGGCGAGTCGGGCACCGGCAAGGAACTGCTCGCCCACCGCATTCATGAGAACAGCCCGCGGGGCGCCCAGCCGTTCATCCGGGTGTGCTGCACGGCCACGGCGACAGATTTGTTGGCCCGCGAGATTTTTGGCCATGCCGGACCCCAAGGCCAAACCGAGCCGGGCCTGGTGAATCAGGCCGAAGGCGGCACTTTGTTTTTGGGCGGCATCGGCGAACTGCCGCGCGAGCTGCAGAGCAAATTGCTGCGTCTGGTGCAGGAAGGCATCTATCGCCCCGAAGGCAGCGGCCGCGAACAAAAGGCCGACGTGCGAGTGATCGCCACGACGGAAATGAACCTGGCCCGCCTGGCGGATCAGAATCGCTTCCGGCAGGACCTGTATTTCCGGTTGCGGTTGATGTCGGTGAAGGTGGCCCCGTTGCGCGAGCGCACCGCAGACATCGTGCCTTTGGTGGATCACTTCCTGAGCCGGCTGGAAGGTTCGACTTTGGCCGCCCGGGCGTTGCTGGATTTCAGCGGCTTGGAAATGCTCAGCGCCCATCACTGGCCTGGCAACGGCAATGAGCTGGAAGCCGTGGCCCAACAAGTCTGGTTGCAGCGGGATACGGGCCGGCCCCTGGCTCTGGTGCAAGTCGAGTCGGCCGCAGGCACGAGCCTGGAATTTCAGGACCTCGCGACCGTTGGCGGCGGGCACCCTTCAGGTATGACCCACGCTTCGCTGATTTCGCTGATCGCGCGTACCGGTGGCAACAAGGCCCGGGTGGCGCGCAATCTGGGCGTATCGCGGGTGACGTTGTACCGGTGGTTGCAGCAGTTGGATCCGGGGGTGGCCTGAGACTCCCGTCAAAATCATCCTGAGTATTGGGCCTGCTCCATGCTACTGTCCGGGCCGTGGCCGTCACCGACGCCAACTGGGGACACCTCAAGAGCCTATACCGCTAGATCTTCAGTGCGCCCTAGCGGCAATTGAGGTTTGTCGATAGAATGGCCCGGCGGCTGATGCTGCCGGGCCTGTTTTTACTTTGCCAAGGATATCCAGATGCGCATCCTGATTTCGATTTGCCTTTTGTTGGTGATGGTCGTCACCGCCAGCGCCGACCCCTTGCCCTCGTGGCGCGAAAGGGCGACCAAGGAAGCCATTCTGGATTGGGTGGCGAGCATCACAAACAGCGCCTCTGCAGACTTCATTCCGGTGCACGACCGCGTGGCTGTATTTGACAACGACGGCACCAGCTGGTGCGAACGCCCCGGCTTCGCTTCGGCGAAGTTCCAGGCCTCGTTGCTCGGCAGCCTCGCGGCCGGCGGGAAAATCGATGGCGAAGCCATGCCCTACAAGGCCTGGATCGCCAACGATCGCGGCGCCCTGCGCAAGTACGGCATGAGCCTTGCCTACCGCGAGATGAACGCCGCCTTTGCCGGGATGCCCGTCGCAGCCTACCGCGACTCGGCCCGCGCCTGGCTGGATCGAACCCACCACGAGCGGTACGGCGTGCGTCATACTGAGCTGTACTATCTGGCCATGCTCGAGCTGCAACAGCTGCTCAAGACCCACGACTTCCAGGTGTGGATCGTCACCGGTGCCGCCCAGGGCTTTGTGCGCTCCTATACCGAAGATGTGCTCGGCATCCCGCCCGGACACGTGATCGGTAGCTGGACCCAACCGGTCTACCACGAAATCGACGGGCAAGGCGTGTTGGTGCGCGGTGATGTGCAGAACTACAACGGGCACGAAAACAAGCCCGCCGCTATCGAGACCCGCATTGGCAAGCGGCCGGTTTTTGCCGCTGGCAACAGCAACAACGACCAACCCATGATGCGTTGGGCGGTGACCGGGCCCTACCGCGCCCTGGGTCTGTGGATCCATCACGATGACAACGACCGAGAATATGACTACGACCGTGGGACCGGCAAGATAGCGGACCTCGTCAATAAGAACCCAGGCGCCTTTGAGGTCAGTATCAAAGACGACTGGGCACGTGTTTTTGCCTGCGACAAGCCCTGAACTAGAGCATCTGGCTGAGTTGGCCTACCAACGTGTTCAGGGTCGGACCGAGCATATCGATGCCATCGCTGTTGTTGATGCGGCGGGCGTTGTCCCGCAGGCCGGGCAGGGCCCGCGCAGCCTGTGTGGCGATCTCGGCGCGGCCGGTTTCGGTCAGGTTGGGCAAGCGTTTGATGAGGAGGTCAAACTCTTCGCTGACCATCTCCAACACCGGCAGAGCTTCCTCGGCCGTGGCGGTATTGTTCACGCCACTGAGAGTGCGGGTCACACGGTCCAACAAGCCATGCATGTCGTCGGTGGCGGTGAAACCGGTGTCGGGTTCGGGCTGACTGCCGCAGCCGGCCAGGCCGACGATGAGCAATATCACGGCCACTTGGACGACTGTTCTTTGAGTTTTCATGATTCTCCCTTTGCAACTAAAACCCCTTTTGAATTCTTGCCGTGATGATAGAAGATTTCCGGTCGGATGTCCATCGTCTGCACGTTGGCAATTTTAATGCAAATTTTCCTGCAACTATTGACCGGCACCTGCCGTAACCCTATCGTCAGTCGAAAGCGACTCTCTCTCCGACAGCGACTCACCGCGACTCACAACGACAAGAAGTTTCCGCTACCCCTGAGGTGCGCTGTCGCTGTTTTCCACTCACAATCCGCGATGCATTCCTGTACGCGTTTTGGGGAAACCCGGCCACCGGGAATTTTCTGAAACGTGGTGTGTGTCTGTATCCTGCACTTGACGTTTTGTTCACCCGGTCATCCTCCCTCTCGATGGTAAAGGAGCCTTCTCACCGAAGCAGTTCATGCTGCACCTTATCGGTGGATCCTTCTTGTCATTCGCACCTTGCGCGGATGAAGCCCCATCCCTTCATGCCCGCGCATCACCAGTTTGCTTAACCTTTTGTTGATGCCATCAACGATGGGGGAGAATCATGAAGAAACTTTCAATTTTTGCAATCGTGGTCGTCATAATGGCCCTGGCCCTGAGCGCCTCGGCCGGCGACGTGCCTCATTACCTTAAGGGCGACAACACGATAGTCGGTGGCAGCGCCAACCTGGCCAAAGCCGCCGGCGATACGATCCAACTCATGGGACGGACCGGCAGTGGTGCCGCCTATCTCGGCGATTTTGAAGCCGGTTGGAATGGATGGACCTCTGAAGACCTGACCCAGACGGACGAGTCCCACTGGCAGGTCAGCAATTACAACCAGGCTGTGGCCAGTAATCTGGCGGCCTGGTGTGGCGACATCACCCTTGTTTCCTGCAACGATTCGCTGGATGTGGACGGCGGTTACGGCACCAATTGGCATGACCTGTTGGTGCTGCGTCTGGCTGTTTCGGATCCCGCCAGCGCAGCCAGTGTCGGGATCGCAGCCACGCTGCAATACGACTCCGAGCCGGGCTACGATTACACGTATATCAGCACCCAGGTCGAAGGCCAGATTGGCTTCAGCGACCTGCAATCCTGGGATGGTAGTGGCACCATCGCCATAGCCCAGAGTGCTTCGTACCTGCCGTCCGAATTTGTCGGCGGTTCCGAGGTCGTAGTCATGTTCCGCTTTCAGTCCGATGGTGGCTTTGACGACGCCGACTGCTCCTGGGCCACCGCCGGCGCCTGCCAGATCGATGACATCACCATCACGGTGAGCCAGTCCGGTCAGGCTGACATCGTCAACTTCTCCGACTTCCAGGACGGCACGCTTGGCGACTGGGCCATCGAGTTCCCCCCCGGCGTCGGCGATTTCACCCAACTCTGGAGTGGCCTCGAGGATGTTGATCCCTGCCGCACCAATTATTCCAACCAGATCGCCTTCATCGACGATGGCGTGGTGGTGCCCGGAACCGGCGGCGCCGACTGTGTCAACTGGTGCTATGGCCCTTCGGGCTACATCGTCAATACCGTAGGTGGCCTGGCCGGACCCGATTTCCATGTCCGCAATATGGCGAACTCGCCCATCATGGCCTGGCCCAACGCCAGCTATGACGGTATCCTGCTGGAATTTGACGTCTTCCGCCACGAGGACCTGTCTGCTGATTCGCCTGGTATTTTCTACGAATTCGGCGTGCGTTCGGGCTTGTCCGAAGCCGAAACCGGAGACGCTCTCTGGAAAGATCGCAATGGCGTCTACTTCGGCGATGGCGACTATTTCCGTGAGAACTTTCCAGTCACAGATCTGATGGAACCTGGCCGCACCCATGTTCAGGTTCAGGTGGGCGTCTGGGAAGCCGGATTCCTGTGGACCTGGGTCGGCAACGACGGTTACCCGGCACCCTATCTGGACAACGTTTCGGTGCAGGTGTATCCCTTCAACGGACCTGGCATGACGACCAACGAGTTGCGCATTGCCAACGACAACTTCCCCGAAGTCGATGCCATCAACTTCCTGGACCTCGGCTCGATGCACGTGCGCTTCGACGCGGCCCAGAATATCTCCCCACCCGCGCACCTGCGTAATGATCCCGGTGACTCCACTGTGATCGACATCGTGCCCGTGCGGACCGGCGCCAGCCTGGCCGGCTCACCCGAACTGCATTACGTCATCGACGCGAATCCTGTTTTTGACGCTTTCCGTTCGGCCCCCAACGCGGGCATTTCCCTGGGCATGCCAGCCGATCCTGGCACCGGCATTCCCGACCCGGTCAAGTGGGCCTTCGATCTGCCGGACACCGGCCTGTTGTTTCCCGGCGACGTGCTGCACTACTACATCCGCGCCGGTGACGACGTGGCTGGCGATGTGCAGTATTCGACCCTGCCGGCGAACATCACCGGCTTCGGTGATTTCAGTGACCCGTTGGCCTACAACTCCAGCTTTGTCGTACACGCCCTGCCGACCATCAGTGACAATGGCTTCGGCGGCTACGACGTGCCAGGCATGATCTTCTGGAATGATTTTGCCAATCGTGGCGGCGAAAACGAGTGGTACGGAGCCTTGAGCAATCTCGGATTCGTGGCCGGCGAAGACTATGACATCTACTACACGAACCGCCCCGATTCGGGCGTTGGCAACGGTATCGGTGGCCGCACCAGTGGTCTGGCCCTCGAACACTACGACAACATGCTCTACACCGCGGGCGACATGGCCGTCAACACCATCAGCAACGGCGATTTCACCGTCGACCCTGGTGATGATGTCGGAGCTCTGGTCAACTGGATGTCCAGTGGCAACAAGGGCTTGTTCCTGACCGGTGACAACATGGCCAGCGATCTGGGCATCAATGCCGGAGCTTCCGGCTTGTCCTTCCTGGAGACCATCATGGGCCAGAATGTGACCACGCCGGACCTGCGGTCGTTCATCGGCAACCAGACCGCCCCGCCGGTGCACGCGATGCCCGGCAACCCGGTCTTCCAGACAATCAGCAGCTGGATCGCCTATGGTGGCTGCCTGCAGATCAACACCTTCGATGGTGTCACCACCCGCGCCGGGGCGATCCGCCTGGCCGAGTTCGGTGACTCCAACGGCAACCCGGGTGCCTACGGCTTCTCGGCCGCCACCCTGAACATCCACAATTCGACCAACAAGGTCATCTCGATGCCTTACGACCTGCGCTATCTCTACACTGACCCCAACGCCAAGGGCAACGCGCCCCTGGCCGGTCGGGTGCAGATCCTGGAGAACGTGTTGAGTTACTTCGGTGTCGGTGGCAAACCCGAAAACGTGACAACCGTGCCTGGCGCCAAGTCGTTCGCGGTTTCGAACTACCCCAACCCCTTCAATCCCAGCACCCGGATCGACTATCAGATCAAGGCGCCGGGAATCCTGAGCCTGAAAATCTTCAACGTGCGGGGCGAACTGGTCAAGACGCTGATCGATGGTCGCGTCGAGTCCAGCGACTTCGTGATGTGGGACGGCACCAACGACACGGGCGCCAATGTGTCCAGTGGTGTGTACTTCTACGAAGCGCGGATGAATGGCGAATCCAAAGTGCAGAAAATGGCTTTGGTGAAGTAAAAATTGGAGGCGAAAGGACCGGCCACCGAGCCAAGGAGCTTGGTGGCCGGTCTGTTATAAACTGGAGAGGCGCCAATCTCGTCGCGAACTCAGCGATACAGGGCTTTAACCGCACCCCAGGTTTCGGACTCGTTCGCCACATGGATATATTCGTAGACTGCATAGACACCGTTGGCCTCGGCCCCCACAAAAGGCAGCTCCGGATCATCGGCATCGATATAAGAAATCGATTCGGGCACTGTGCCGCCGTCGGTCGGCAAATACGGTCTGTGGAACCGCATACTCCACGAGCAGATTTCTGTTTGTCCCGGTGTTCGTTGCCGGGATCGGGAAATCCACGCTTGTCACCAGGACAGACTGCGCCCCACCGAATTTTAGTTCGAACCCACCAACGTGGCGCACGGCTTGCGACCCTTCCGAGCCAAATTCCGGGTTGGTTGCATTGACCAGCCAGAGTGTCAGTTTCTGGGGGCTGTCTTCTGCCCTGAGGCACATGATGGCTGATATGGCTTCGGCGGTAAAGCCGATGGCTGAGGTCTGCTGGGCTTGCACGCCGGTGCCGAATCCAACCGCAGCACAGAGTCGCAATTTCTGCCAAACACGCCGGTCAAAAAGGACTTCGAACGACGTCGCGCTATAGTTATTTGGCGATCCGGCAGTGGACGTCGGTGTCATTTCCAGGGATTGAGACCCAATGGCAAGGCCCCATCTCCATCGGGAATCGTCATTGGAGTAGCCGCTATCGAGTCCTAGTTCAATTCCCCCAGCCCACGTAGGCTGTAGGCGAAAGCCACCAATCCCACCGCAACAACAACAACAAAAAGGGCCGTCGTCTTTGCCACCTTTTTCTCGGAATGGTCGAAGGACTCAAGGTCTATATGTTGGATGTCGACCGAAGAAATCGTATGTTTTTTGAGCCCAATGTCTCCCATGCTCTCCACAACGATATCGCGATCCGATACCCGAATCACTTTGCCAGCGATAACATCACCGTTGGTCAAGGTCACCCTGACATCTGCACCTTGCTGCACCGTCAGGACTTCGCCTTGTTCAGAGGGAGAACCTGTGGCTTGTCCCGGCAACGAAGCACTCTGGTAGGTGGCGCATCCCGAGACAAATGTCGCGAGGGCGAAACACCAAACAAGCCTGACCGTGAAAGACGTGGCAGTTCTCCTTCAATATCTCAAGTCATATCCAAAATTCACAGGGGCGATGCCGAACAACACGCCCCATGTATTTTACAAAATTCGGCGCTGTATTACCAGCGGACTAGATAGCTCTATCAATCAATTGCCGGACAGAAAAAGAGGACCTCAATCAAAGTCGGGGCCCTCAGTCAAACGCCGCCTAGTACTGGGTCTTGCTCATCCTGGGTTTCGCCTTGTCCGGATAACTCGGCACTGCGGGTATATCCCACTTGCCGTTGCTGTCGGCCAACTGCTTCAGCAGGTACTCAATGGCGTAATCCAGCTGGGCATCTTTCCCGGCCAGAACATCATTGGGCACATTGACCACCACGATGTCCGGCTCCACCCCCCAGCCCTCAATGGGCCAGGTGCCATCCAGGGCGTACAGTCCAAACTGCGGCGGCGTGGTGCCACCGCCATCCATCATGTCCTGATGCGCCTCGATGCCGGTCGAACCGCCCCAGGTGCGCACACCGATGGTCGTGGCCAGGCCCAGGGTCTTGATCGCTTCGGCGAAGAACTCGCCGTTGCTGTAGGTGTCACCGTCGATCAGCACCACCACCGGGCCGTGTTGCACACGCTCGGGATTGGTGCCGTTCTTGCCTTCGCGGGGCTGGGTCATGGCCCACAGCACGCGCTCGAGACGATCGATAATCATGTCGCCCACGAAGCCACCACCATTGTAGCGGTCGTCGATGATCAGCGCCTCTTTCCAGGTCTGGGGGTAATAACTGCGGCCAAATTCGACCAGGCCGCTTTCGCCCATGTTCGGCAGATGAATGTAGCCGATGCGGCTTTCCGAGTTGGCCGTCACGTGATCCAGATTGCCATCCACCCAGTCGCGGTAGCGCAAGCCCATTTCGCTGCGCAGGGCCCGCACGCGCGTCGTCACCGCGCCTTTGGTCGAGGCCGACGAATTGGTTGTCAGGCTGACCATCCGGCGACCCTTGTCCGCCAGGTGTGCGTAAACATTGTCGCCCACCTTGACCGGCACGCCGTCGATGGCGATCAGGTAGTCGCCGGTATTGATGGGCACGCCGGGAGCCGCCAGTGGCGAACGGTAGCGCGTGTCCCAGCTCACACCGGGCAGGATTTCGCTGATGCGGTAGTAGTCCTTACCCTTTTCGGACGTGAAAACCGCGCCCAGGGCACCGGTGCCCACCCGGGTCGCACCATCTTCGTAGTCGCCGCCAAAGATGTAGGTGTGGCCGATGTTCAGTTCGGAAATCATCTCGCCAATCAAGTAGTTCAGATCACCGCGCGTGCCACAACCGGCGATAAAAGGCGCGTACTTGTCGTACATGGCCTGCCAGTCGACACCGTGCATGTCCTTGTCGTAGAACCAGTCACGTTGGATGCGCCAGGCTTCGGTGAAAATCTGGGGGTACTCTTCCAGGCGATCGATGCGCAGCTTGACGGCGCCCAGGTCGATCTTGCCATCGCCCACTTTGCCGCCCTTGACCGCACTGACCATGCCGTACGTGCTGCCGGCTCGGTAGATGAGCTGATTGCCATCGGCGCTCAGGTGATAGTTGGCGATGCCATCGAGGATGGACTGGGCTTCTTTATCTTCCAGCGAATACTTCAGCAGGTCCAGGCTGCCGCCCGAGCCGTCATCCACATTCTGGTACTTGAGGAATTCGTATTCTTTCTTGTCGAGCATCAGAAAGCCGCCCTCGACGGCGGTCAGGCGAAAATAATTGCCCGCCTCGACGCCATCGCAGACCAACAACCGCGAGGAAAGGCCGTCGAAGTCGATGACCGTCGCGGTGTCCTTGTCTTCCTTCTTGTCTTTCTTCTCGTCTTTCTTCTCGTCCTCGTCATCGCCAACCGAAACCGCCACGTCATCACCGTGGAAAGGCGAACGCACGCCATCGCGCAGAACAAAGAGGTACGGCTTGGCCAACTTCAGAAAGATGTGGTTCTGGTCCTGCCGCCCCATGGTCGGATTAAAAGTGCGGTTGGACAGGAAGTACAGGTACTGCCCATCGGGCGAGAATGACGGCGACCAGTCGTTGGTCATTTCGTCGGTCAATTTGTGGGTCTCGCCGCCCTTGGTATCGTACAGGAAAATTGCTTCGTTCATGTTGTGGGTCTGGCCGGTGTAGGCCACCCAGCGGCTGTCCGGCGACCACACATAGTCCATGATGCCCCAGCGGTCCCAGGCGTCATCGTAGTCGCTGTGGGCAATCTCGGTGGTCTTGCCCGAGGCCGCGTCAACCAGGTGCAGCTTCATGAACTTGTCGCTGAACACAAGGGATTTGCTGTCCGGAGACCACACTAAATGATTGGTATAGGCAAAGTTGCCTTTGGTCAGCTGTTTCCACTCATTCTCACCGCGCTGGTCCACCAGGTAGACCTGCTCCTCACCGTTGCGGTCCGAAATCAGGGCAATCCAACGGCCGTCCGGACTCCAGGCCGCGTTCTTTTCGCGGCTGTCGTTGGTGCGCGTCAGGTTCAAGGCGTCGCCCTTGTCGGTGGGCAGATTCAGGACTTCACCCCGACCGACAACAATTGCCCGTTCGCCAGCCGGCGACAGACCAAAGGCCCCGTCGCGGGGCTCGACCAAAACCAGTTCTTCGCGCAGGTAACGGCGATCGGTCGGCACGTTGATCGCCACAGGCGCCGCTTGGCCGGTCGCGGTATCGAGCACGCTCAAACCGGGGCCGTACTGGAACACGATTTTGCCAGCGCCATAGCTTGGCCATTTGACATCGTAGTCCGTGTAGTTGGTCAGGCGGGTGGTGGCCTTGCTGGCCGTATCGTAGCGATAGATGTTCAGATTGCCGTCTTGGCGATCACTGTTGAAGTAGATCGCACCGTCGGCCCACATGGGAAACTGATCGCTGCCCGTCCAGTCGGTCAGTTGGGAGATGTCGCCACTGGCAAAATCGAGCACCCACACGTCCTGGGCATTGCCGCCCTGATAGCGTTTCCAGGTGCGGGTGTGGCGACCGAAACGGTTGAAGGCCAAGCCACTGCCGTCGGGGGCCATCGAGGCCAACGCGCCGCGGTCCACTGGCAAGCGGACAGCCATCCCACCTTCAACCGGGATCGTGTACAGCTCCGACGAATACACCGGCGCCTCACGGTTCGAGGTGAAAATTATGCTCTGGCCATCAGCCGTCCAGTCGAGCACCGTGCCGCCCGAAGGATGGTAGGTCAGGCGCACCGGCACACCCCCGCGGGCATCCATGACGTACACGTCGCCGCCGCCGTCGTAGTCGGCAGTGAAAGCGAGCTGGGTGCCGTCCGGGGAAAATTTGCCGGCCAGTTCGCGGCCAGCGTGGCTGGTGACCCGGTGGGCATCGCCACCGGTGACCGGCACCAGCCAAAGGTCATCCTCGTAGGTGAATACGATCTGGTCGGCGTTGACGTCCGCGTAACGCAGCACATAGCCCGGCGCAGGATCCGCCGCCAGGGCGGTGGTGCCGATGAGAGACGGCAAGAGCAGGGAAATCAGGAGCAGGCGTTTCACGGAAAACCTCCGGGTAAGGAAAAACCACAAAAACGGACCGGATTCCGGCCATTTAGTCCGCTCTATATTCGTTCTCTGGGGCAGATTGTTGCACTTCGATCCGAATCGGAGCAAGAGGCAGTTTTTTTCGACGGATTTGGATCGGCTCCGGACCATTTTGATTCGCGCCAAAGAGGGTTGCGCTCCTCCTCCGGGTAGGGCATGGTGATGTGCCCAGCCCTTTGTCCACGTTGGGGAAGCGTTTGTTCCGACCTCAAGGAGGGAATCGCCCCATGGATTGCATTGTTCGCCCTGAAAAACCGGCCGACTACGCCCGGGTTCATGAAATCAATCATCTCGCCTTCGAGACCGACAGTGAGGCGCTGCTCGTGGACGGCCTGCGCGCCGAAGCCCAGCCTGTGATTTCTCTGGTCGCCGAAATGGGCGACGAGGTTGTTGGCCACATTCTCTTTACGCCCGTGGCCATCGGCGACACCCCCGCCAGCGTGGCCACCATGGGTCTGGCGCCACTGGCGGTGCATCCGGAATTCCAGGATCACGGCGTGGGCGGCGAACTGGTCAAGGTTGGCCTCGAAGCCTGCGCTACCGCCGGTTGCGAAGCGGTCGTCACACTGGGGCACCCCGAATATTACGCCCGGTTCGGCTTCACACCCGCCGTCGAACAAGGCATCAGCTATGTGGGTTCGGACTACGACTCGTTTTTCCTGGTGAAGGAGCTCGTGCCCGACACCCTCGAATTTTTCCAGGGCGAAGTGAAGTACCACCACCTCATTGAAGAATTGTAAAACCTGAACCAGGAGCCCCACGTGTCCGAGCCCCGATCCCGTTTCAAGGTCCCCCACGTATTCGTCTTGTTAACCATGGTCGTCTTTGTCTGCTCCCTGTTCACCTGGGTTGTGCCGTCGGGCCAGTACGACCGGGAAACCAAAATGGTCGAGGGCAAGGAGCGCACGCTACTGGTGCCGGGCACCTTTGAACATGTCGACAAGCACCTGTCGCTCAAGGGCGCACTGCTCGGCGATCCGGTCGAGGGCAAGGCCACACCCATCGGGATACAGAGCTTTCTATCGGCCATCCCCCGCGGACTCGAAGCAGCCGCCGATATCATCTTTTTCATCTTCATCATCGGCGGCACCTTCGGCATCTTGCAGCGCACCGGTGTGATCACCGCGTCCATTGGACGCCTGTTGAACAAACTGGGCGACCGCGGCCCCCTCCTGACGGTGGTCCTGATGGTCGTCATGGCCATTGGCGGCTCGACCCTGGGCATGGGTGAAGAATTCATACCTCTGATTCCGGTGTTTCTGATCGTTTCGAAGCGCCTGGGCTACGACCGAATTTACGGCATGGCCCTGGTGCTGGTATCGGCCGAAATCGGCTTTGCCGCCTCGACGACCAACCCCTTCACCGTGAATGTGGCCCAGGGCATTGCCGAGTTGCCGCTCAACAGTGGACTCACCCTGCGCATCATCTTTTTCTGCGTGGCGATTGTTGTGGGCATCACGTACCTGCTGCGCTACGGCGCGCGCATCAAGGCCGACCCTTCGAAATCGTTCATGGGCGAAGCCGGCTTCGACATCGACGAAGGCCCGACCGACAATGTCACCTACGGTTCTCACCATACGGCCATTCTCATATCCAGCGCCGCCATCTTCACCTTCATCATTTTTGCAGTGCAGCAATATGGCTGGTGGATGGCCGACATGGCCGGCGGCTTCTTCCTCATGGGCATCGTCGCTTTCCTCATCGCCCGCCTGCCTTTGGCCGACGCCACCACCGCCTTCATCAAGGGCATGGAAGAAATGGTCGTGGCCGCCCTGGTGGTCGGGTTTGCCCGCGGCATCAGTGTCGTGCTGGCTGAGGGCCAGATCATGGATACCATCGTGCACGGAGCCGCCAGTGTGCTGGGCCAGGTGCCGCGCTACGTGGCGGTCATCGGCATGCTCGGTTTCGAATCGACGCTGAACCTGCTGATCCCCTCGGGCAGTGGCCAGGCCGCGGTCACCATGCCGCTGATGGCGCCCTTGTCCGATATCCTGGGCATCACCCGCCAGACCGCCGTATTTGCCTTCACCTGTGGCGATGGCTTCAGCAACTCGATCATCCCCACCAGCGGCATCCTGATGGCCATGCTCTCGCTGGCCAAGATTCCCTACACGCGGTGGCTGCGTTTCATGATTCCGCTGTTTCTGATGTTGATGGGATTGGCCGCCGTTTTCCTGATCATCGCCGTAGCCATCGGATACCACTAGTGGGTGGGTTGTACGCCGACCCGGTGTTGTATGACATCCTCTACACGCCGGGCACCGCGGCCGAGGTCGACGCCCTCGAAGGCATCGAAAGACGCCACGCCGTTTTCCCTCTGCCCAAAAACAGGCTGTGGTTCGAACCCGCCTGCGGCACTGGCCGCTACCTGCGGGTAGCCCGGGGCCGGGGCCGAAGGGTCGCCGGCTTTGATCTGGACGAGCACCAACTCGCCTACGCCCGCGGCCGTCTGGATTGCCCGGCCCGCCATCTTTTTTCGGCCGACATGACCAACTTCGAGGCGGCATTCGCCCAATCCGGCCTGCCCGCGGGCCGGATCGGCTTCGCCTTCAACCCGGTCAATACCCTGCGGCACTTGCCCTCGGATGCGGCCTACGTGCAGCATTTCGCACAGATGGCCAGGGTGATGGCGCCGGGCGCCCTGTATGTGGTGGGCCTGAGTCTGGTCGATTACGGCTGGTTGTTTCCCGAAGAAGACGTCTGGCAGGCCACGCGCGGCAGTTGTCGAGTGACCCAACTGGTGAATTACTTGCCGCCCGAGCCCGGCACCAAACGGGCCCGGCGCGAAACGGTGCTCAGCCACCTGACGGTCAACCGCCCCCGCGGCGAGGAGCATTTCGACGCCAGTTATGATCTGCATTGCTGTGACCCGGAACAGTGGCGGCGGGTGCTGAAGCGGGCGCCGGTGCAATGGGTCGCCAGTTGCGACCCTGCGGGGCAACCCCTGAACGATCGCACCCTGCCGTATCAGTGGGAAGTGCTGCGTTTTTCTAGTGACTAGACTCCATTGAACCATTCGCAGGGTTTGGCACCTGCAACTGATCAACAATTTCAGCGACGATTGTCCGGGCCACCTCGTCAGTGCAATGGCGTGGATCCAGAAAATTTTCCCTGTTTTTGGTCAATTCGTTGGGGACGTCGTAGTCGAAAACTCGCCCCAGCTGCGCCAACTGTTGTTTGTAGCTCACGAATTCGGCGCGCAAGTCGTAGTCATCCAGAAGCGCCTGTTGGTCCGTATGTGAAGGGGGAATATAGAAGACAAGTTCAATGTCTTTCTCAGCACAATAATCCACCATCTGTTTCAAGCGGGTCCACAGAACATCCGGTTGTTTCCAGGTTGAATAGTACCTGGCTGAACCAGGCCCCAACTGATAGGCCCAAAATTCCGCCCGCGACATATCGGGCCTGTCGGTCACAAATTCGTGTCCCGTGAGTCCCGTCAACAGGGTCATCGCACTCGCCTTGGTGACCAACGGAGACAAATAGTAGGACAGCGGATTTTTTGCGACTTCTCGGGCCGTTGCAAAACGATTTGTGCTGGCGTGCTCATTGAAGGTCGAAAAGGGCACTCCCAGGATCACGCAACGGATGGAAGTTTTTTCGGTCGCATACCAGAAGGTATCAATAGCCTCATACAGGGTCCCCCCACCATAGGCAAAGTTGAAAATGTTGCCGACTCCCCGTGCGGCGAAATACTCCTCCTTCAGCGCGAGGCTACGGCTATCGCCCAACACCAGATTTGGAGCTGTATTGCGATCAAACAGCATGATTTTGTACATCTGGTAGCTCAATATCGGGGAAATGGATTCTTTGGGCAGTCCAACATCAAGGTACCCATTGCGTTCGAATGGGTCGATCAGCCAGTTGAAACAACCAAGTCCGAAGAAAATGGCAAACAACCATAACAGCACCCGTTGATTGTATTGCCTCATTGTCATGGGCACCCCTAGAACTGGTAGTAGATAAATTCGCTGACCCGCGCCATGTGGACGACTGCAATGACTCCAACCACAACAACGGCAATGGCCCAGGCAACAGACGGTTGCCACACAACGGCGAAACGGCGTTGGCGAGAAAAGAATTCGGTACCGATTTCGAGGCCTGGTCTAAAGCGTCCAAAGAGTTCGAGAGGGCTGGGTGCGAGCCCACAGATTAGCCCCAAAGCCACCAGCCAGGGGACACCATACAAATTGAAATACCCGGCGTGGGTGCCCTCGAACTGGACGACGGGTTCCAGCCAACCCAAAAAACCGGCCAGCCTTTCATCAAGGATAAAGCCATTTTGCCCAAATGCTCCCCGAAGTAGAGACCCCGCCGCAGACAGGCTGTCGGTGCGAAAAAACACCCGCGCCAATACGACCAGCAAAAAGGTCAGGGCCCAGCCACCAAAATCTTCGAACTTCGTAATCGGGAACCGAACCCTGTGCTCACGGCGCCATCTGCGCCAAACAACATTTGCGACGAGAAACAGTCCGTGCACCCCACCCCACAATGCGAAATTCCAACCCGCTCCATGCCATATGCCTCCCAGAACCAAGGTCGCCATAAGGCTCAGGTATTGGCGAGCCCGGCCCTTGCGATTGCCACCGAGCGGAATATAGACGTAGCTTTTCAGAAACCGGGATAACGTCATATGCCAGCGGCGCCAAAAATCGATGATCGACCGAGCCTGATACGGTGTGTCGAAATTGACCGGCAACTTCACACCAAACATTTGCCCCAACCCAATGGCCATCGTACTGTAGCCGGAAAAATCAAAGTAGATCTGAAATGTGTAGGCTAGAAGGCCTCCCCAGCTTTCAAAAAAAGAAAGGGGAAGCCCTTGTTCCGCCGCTTCGAAGACCGGGCTTGCGTACACGGCAACCCCATCAGCCAGAACCACTTTTTCAAACAATCCGCATAAGAACAGCGCCAGACCGATGGCAAAATATTCATGATTGAAATCCCCCAAAGTCACGCGGCGGAACTGCGGAACCATTTCGCTGTTTTTGACGATGGGCCCGGCTATCAATTGTGGAAAAAAGGCGACAAAAACCGCGTACGCCAGCGGATCCCGCTCGGGCGCTTCTCCCCGGTAAATATCTACCAAATAGGAGATTTGCTGAAATGTAAAAAACGAAACAGCCAGGGGCAGAATGATCGTTTGCAAGTGATAATCCGAGCCGGCCAGGGTGTTTACCGTATCAACCAGCAATCCGGCATATTTGAACCAAATCAGGGCCCCGACGTTGGCACATATACCAGCCGCAAGAACCCATCGATTTCTGAATTTGCCCAGGCACAGACCCGAAGTGTAGTTGAAGGCGATCGAGCCCAGGATCAGCGGCAGGTACCGGGGACTCCACCACCCATAGAAGACCAATGACATCAGAAGCAACCAGGTCAACGCTCCGCGTTGACCTGAAATCGTCCTGAGCCCGACGAAACCGGCAAGGGTGAAGGGAAGGAAGGCAAATACAAACAGATGAGAATTGAACAGCACGGAAAATTGTCCCCAACGTCAATGGCCCAGGCAAGGGCCATGACCATACAACGCCGAGGTCATTGGACCAATACGATTTTCTGCACCGCCGCAGCACCATCCACGGCCAACCGGACAAAATAGACGCCACTGGCGAGGCGCACCCCGTCCTCGCTGACGCCATTCCACAGGACGGAGTGGTGCCCGGAGTCAGTCCCCACCTGCAGCCGCCGGACCTGTCGCCCCCGGACATCCGCGATGGTCAGTTGTGCGGTTTGGGCCCCGGCCGGAATATCGAAGTGCAAAACTGTTGCCGGGTTGAAGGGGTTGGGCTGGGCTGTCACCGCCAGAGGTGCGACCGGCAATCCTGCCGCTGCCGCCGAATTCAGGCGAAAGGTCAATGTCCCCACCGATACCCCGGGACTGAAGGGCGGCGAGACGATAGCCGAGATCGGGTCGGCCGGATTGGTGGGCAGGTCAGGCGAAGTGTAGTTCACGCCACTGTCAGTGCCCGCATCATAGGCGTAGAGATCAACCGTCAATTCCGAGACCCACTCCTGCCCCACCAGCAGGCTCACGCCCGCCACGCCGACAAACCAATCCGGGCTCGGAGCCAACATGGAAGTCAAAGTGACCAACGGAAACTCGGGGCTGATCGTGAAGGAAGCGGCCACCTGGCCAGGCGAGGTCCCGATGCCACCACCACTGATGACCACGCCAGCCTGACCGGCGCCGATGGCCGCGTTGACTTCGGCGTTCAGGGCGGACTTGCTGCCCCACTCCGCCATCTGCTTGATTCCCGTGCTGGCCAGAGCACCATCTGCCCAAAACTCGACCCCGTCATGGTGGGTGCCGCCGATCAAACCCGAAAAGTGGGGATTGCCGGGAAAGGACTGCGGATGGGTTGTTGCGCTCCAGGTCGCCTCGAAGGTGACGGTATAGTTGGCCCAGGACGGCGCCTCAGCCCAGGCCAGCGGGGCCATCAGCAGGACCAGGATCAAGGCGGCAATAATCGTTCTCATTTTTCCATTTCCTCGCAGTTGGAGTCTTCATACCATACTCTCATTACGAAAAAAGGCCGTCCCTGTGACGGCCTTTTTTCTCCTGCGTGTGAAAACGTATGATCAGTTTTTAGCCACCGTGATGCTGCCACTGCCCGCATCCAGCCGCACCCGCGACTCACCATCGCCCACGACCAGCTCCATTTCGCGCTTATCCTTGCGCACCACCTCGGAGCCGGCGTAGTCGTTGTTCACCGAACCGCTGCCCGTATCGGCGCTGATGCGGGCCGAAGCGTCATCGGGCATGATCAGTTCGATGCTGCCGCTGCCGGTATCGATGTCGAATTTGCCGGCGCCCATGCGATCGAGCTGCAGGACAACCGAACCACTGCCGGTGTCGATGCGCGCCTGGTCGGTCGCGATGCGGCGGGCCTTGACCGACCCGCTGCCCGTATCGATGTCCAGGTTGTCGCATTTCACGTTCTCGGCGACGACCCGGCCACTGCCCGTATCGACCTTGATTTCACGGCCTTCGCAATCGGTCACCTCGACGTGACCACTGCCCGTATCGATGTTCACTTCGCCATCGATGCCGGTGGCCATCACGTGGCCGCTGCCCGTATCGGCCAGCAGGTCGCCCTCGAGGTTGGTCACCTGGATGGCGCCCGAATTCGTATCCAGATTCAAATCGGCTTTCAAATCGCCGGCCGCGATTTCACCCACGCCCAGGCGCATCTCCAACTCGGCCCCACGCGGCACGGCGATGACCATGTCGGCCCACACTTCTTTGCCGTTGCCCTTGCCACTGACGGTGACCCGGGTGCCGGACATGCCCGAGAAGACCTTCTTCAGCCAGGAATTGCCGTGGTCGTCCTCGTTATTAAAACTCATGGTAGTCTTGCTGCCGCGGCCCAATTCCGGATACACGTACTTGGTGTGCTTCTGGATGGGAAATTTGATGGCGAACACCTCGCCGTCTTCATTGAACTCGGCAAATTCCAGAAAATCCTCGGTGGCATCTTCGCCGCGCACGGTGACCTGGATCTGAAATTCGTCACCGGCAGCCTCGACGACCTGCACGGTGCCGATCATGTTCACGACCTTCAGGTCGTCGGTCGCGAAGGTGAATTCGCGTTCAAATTCGCGGGCCACTGCAGCGCCGGCAGCCAGCGTCAACAGAATGGGGACCAAAGTCGCTGCAAGAACTCCACGACGCATCATGACGCAATCCTCCAGGGCAGGGCGGTTTCTTCAATGGGGACATATCAGAGACGCACAGTCCGGATGATAGGTTGCATGACCAATGGCAAAAAAAACGACCACCGCTCCCAATTGGGAACAGCAGCCGCCATGAATCGCTTGATCGGTGGTTCTAAACGACCTGCGTTTCGGAGAAAGTGTCGGCCCACATGCGGTTCAGCTCTTCCATCCGGGCCTGGGCCCGCAAACGCGCCGCATCGGCTTCATCGGTGGTCTGGGCTGCTCCGATGGCTTTCAAGCCTTCTTCGAGGGCCTTCTGCATCCGGCTGAAGTGGTCTTCCCGCGCGTTGTTCGTCACAAATGCCATGTCTTGCTCCTCGCTGGCGGCCTGCCTACTGGCCGGCAACGGTTTTTTGGGTCCTGTCGGTCGGATTCTTGTCTCTGGGAAAGTGTTTGCAGGAACCGTTCCGTTTTTCGATCACCACGCCAAAGAAAAAGCAGCGGAAAAAAATGCCGCCGCCGGATCCGAAAATCCAACGGCGGGACAGGAATGCGGGCCACAGGGGCCAGACTTGCAGGGGGCAGGAAAATTCGGTCAGTTTTTTCCGTAGAGGGTCTTGACCGTCTCGTCGGTGGCATCGATCTCGTTGGCGGCTCGAAGTTTGACAATGAAGGTCGTTCCCTGGCCAGGAGCCGACTTGGCCAGGATGAGTTCGCCCCGCCATTTCTGCAAAAGTTCCTGCGAGCGGAACAACCCCGCTCCCCCACCGGGCCGGTCGCTGGTGCGTCCGTTGAAGATATCCTCCTGCTCCTCGGTCTCGATGCCCTTGCCGGTGTCGGTGATCTGCAGCACCAGTTCGGCCTGCCGCCGCTCCACATCCACCCGCAATACCTTTGTGCTCGAGTCGGCCATGGCCCGAAATCCGTTGTCCACCAGATTGTCCAGGATGAACCGCAGGCTGCTGCTGTCGATCAGGCACAGGGGCTCGGTCACGTCGGCTCCGACAATGCGGGTTTCGATGCCGGCGCGCTGGAACTCCACCTCACGCACCAACAGCATGCCCTGCAACATGCGCACCGGGTCGGTGGTGAAATACTGGCGCAACGCCTGCCACAGGTCCAGGAAGCCGGCCTCGACCTTGGTCAGTTCCGCGTTCATTTCATCGCTGCGTTCGCGCACCGAATCCAGCGTCAGGGTCTCGACATCCAGAGACTCCAGGTGGTTGCCCAGGGACTCGAGGGCCAGCGTGGTCTGTTGGACCGATTCGATTTCGAAATGTTCTGTCCGCGCCAGATGCAGAATTTCCAGCAGGCGCGGCCGCACCGAATCGCTGAAATCCTCCATGAGCTGGCCGATACGCACGCCCAGGGTATCGGAAGCGCCCAGATCAGCGGCATAAGCCTCCAGCAGCCACACCAACCGGCGCAGCCCCCGGTTGGCTTCCAGGAATTTTTCGTGTTTCACGTCATCCAGTTGGCGCCACATGCGGTACAGAACCTCGCGGTCGGAAACCGCCGGCCGGTTCGGCACCGGAGTCTTGTCGGCGCGGCCACCTCTGGCCTTGGCCAGGCCCAGGCGATAGGCCCCACCCAACAGTATCAAGGCCAGCAATACGCCCGCGGCAATCTTGGCCGTCACCGGCACCTGGAACGGTTTGCGCACAAAATCCAGGTGGAACTGGGCTCTGGTTTGGCCCACCACCAACGTCCGTTTGTCGAAGGAGCGGTCCCACATCACCGGGCTCTGCCCCCCCCCAAGGTTGTCATCATGGAGGATTGCCAGGGGATTGAGTTCGGCGTCCAGAATCGCCAGGACCTTGCCGATGCCCAGATTCACCACCAGTTCGTCGCCCGGTTCAGGCAGGATGTCCAAGGCCCCGCCCACCAGGCAGCCCTTGAAACCCACCATGCGCCGGCGCTCTCGCGTCAGTTGATCGCCGGTAAAGAGATAGCGAGTGAGAAAGCCAGCGTTGGATCCGGTCACCAGCCAACTGGTGCCTGGTTGTGGTCCCGGCAAAACAGCCAAGCCCAGAAAAGCCGCTTCCTGTCGTTGCGAAACAACCTGCTGGCGGGTCTGGTAGTCCCAGACAATCAGCTTGTTGGCCTCGCCGGTCAGATTGATTTGGGTCAGGGTGATGATCTCCGGCAGGCCATCGCCATTGAGGTCGGCCACTTCAGCCGAGCCCGCGTAGAATTTTCCACCCAACTCCTGCCGCCAAAGCTCCTGCCCCTGGGCGCTGATCACAAACAGATAGGCGTGGTCGTCGCTGAGCCCGTTGATCAGGTCGCCACCCAGGTTGTCCGGCGAAGTGCCAAAAAATACGATTTCGGAAATGCCATCACCGTCAAGATCCACCACTTCCGAATTGCTCACGTCGGGATTTGGTCCACAAACCCACTGCCAGATGGTTTCGCCGGTGTGCGGGTCGACCACCAACAAACCCCGCGGGTTGGCGTCATATCCGACCCGACACATCAGAACAACTCCGGGCCGACCCTCACCGTCGGCATCTTCCAGCATGCCGATGGCCATATAGCTTCCGTCCCAGACGCCGTCCGGTCGCCGATCCTCACCTGTGGGCAGGGGAACATTCAGAAAAATTTCATTGTCGGCAAAATCAATGCCCATCAGGCGCCAGGCACCGCCCTCATCAGACTTCAGAGTCAGGTAGGCTTCCGATATCCGGTCACCATTCAAATCACAGACGACACCCAACGGAACGTCGACTCCACAATGAAAGCGCCAACCGGGGTCCAGATTGATTTGAAAGCGGGGTTTGACGAAGGAATCTTCACAGTCCCAGCCCAGAATGCGCATGTCATTGCCGGTGACAACTTCCAGGCGTCCGTCCCCTTCCAACTCGGCCATCAGATAGCCGGTGGTCGAAGGTGTATCGGCATTGTAGTGGTTGCTGTATAGGACATCGACCCGATAGGGGGCATGGGAAGGGTCGAGATCCAGATCCGAAGAATCATAAGCCCACGCCGGTGTGGCACTCACAGAAGCCACCGACGTAAGGGCTAAAAAAACAACCCAGAGCCTCAAATGTTTAAATGTATCACAGCTCTCAACACACATGCACTCTGACCATTTATTTGGGCGAGACAAACGGACCGCACCGATTCGAAGACCAATCGAACTATCTGGGCCAATTCTAACTTCTGCAATTATAGCATATTAGTCGTTTGTCTCTCAATACCCAAATGCGAACCAAATAGCTCCCACTAAGGCGATTCGGACCGAAATTGCGCCATCAGTACGCCCCCGAGCATCAGGCCACAACCGAGCAGGGCTCGTGGGGTGAGCCCTTCAGAGAGCACAATCCAGCCCCCAACCGCCGCAAATACCGATTCCAGGCTCAAAATGATGGCCGCGTGGGCGGGATGGGCACGAACCTGCCCCACCACCTGCAAAGTGTAGGCAACAGCCACCGAGAGGAGACCGGCGTACAAAATGGGCACCATGGCGGCTCGAATATCCAGCCAGCGCACGGTTTCGAAGATCAAAGCCCCGATGAGGCTGCACACCGAGACCACAACAAACTGCACCACAGCCAATTCGAGTGCGGGAAGGTCGATCGCCAGGCGCCCGATCACCAGCATGTGCACGGCCCAGAAAATGGCCCCGATCAGGACCAGGCCGTCGCCCAGGGCAATGCCCACCAAACCCTGGGCACTCAGCAAATAGAGTCCCACGGCACTGAGCGCAGCACCGAACCAGATGTAGCGCCCGGTTTTTTGGCCGATCACCAGGCCCAGCAGCGGCACAAAAACGACGTAGAGACTGGTGATGAAGCCGGCCTTGCCCGCCGTTGTGAAGACGACGCCGTATTGCTGGAGGGTCGCTGCCACAAACAGAACCAGCCCGGCGACCAGACCGCCTCGCAGCACCCGGCCGAACGGCACCTTGCGGGGCGCGCGCGGGCGCCCGGGCAACCCCCAGATCAACAACGGCGCCAAAGCTGCTGCGCCCAGGGCGAAACGCACGCCGTTGAAGGTCAAGGGGCCGACGTGGCGCATGCCCACCCGCTGGGCCACGAAGGCGAAACCCCAGATGGCCGAGGCCAGCAGGAGCAACAGATTGGCTTGCCGCGTGGAAATGCCTATTGTCTTTTTCATGCAGCAAGGATAACTGGGGTTTACAGTGAGGCAAAGTCTGAGGATCATCCGGGCATGAGAAAATTATTCTTCGCCATGGGACTTTGGGGACTTTCGGGACTATTCGGCTTTTCAATGGGAGCAGGAGCCATGGCTACGGCCGCCACATTGCCAATCATTCCCGCGGCGCAGCAGTGGCAACCTGCGACTGGAGAATTTGCCTGGGATCAGTGGGACCAGGTGGTTGTCACCGCCGGCACACTGCTCATCGACCACGAGGCCTGGCAACAACTGGGCCCCCAGGCCATCGGTTGGCTTGAGCCGATCCTGGGCCGCGAGCTTGAGCTGGGCGATGCCGCCTCAGTCACCGCCGGCACACTGCTCATCGACCACGAGCCCGACTACGCCGCAGAAGAATACCGCCTGGAAATCCGGCCTGACGGCATGGCCTTGCAGGCGGGCTCGGCGGCCGGCGCTTTCCGGGGCCTGATGACGCTGCTGCAGTTGGGGCTGAAAGACGACTCGGCACCTTGCGGCGTCATCATCGACGCCCCCCGGTTCGCCTGGCGCGGGGCGCTGCTCGACTGCGGCCGCCACTTCATGCCCGTCCCGGTGATCAAGGAAGTGCTCGACGCCCTGGCGTTGCACAAATTCAACGTCCTGCACTGGCACCTGACCGAAGACCAGGGCTGGCGCCTGGAAGTGCCCGGCTTGCCCGGCCTATCCAAAACCTCAGCCTGGCGCACCGGGCCCGACGGTCAGGTCACCGGCGGCTTCTATTCCACCGCCGATGTGCGCGAGATCGTGGCCTACGCCACCGCGCGGCACATCACCGTGGTGCCCGAAATCGAAATGCCGGGCCACACTGTCGCCGTGCTCGCGGCCTATCCCGAACTGTCGTGCACCGGCGGGCCCTTCGCGGTTGAAACCCAGTGGGGCATTCATCCGGACATTTTCTGCGCCGGCAATGACGACGTCTTCGCTTTCCTGGAAACCGTGCTCACCCACGTCATGGACCTCTTCCCCAGCCCTTACATCCATATCGGTGGGGACGAAGCGCCCAAAAAACGTTGGCAGGCTTGCGAGCGTTGCCAGGCCCGCATGGTGGACGAAGGACTGGCCAGTGAAGCCGAGTTGCAGAGTTGGTTCATCGGGCGCATGGAGAAGTTTTTGGCCGACCACGGCCGCCGGATCATTGGCTGGGACGAGATTCTGGAAGGCGATCTGGTGGACAATTCGGATGGCGCCATCATCCAGAGTTGGCGCGGCACCCGGGGCGCGGTCGTCGCGGCGCGCGCCGGCCACGACGCCATCGTCTCGCCCACCAGTCACGCCTATTTTGACTATGACCCCGGTGTTCTGGATGTGCAACAGGTGCACAGCTTCAACCCGGTGCCGGACGAATTGGCTGAGCAGGACGCCCGCCACATTCTGGGCGGCGAGATGAACCTGTGGACCGAATACATTCCACCCGCCCAAGTGCCCCGGATGCTGGCGCCGCGCCTGGCCGCCATGACCGAAGTTTTGTGGACAGGCACCCGCGCTGAGGATTTTCCGGCCTTTTTGACCCGGTTGCAAGATCACGATCCGGTTTGGGACCACTTGAATTGGACGCCCGGGGCCGCCGCGCGACCGGTCACCATCAGTGGTCGGTACGACGCCAAGCAGAAGCAGCACGAGTTGCAATTCGAGGTGGATGAACGATTGCGCGACGTCTTTGCGGACGATGACCTGATCATCAGGCACCGGGAATTTGCGCGCGATCAGTACCCGACACACCGGCCCGACCTGTGGCCGGAGGAACAATCGCCGCAGGTGGTGGGCAGCTCGGACGAAATCGCGCCTGAAAAAATGTCGCGACCCTCTGCGGCCGGTGCAGGCGCTGTCCTGCAGGTTGCCCAGTTGTTCATCCGCGGCCGGGCTTATGGTGCCCCGGCGGTGGCCGAGTGGGATCCGCATCTGGCCCTCGGGCGGCCGGTTGTTCTGGCACACCAGGCCAGCAG
>CAZLUL010000025.1:0-29183 GCA_964562635.1 uncultured Fibrobacteraceae bacterium | reverse complement strand
CCTTCACGTTCTTCTGGGGCTACATCGCCTTCAGCCAGTTCATGCTGTACTGGTACGCGAATATTCCCGAGGAAACGAGCTGGTACCTGGTGCGCACCCGCGAGGGCTGGGACTATATCGCCTATGCGACGCTCTTTGCAACGCTGCTGATTCCGTTCCTGGGCCTGGTTTCGCGCTTCGCCAAGCGCAGTCGCAAGTTGTTGGCCTTCTGGGCCGTTTGGATCATCGCCGCCCAGTGGCTGAACCTGTACTGGGTCGTGATCCCGGAGTTCAGCGAGACCCTGATTTTCAGTCCCATGTATGTGACCTGCTTCATCGGTATCGGCGGACTGTGGTTCGCGGGCATCACGAAGCTGGCCTCAAGCACTTCGTTGGTACCGACGGGGGACCCGCGCCTCGACGAGTCATTGCGTTTCGAAAACGCCTAGAAGGAGAATCGTATGGCCTCGGCCAAGAAAACAGGATTCAACACCGCCGCGGTTGTGGCGTACAGCTTGGCGGGAATCATCTTCGTCTATGCCTTGTCCCTGTTCATCGAAGGCGGTTACAACGCCGCGGTGAACAAGGAAATGCAGACCAAGATCTACGCCGTGGGTGACAGTGAAGAGACCCTGGCCCAGTTGGCCGAACAGCAGGCCCTGCTGGACGAAGCGCCGCGTTATATCGATCCGGAAGCAGGCGTGCTCTGCATTCCCATCGAGAACGCCATGGACCGGATTGTGGCCAAGACAGCCGAGTAGTCGGCAGTCGGGATTATTCGCGAATTTGAGTCAGTACCTGACCGCCTTCGAGGCGGCACGAAAGAGGTAACGGTTTGATCGGCAGCGCCAATCTTTCAGCCTGGTTCCCCGAATGGGCTTCGACCCATGCGCCGGACGTGGACGTGCCATTTTTCGACATCTATGTCGTGGCCGCGGTCCTTCTGGTATTGACCGTCGGCTTGGCCGTGGTCTTCACGCGCACTTTCCTTCGCAAAGAGGGAGACCCCGAGCAGATGCCCGCCACGGGCACCAACAAGATTCTGCTGGGAGTGGGGGTGCTCGGTGCGGTCCTGCTGGCCGGTTTTGCCTTTCAGGTGGGCCTGGCCGGCTTCGTGGGCCAGAACGTGGCCCCCTATGGATCCTTTGAAGTCGGTGTCACCGCCCGTGAGGGTGTGTGGGATTTCACCTACCCCGATGGGTACGTGGCCGATACCCTGCGCGTGGCTGTGGGCCAGCCGGTGCACCTGACGATGACCAGCCAGGACATCGCCCAGAACATCTCGATGCCCGACCTGCGCGTGAGCCAGGCCATCCTGCCTGGCGAAACGACCGAAGCCTGGTTCGAGACCATCCGGCCGGGCACCTTCCCGATCCGGACTGCGGCCTTCAGCGCTGCGACCTACGACAGCATGACGGCGGTCGTGGTTTCGCTGAGCGCCGAAGATTTTGCCGCCTGGCAGGCTGCCGTCGGCGATATTTTTGCCGGCCGCACCATGGCCGAAGTGGGCGAGTTGCTCTACAACGAGCAGGGTTGCAAGGTTTGTCATTCGCTGGACGGCTCCAAACTGGTCGGCCCGTCGCTCAAGAACGTCTACGGCTTCGAATTCCTGACCACCACCGGCGAAACCATCACCGCCGACGATGCCTACATCAAGGAATCCATTCTCACGCCCAACGTCTCGGTCATCGCGGAGTACCAACCGGTGATGACACCTTACGCCGGCATTTTGGGTGACCGGGAAATTGCGGCCATCACCGAATTCCTAAAGACCATTTCCGATCGCGGCGATACTGGCGACCAGGAGGACAAGTAGATGCACAACGTCAGCCAATCTGCTGCCGATCAAGTTCGCCGCAGTTTTCTGGGCGGCCCGGGCGGCGTCAGTGAGTGGTTCCAGTCCACGGACCACAAGCGCATCTCCCTGATGTTTCTGGCCTGGACCGCAGGCGCCTTTCTGCTGGCCATGATTTTGGCGATCGTGCCGCTGGTCAAGGCGGTCGGTGGTCGCGGCCTCAGCGCGCAGTTGATTTTCGAGACCCTGACCTACCAGCGCCTGGTGCATGTGGTGGCCTGGTTGGTGCCGGCCATCCCCGGCATCATCGGCTTCTTCCTGCTGCCGTTACAAATTGGCGCGAAGAACATGGCCTTCCCGACCCTGTCGCGCTGCAGCCTGCGTTTCTATGTCATCGGCCTGGTGCTGATCCTCGCTTCGCTGGCCTCCTATCCGGTGGGCAGCGGCTGGACGCTGGATGCTCACCTGAGCCTGTTGGACCCGGGCGCCTTTGGCGTGCTGATGGTTGGGCTGGCCTTCATGGGCCTGAGCTGGTTCCTGACGGGCGTCAATTTCATTGTCACTGTGCATCACAAACGACGTGAGGGCATGGGCTTCTTCGACATGCCGCTGACGAGCTGGGGCCTGTATCTGTTCAGTTACCTGCTGGTCATGTCGGGCCTGATTTTTGGCATCATCGCCCTCTATCTGGCGGCCAGTTGGGTCACCACCGAAGGCCTCTTCGGTTGGAAGTCCGATGCCATGGCCTGGCGCACGTACTTTTGGTTCGCCATCCGCCCGGTGACCTACTTTGCGATGATTCCCGCCGTCGGCATCATCAGTGACGTGATCAGTGGCGTGTCGCGCAAGGCTTCGACCGGTTACCGCACGCTGGTCGGGGCCATGATTGGCCTGACGGGCATCGCGGTGATCAGCTATGGCGCCAGCCTCATGGGCCACGGCCTGAGCCCGGCCGGCACTTTGGTGTTCAGCGCGCTGAGTCTGCTGGCGGCCGTGCCGGTGGCCATCATCGCCATCACCTGGCTGTCGACCCTCTTCCGCAGCAGCATCACCTGCGCTGCGCCCAATATCTTCTGCAATGCCTTCATCCTGCATGGCGGCATGGTGGCGCTGCTGGGCCTGTTCCTGGCCAGTCCTGCGGTGGGCGTTTTTCTGGGCGCGACCATGTTCGCTTCGGCCCAGTTGGACTACATCATCTGGGGCGGGGTCAGCTCGGCATTAATGGCCGGCCTGCACTACTGGTGGCCCAAGATGATGGGTCGCAAATACAGTGAGGATGTCGCTCGTATCGGTGCGGTGCTTTATATTGTGGGCCTGAACCTGGCCTTGGTGCCACGCCTGATGATGGGCACCAGGGGTGTGCCTCAGGACCTGGCTGGCGTGGTGGACACGTCGCTCCGGTTGGCAGAAGTTTCCAGCTTTGGCTGGCTGTGCGTCTACTTCGGCCTGGCTGTGATCGCGGGCAACCTGCTGGTCACCATCTGGGGCGACGAAGCGGCCGACGACAACCCGTGGGGAGCAACCACCCTGGAGTGGACCGTGCCGTCCCCGCCGCCCGAAGACAATTTCAGCTAGGATGGCCGAATGAGATCTGAAGCCCTCTGGGATCTCCCGGAGGGCTTTTTTTTGTTCACTGGTTGGTTCAATGCCAGAAAGAAGCTCATGACGAATTGGAAACACATCGCGGGCCTGATAGCGATCTTGATGGCGACCGCTCCGCTGGTCGTGGCCGCGGCCGATGAAGACTACGAGTACGACCCCTACAATGCCGAAGAAATCATGGAGCTGTGCGCGGGGTGCCACGGCGAGTTTGGTCAGGGTGGGGGCGATGGCGAATATCCGCGTCTGGCCGGATTGCCCCTCAAATACCTGGAGGGCCAGTTGCGGGCCTATATCAGCGGTGAGCGAGAAGGCCTGGTGATGATGGCCTACGCCAACGAACGGGAAATGCCCGAAACAGATTTGCGCGACATTTCACGGTATCTGGCCGAAATTGAGTTGCCATCGAAGATGCCGATCATCGACCAGGACCTGGATTCGCTGGAGAAGTTGTTGATCGCCAGCCGGGTCTTCAATGTGCCCCGCCACGAGGGTGATCCCGTTCTCGGAGAGCAGATTTACAACAAACAGTGCAAGATGTGCCACGGCAAAAATGGTGGCGGGCGCGGGAAATTTCCGCAACTGGCCGGCCAATATTCTGATTATATCCGGTTGCAGATCAAAGATTTTCGCAGCGGAAAGCGTATCAACAAGCAAATGGACAAATATCTCGCGGGCCTGACCGAAGAGCATATCGACAACCTGTTGGCTTATCTGTCTGTTGCCGACGATTGAAAATTGTTGTTCCCAATGGATTTCGGGCTGGATCCGTCTGAAACCCCAGATATTTAGTCTGAAATAGTACTGAATTCAGGGTGGGATTGTAGTAGAGTTCAGCAGGTTCCAGAAGACGTGCGTCCGTGAGTTGTAAGGGGTTCGCCGGCGCTGCTTGAGTTACTTGAATGACAAGAGTCATGTATCTGATTAAAGTAATTGGATATAAGGAGGCTTTTGTCCTAATTAGTTGGATGCGATCAGGCCGGGTATCGGAGTTGAGGCCGATGTTTCCGGGCAAATGATGCAGATTCGTCACGTGGTTTGGATTGCGGTATATCCCACCAAGCCCATGAGGGGAGACAAGATGAAATTGTTTAGCAAGTTGGCTGTTGCCTTAATGTTGGTGACGGTTTGCAGCATGATGGCAGACCGCCCGGTCCAGGCCCAGACACTGCAGGAAGTGATGAAAGAGCGCGGGTTGACCGAAAAGGACATCCTGGCCGCTGCCAAGACCTATACGCCCACCGGGGGCCGTGACGAATATATCGCTTTCAGCTCTGGCGGCCAGAGCGGTCAGGTGATCGTCTACGGGATTCCGTCCATGCGCATCCTGAAATACATCGGCGTCTTCACGCCCGAGCCCTGGCAGGGTTACGGCTTCGATGACGAATCGAAAGAAGTGCTCAAGGGCGGCCGGACCATGGGCAAGGACATCCTCTATGGTGACTCCCACCATCCCGCGATTTCCGAGACCGATGGCGAATACGATGGGCGTTACCTGTTCATCAATGACAAGGCCAATCCCCGCCTCGCGGTGATCGACCTGCACGACTTTGAGACCAAGCAGATCGTGGCCAATCCGTTCTTCAAGTCGGATCACGGTGGCTGCTTCGTGACCCCCAATACCGAATATGTCATGGAAGCCAGCCAGTATGCTGCGCCCTATGGCGACGAATTTGTACCCCTCGAAGAATTCAACGAAAAGTACCGCGGTGGACTGACTTACTGGAAGTTCGACCGCGAAGCGGGTCGCCTGAGCTACGAAGAGTCTTTCACCTTCGAGCTGCCTCCCTACAGCCAGGATCTCTGCGATGCGGGTAAAGGGCCGAGCTACGGCTGGGGCTTCACCAACTCGTTCTGCTCCGAGCGCTATATTGGTGGCATCGAGCGGGGCCGCCCGCCCTTCGAAGCCGGTTGCTCTGCCAAGGACACCGACTTCATGCACGTGACCAACTGGAAAAAAGCGGCTGAGTTGGTCGCCGCCGGCAAGGTCACGAAGGTCAATGGCAGCTACCTGATCACCATGGAACAGGCCATCGCCGAAGATCTGCTGTTCCTGATTCCCGAGCCCAAAAGCCCGCACGGTTGTGATGTTTCGCCCGACGGCAAGAGCATCATCGTTTCGGGCAAGTTGGACAGCCACGCCTGGGTGTACAGCTTCGAGAAGATCATGAAAGCGATCGCGGACCGGAATTTCGAGTCCACGGACTCGTACAACATTCCGATCATCTCGCTGGAAGCGGCTTTGGACAAATCGGTGAACGTCGGTTTGGGCCCCCTGCATACGCAATTCGATTCGGAAGATGGCGTGTGCTACACGTCGATCTATGTCGATTCGCAGGTCACGAAGTGGAACTACCGCACGGGCAAGGTGCTCGATACCATGCCTATCCACTACAACATCGGCCATCTGATGACCATGGAGGGCGACTCCAAGTCTCCCGACGGCAAGTACCTCGTGGCGTTGAACAAGCTGTCCATCGACCGCTTCAACCCGGTGGGACCGCTGCATCCCCAGAACCACCAGCTCATCGATATCAGCAAGTCGACCATGACGCTGCTGTATGACATGCCGATCCCCCTGGGTGAGCCGCATTATGCCGTGGCCATCAAGGCTGACAAGCTGCAGCCCATCAACCGCTACAAAACCGGTTGGAACAGCCGCACCGACGAGAAATCACCGTGGCGGGTCCGTGCCGGTCGCGAAAAGGTCGAGCGCAACGGCAATCGGGTTCATGTCTACGGCACGACCATCCGTTCGCACATCACGCCCGAGATCATCGAGGTCCAGGAAGGCGATGTGGTATCGATCCACTTGACCAACCTCGAGCGGGCCGAAGACGAAGTGCACGGTTTCTCGATGTACGGCCAGAACATCCAGTTGTCGATCGAGCCGGGCAAGACCGCTTCGGCCACGTTCACCGCTGACAAGGCCGGCGTCTACCCGTACTATTGCACCGAGTTCTGCTCGGCTCTGCATCTGGAGATGCAGGGATACCTGTTGGTCCAGCCCAAGGGTTATGTGGCAACGGGTGCGGAGATGGAAGAAGGCGTGACGTACACCAAGGAAGACTACGAGACCCAGGTGGCCACCAATGTGGCGACCCAGGAAGTCATCGACATGGTTGTCGGCTTCATAACGAGCCACAACTACGCCGATTTCCCGATCGTTGTCGCCTTGGTTGAAGATGCCACTGACCAGCTCGGGTTCGCCGCTGAGACCCAGATTAAGGCTGAAACCGCCGCCGCAGAGGGCGACTGGCAGAACGCCATGCTTTGGGCCAACCAGTGGTGGCAGTATCAGGTCAAGACAGCAGACCTCGGTTTGCGCGCCAAAACCCACCTCGAGGAGAATGGCGCGAAAAAGGTCAAGTAACTGGTTGGGATATACCCGACAATAGTTATCTTGAAGGGAAAGCTGCCAGGTGTCAGACTCCGGGATCAACCCCGGAGTCGGGCGCCTGGTTTTAGACCTTAATGTCCCAAAGGATGAAGCTCATGAAGCGGTATGCGAAGAATCTGTACCTTGCTGTTCTGGTGTTGGCCGTCGTTGGTATGGCCTCGTGTTCGGGTGGTGACCGGGAAGAACGTCTGACCAAGATTCGTGGTGTCCATGGTGCCGATGAAATCGGGCGTGGCTATATCGAAGTGATTCCGCTTTCGGCCGGAGCCCAACTCTATCGCGACAAGACCTGCAACACCTGCCACGGTGATGACGGCATCAAGGGCCTGCTGCCCACCTATCCAGTGCTCGCCCGCCAGGGGCAGGAGTACGCCTTGCAGCAGATGAAGGATATCCAAAGCGGCAGTCGCGACAATAGCCTGGCCGCGGCCATGAAGGCCGTGATTCAGGATGTCACCGAAGAAGAAATGATCATCCTGGCTGATTATATTGCCAACGAATTGGGCGACGGCGCTGCCATCGCCACCGGCACGATGGACCCCGAATCCGCAGGCGCGGTGCTCTTCAAGACCAAGACCTGCACGGCCTGCCACGGCAAGGACGCCAAATCGCCGATCCTGCCGACCTATCCGCGTATTGCGGGCCACACCGCCGAGTACATCGAGCTGCAGATGCTGGACATCAAGAGTGGCAAGCGCGCCAACAGCATGGCCGTGATGGGCATGAAGGGCATCATGCACCTGGTCACCGAAGAAGAAATCGCCCTGCTGGCGGAACACATTTCGACAATGCCGAGATAGTCGGCTGAATTGATCACGCGGTGCGCGCAGGCGTGCCGGCGACCCAAAGGAGACATTGTAATGATGCTGAAAAAATTGATTCTGGTGGCCATGATGATGGCTCTGATGATCTCGGTGACTTCGGTCGCGTTGGCCGAAGACCCCGCCTGGAACGAAGGCGGCGGCGAACAGGACGAAGCGCTTGGCCTGACCCCCAACCTGGAACATGCCATCGAGGTTTACGAAGTCTGCGCGGCCTGCCACCTGCTTGAGGGTTGGGGCACCAAGGACGGCACTTTTCCGCAGTTGGCCGGACAGCCGGCTTCGGTGGCGATCAAGCAACTGGCGGATATTCGCGCCCTGAACCGCGACAACCCGACCATGTACCCCTTCGCGCTGGAGCAGTCCATCGGTGGTGCCCAGTCGGTGGCCGACGTGGCGGCGTATATCGAAAAACTGCCGATGAATCCGGACAACGGCAAGGGCGAGTGGGCCGAAGGCACGCCCGAGTTTGCCAAGGGCGAAAAACTTTACAAGGACAACTGCGTGCAGTGCCATGGCGACCACGGCCAGGGCGATCCGGCGAAGTTCTACCCCCTGATCATGGGCCAGCACTACAATTATATGGTGCGCCAATTTGAGTGGATTCGCGACGGCAAGCGACGCAACGCGAACCCCGACATGGTCAAGCAGATCGCCGAGTTCAGCGACGACGACATGAAGGCCGTAGTCAACTATGTCTCGCGCATTCCGGTGCCGAAGGAATTGCTGGCGCCGTCGACGGAATACCGGAATCCCGACTACGATTGATGCCGGACAGACAGGGTCGTGTGGGGCAGGGGTTAGCATCCGAAAAAAGGTTGGCGAATGAAGGCGACAAAAAGCAGATACATCATCAGCAGCATCCTGGTCGTTTTGGCGATCGGGTTGCTGGTGCCGATCTACAACGCTCCGGTCTGGTGGGTTTCTCTCGAGGCTCCGAACTATCCCGAAGAGGCTTTTCCCGACGGAGTGCGGATCCTGTTCCACTTCAACGGCGTATTCAGTGGCTGTGAGCTGATGGACAAGGCTGAGATCCTCGAAGAAGAGGCTCTCGACTGCGCCCATGAGATGGATACCATTAATCACTACGTAGGCATGTATCCCATCGCTTCGGGTGGGCCGGTCGAGCTGTTTTTCTCGATTTTCCTGGTGGCCCTGGTCGCGGTTCTGTTGCTGACTTTTATCTGCGTCAGACCCAAAGTGCGGACGGGCATCATGGTGGTGGGCTTTGCCTTCATCGTGGCCTGGATGGGCTTTTCGTTCTACGGCGAGGGCGGCCTGAAATACCACAGCGAACGATATCTGGCGGGCCGGATCACCGCCATGGGTGAAACCGAAGACGAGGATACTGGCGAAATCATGACGTCGGGTGAGGCCATGATCGCCCGCTTGAAGGCTTCGATGGCCGAAAGCGAAGCCAAGATGGCCGGCGCGGCCGAGGGTGAAGCCGCCGTGGAACTGAGCGAGAGGCAGCAAAGCATTTCCTACCTGCGGAAAGCCTTCGAGCAGGACAACAGCCGTATGAGCACTGTGGGCCAGGAGTGGAAAGGCAATGGGGCCCAGCTGCTGGCCTGGCACTACGAAAAAAGCCTGGGGCGCTATTTCCGGGACGAAAAAGTCCTGGGTCCGATGGTCAGCGGGATCGTCAGGGCCGGCAACATCCTTTTCTGGGTGATCGTCGGCGTGATGGTGCTGATGCTGGTGATGGGGCGCAATCCCGAGGGTCGGTTCAATTGGCTGCTGGTCTTGGCTCCGGCCGGGTTGCCGCTGTACTTCATCATCGAATATTCGATCTGGTTGTGGTGGTATGGCCATAACATGAACGAGATGGGGGCCTTCACCCTGAAGGCCTTTATGCCGACAGTATTTGGCCAGGGCAAGGTGGCCCAGTTCACCACCAACTCCTATCCGGCCTATGGTTTCTGGCTGATGGTTGTTTTTGCGGCCCTGCTGGTCGTCGCGGCACTGTTGCGGCGGGAACCGTCAGTAGACGAGGATGATGAATAGGATGCGCCCTGGCGGCGCTTTTCTCGCCCTGTGCCTCTGCCTGCCGTGCCTGGCCACGGCAGGCCTCCCTTCCCTGCAGGAACTGATCGACCAGACCGCAGAAAACGGCATCCTCATGCCGCCACCCGGTGTGTACGAAGGCCCCGTCACCCTCGAGTTCCCCCTCACTATCGATGGCCAGGGCCAGGTCACGATCGACGCCGGGGGCAAGTCCACCGTCGTCTTCATGGAAACCGATGGCGCCACGTTGAAAAATCTGCGCCTGATCAACTCCGGCACCTCTCACAACGACCTCGACTCGGGCGTGCAGGTGCGGGGCAGCTTCAACGTGATCAAGGATTGCATCATAGAAAATTGCCTGTTTGGCATCGACCTGCAGCAATCCGAGCACAACATCATCCGTCGCAACAAGATATCGTCGGTCGATTTCAGCCTTGGTCAGCGCGGCGACGGCATCCGGCTGTGGTACAGTTTTCACAACAAGATCCAGAACAACGAGTGCACCAATGTGCGCGACATGGTGGTTTGGTATTCGGCCGAGAACGAAATCACCGGCAACAAAATGACCGGCAGCCGTTATTCGCTGCACTTCATGTATTCGCGCTACAACCTGGTGGAAGACAACTGGTATTACGGCAACGCGGTGGGCATTTTCCTGATGTACAGCGATGGGGTCATCCTGCGCAACAACCACATCCTGCATGCGGCGGGTCCGACCGGAATTGGCATCGGATTCAAGGAGACTTCTGACCTGATCGTCGAAAACAACGAAATACTGTACTGCGCCAGCGGACTGTACATCGATGTATCGCCCTACCAGCCTGATACGACGAATCGTTTCCGGAACAATACCATCGCCTACAACGGCATCGGGATACGTTTTCTGAACGACTGGACGGGAAATATTTTTCATGGCAACCGGTTTGCCGACAACCTGACCCAGATCGTCGTCGGCGGCGGCAACAGCGCCAACCGCAACGAATGGTTGGGCAACTACTGGAGCGATTATAAAGGGTTCGACCGGAACCATGATGGCATCGGCGATTCGCCCCACGAGATCTACGCCTATGCCGACCGCATCTGGCGCGACTCCCCGTTTGCCCAGTTTTTCAAGGGGTCGCCCCTGTTGGAGACCCTGGATTTTCTCGAGCGCCTGGCGCCCTTCTCCGAGCCCGGGTTGCTCGTCAGGGACCCAGAGCCCCAGCTGAATAAGGAGGAGGCGGGAATGACTGAGGCGACCGGTTTGGCTGGGATGCCTTGAGTTGTGCCGCGTGAGCCCATGGAAAAGAAAAACACAGCCAAACCGGCGATGAGCGTCAAACGTCGCAAATTCCTGCGCACCCTGGCTTTGGGTGGGGGCCTGGTCGGCGCATCCCTGTTGGGCCTGGTGCCGGTGGCCCAGGGTTGGGTCAAGCGTTTGCGTCCGCCCGGAGCACTGCTGGAGCAGGATTTTCTTGCCTCGTGTATCAAGTGTGGCCAATGCGTGCAGGTGTGTCCGGTCGAGGCCATTTCCCTGGCTGACTTGATCGACGGCGTCGGTGTTGGTACACCCATTATCGACCCGCGGCAGCAGGCCTGCGATTTCTCCTGCGACGGTTTGCAGTGCGTTTTGGCCTGCCCGACCGGCGCTCTGACCCACCACATCAACTATCCCCATGAAGCGGAAATGGCCGTGGCCAAGGTCGTGCGTCCGAAGCTGTGCCTGGCTGCCCAGGGCCTGGGCGTGCATGGCGCGGCGCGGGGCGAGAATTTTCACGGCCTCTTGCGCTATGAAGAAGTCGACCGCTGGAATCCCATTCCCATCAGTGAACACCAGTACGATCTGGAAGTCTGCGACCTCTGTGTGCGGCAGTGTCCCATCGAGATCCGGATTGCCCAGTGCGACGCGGGCAACCCGCCGGCCGGCGATGAGAACCAGTGTCCGCCCGAACCGGCGATCCGGTTGGTGGCAACCGGTGAAGTCAATGGACGCAAAACGTTCGCGCCCGAGATCCTGTCCGGCTGTGTGGGCTGTGGGGTCTGCGAAATGATTTGTCCGGCCGAATCTTCGTGCTTTGAGATGAGCCTGGAAAACCGGGGAGGGCAAGCGTGAAGAAGCTTGTCGAATCCCTGAGCGTTCTTTTTGGCAAGACGCCGGGCCGTCCCGCGCCCGAAGAAATCACCAAAAAGGCCAAGGCTGTGCATGAAGGTATGGCCGAAAAACTGACCCGCGAACTGCACGTTCACGTGGCGGCCGAGCGGGCCAAGAAGGCCGCGGCGGCCAACGTCTGGCGCCGCCGCCGGTGGGCCGTGCTGGTGATCGTGAACCTGCTCTTTGTGGTGTCCTACAAATTCGACATCCAGCTGATGGAAGGCGCCTTGACCGGTTCCCGTTTTGTCGGCTTCCACATGGCCGATTTGAATGCGGCCCTGCAGGTGATGCTGGCCTACAAGCAGGTGCTGATCAACCTGCTGATCGGGATCGTAACCATCTTTTTGGTCTGGTGGTTGCTCGGCGGCCGCACGTTCTGTTCCTGGGTGTGCCCTTATCACCTGCTGAGCGAATGGGCCGAGATCCTGCATTTGAAACTGGCCAAAAAGAAACTCGTCAAGGACCACAGCTTTGATCGCCGCGGGCGCACCGTCCTGTGGCTCACTTTTGCGGTCCTGGCCTTTGCCACTGGTTATACGGTCTACGAAACGATCTCACCCACGGGGATCATCAGCCGCGCGCTGATCTATGGCCCGGGGCTGGCCCTGGCGTGGGTTTTGGGTCTGTTGCTATTCGAAGTCCTGTATTCGCGGCGAGCCTGGTGCCGCTACGCCTGCCCGATCGGCCTGACCTATGGACTGGTGGGCTCGCTATCACCGATGAAGGTGGTTCACGACGCGAGCAAATGTTTCAACGACGGGGCCTGCCGCCAGGTTTGTATGGTGCCACACGTGCTCAACAGCACCATCAAGGGCCGGGCCAAGAACGTCAAAACCGATCTGGGCGCTGATTGCACCCGTTGCGGCGCGTGCATGGATGTCTGTCCGACCGACGCGCTGAATTTCAAGTTCAAGGGAATGGGTAAACTCTAGTGATCCGCTTTGAAAACCTGCAGAAGTCCTTCCGCAAGACCCATGTGCTGAAGGGTCTGGACCTGGAAATTGCCCGCGGTGACCGCATCGCTCTGGTGGGTTCCAACGGGGCCGGCAAGACCACCATGATTCGCTGCCTGTTGGGCGAATACACCCACGAGGGTACCGTGACGGTCAACGGCCTGGACCCGCGCACCCACCGCACGGAAGTCCTGGGCCGGATCGGTTTTGTGCCCCAGTTGCCGCCGCCGCTGAAACTGGGCGTGGGTCCGCTGATCGATTTTGCCGCCGAATTGTGCGGCAGTGATCCAGCGCGCATGATCGAGGTCGCCAGTCAGTTGGGACTGGATATCGCGGAGATCAAGGGCCGCCCTTTCGTGAAGCTTTCCGGTGGCGAGAAGCAGAAACTGCTGATTGGTATTGCCCTCGGTCGGGACAGCGACCTGCTGGTGATGGATGAACCGGCGGCCAATCTGGATCCCGTGGCGCGCCAGGTCTTCTTCGGCCTGCTGGCCGAGCGGCGGGACAACGTTTCGATGATCATCTCCAGCCATCGGTTGGACGAGGTCGCTTCGCTGGTCAACCGGGTGGTGGAGTTGGACCGCGGCCGAATCGTGCTGAATGATCATGTCGACGACCGGTTGGACATGGCCAGCGTGCTCGACTGCATCATCGATCTGGCAGACGCCAATCCGGCTTTTGCCAACGCCATCGAGGCCTGGGATTTTGCCGCTGAAAACGAGGGTCGTCGCTGGCGCGGTACGGTTGCCGGTCCGGACCGCTTGCGTTTCCTGGGCATGCTGTCGCGGTATGCGGCGGTATTGCGGGGAATCGAAATGAAGGAGCGCGAAAGTGACTAAGTTGTTCAAGTTGAGCGCTTTGTTGGTGGTTATGCTGCTGGCGGCCTGCTCCAGCGAGCCCAAAACCGGCCCCGGTGAGGTGCGTTGGGACAAAGATGCCTGCGCGCGCTGCATCATGGCCGTCAGCGACCCCCATTATTCGGCCCAGGTGCGCGGAGGCGAAGCCGGCCGCAAAACCAAACTCCACTTTTTCGATGACATCGGTTGCGCCGTCTTGTGGCTGGAAGAACAGCCCTGGCGCGAAGACTCCCGCACGGAAATGTGGGTCACCGACTACAAGTCTGGTGCGTGGCTCAATGCCTTCACCGCCTCGTACGTGACGGGCAACATCACTCCGATGGATTACGGCCTCGGTGCCCAACCCGCAGCTGCCACCGGCACTTTGAATTACGACCAGGCCGTGCAGGAAATTCACGACCGGGAAAACCGCCTCCACTGAGAAGGATTCAGGATACGATATGAAGCAACTCATGCAACTGGCCCGGGCTGATATTGGCGAATCCCTGCGCGCCCGCTGGTTCCTGGTCTACACCATCGTTTTTGGTGGCGTGATGGTCGGTCTGTTTGCCTCGGGTCTGACCGAGTCGCGGGTCATGGGCTTCACCGGCCTGTCTCGATTGTTGGTGACCTATCTGCAGATCACGATGGCCATCCTGCCGATTTTCATGCTGATCACCACGGTGCGTTCGGTGGTTGGCGATCGCGAAGCCGGTGTCTTCGAATACATCCTGGCCTTGCCCGTCAGCATCGGTGCGTGGTACTGGGGAAAACTGGCCGGAAGATTCTTAGTGGTATTCATGCCGGTCTTTGGTGCGATGCTGGTGGCGGTGATCTGGGGCCTGATCAAGGGCGTGGGCATTCCCTGGTTCCAGGTCCTGTTCTACACCGGCTTGCTGGCCTCGCTGGCCTGGTGCTTCCTGGGCCTCGGCATGTTGATTTCGACCCTGTCGCGTTCGACGGACGTGGCCCAGGGGGCGGCCTTCATGACCTGGCTCTTCCTGCTGCTCTTTTTGGACCTGATTCTATTGGGCGCCCTGATCCAGGAAGGGTTGCCGGCCGAATCCGCGGTGGCCATCGCCCTGGTCAACCCGTTGCAGGCCTTCCGCACTGCTTCGATGCTGCTGTTTGACCCTCAGTTGGTACTCTTGGGCCCTTCGGCTTATGTGATTCTCGACAACTTCGGATACAAGGGCTACCTGAGCTTCGCCATGGCTTACCCGATTCTGATCGGGTTGCTCAGCTCCAGCATGGGGTTCTGGATTTTCAAGCGGGGCGACTATTCCTGAGGGGAAGTCTGGAATGGTACCTGGCCCGAGTTGGGCATGCGCGGCTCGGGGTCCTTGAGGATCAGCCAGGGTTTTGAAAACGGGGCCAGACGTTCGGCGAAATCCAGGGCCTCGAGCACAGGCGCCCCGCGAAAGAATTTGGCCATGGGCCGATCAATCCAGATGCGTTCGGAATACAGGTACACCGAGTGCTGCGTATCTCCGGTGCCGTCCCCATCGCGATCAAACCCCCGATAGTCCTGCCAGGTATTGCCCCGCCAGTCGTTGTCCAGCGCGCTGGTCGGCCCGGTGACCGCCACCTGCAAAAAATTGCCGGCAAAAATATTGTCGTGGACGATGTGGCCACCCTTTTCGCCATAGAAATACAAGGCCACATTGTTGTAGGCGAAGGTGTTGTTGCGCACAAAGAGAATATTTTCGGGAAAGGTGGGCGAATTGGCAGTCAGTCCGACGGCGCAGTCCAGAATTCCGTTGGCTTCAATGACAATGCCTGAACTGCCCTTGACGGCGATGCCGGAACCCTGCAAATGCCCCTGGTGCTCGATGCGGTTGTGGTGGATCAGCAAATTGTCCGAGTAGATGCCGACGATGCCGTGCTCGTTGCCGCTGATGTGGTTGTGGTCGATTTCGGTTCCGGGCGAATAGATCAACTCCATACCCATCCGGCTGTCGGTGATGCGGTTGCCGCGAATGATATTGGCCGGCGAATTGGTCAATACGAGGTCGCGCACGCCGGTCAGCGTATTGTCCTGGATGAGATTGTTGCGGCTGTACCAGAGCCGGATGCCCTCGCCACGCAGGGCCAGGCCCACTGGCCGAGATGAGATCGTATTGCCACGCACGGTGTTGCTATTTCCGGCCGAGATATGCACGCCAAACAGCACGTGATCGATGAGATTGTTTTCGATCAGCGCGTTGTCGGCCTCGATGAGAACCGCGGCGTCGACCTGGTCGTGGGAGTTGCCCGAGTTCAGCAAGTGGCAGTTGCGCACCGTCACGCCGTCGGCCTTGATCGTCAGGATGGTGCCGTTGCCGCCCCCGTCGATGACCGCTTCATTGAGGCCGTCGATGACCATGGGTTTAGTGACGATCGCCGGTCCAGTGTAGCGGCCCGGCATCAGGCGCAGGGTGGCGCCGGGTGCGGTCAGGTCGATGAACAGTTGGAGGGGCGGGGCAGACATCGCACCGGTGCTCAGCCCGACGGTCAGCAATAGCACCAGAATGGGACGATGGAATGCAGGGGGGCGAATCGGCATTTGCGGCGGTTACCTCACGGCTAGGGTGAAAATGAGTACTTATTGGAAATTTTTGGTCATCTATGGCTGTGTGTCAATGTTGGAGTTGGCGCCGGCCCATTGGCGGTCAGCAACGCGGTTTGAACCGCTGCTCGGGTTTTGAAAACGAGAATCCGTAACGTTTAATTTCCTATAAATAGCTGGGATTTAACCATTTGTTGTTTTAATATTGACAGGTCTCTTAATCTGGAGGAAGCCTGTGTCCGCTGACCAAAACTCTCCCGAACGCAAACACCGTCTGCCATCGACTTTTTACAATACCATCACCCTGGCCGGCGCGACGATTGCCGCGATCGCCCTGGGGTTGATCGCCTTCCTGGTCGTGTTGGAAATGACGGCCACCGAGCACAATCCGTACATGGGAATCGTGGCTTTCATCCTGCTGCCGGCCTTTCTCGTAATCGGCCTGATCATTGGCGCCTTCGGGGTGTTGCGCCAGCAGCGACGCCGGCGGTTGGGATTGCCCAGCACCGAAAAACTGCCCACCATCGACTTCAACAACCCGGCCCATATGCGGGCCACGATGTTCATCGGCGTCACCTTCATCATCTTCCTGGCCATGACCGGTTTTGGCAGTTTCAAGGCCTACGAGTACACCGAGAGCGATGAGTTTTGCGGCACCCTGTGTCACGAAGTGATGCAGCCGGAATACACGGCCTACTCGGTTTCGCCCCACGCGCGGGTGGGCTGCGTGAAGTGTCACATCGGCTCGGGCGCCGAATGGTTCGTGAAGGCCAAGATCTCGGGCATGTACCAGGTGTATGCGGTGCTGTTTGACAAGGTGCCCCGGCCCATCGAAACACCCATCGCCAACCTGCGCCCTTCGCGCGACACGTGTGAGCAGTGCCATTGGCCAGCCCATTTCTACAACGAGAAGCTGGTGGTGCACGACTACTATGGGTACGAGGATGACAACACCCATTGGAAGCTGCACCTGCTGATGAAAATCGGTGGCGGCGGCGACGAGGGGCCGGCCAAGGGTATCCACTGGCACATGAACATCAACAACGACATTGAGTATGTGGCCACCGATGAGAAGCGCCTGGAAATTCCCTGGGTCAAATCGACCCGCGCCGACGGCACGGTGAAGATCTACCGGGATACCGAGGCTGATTTTGAGGATGCGGACCTGGCCGAACACGAAGCGCGCCATATGGACTGCATCGACTGCCACAACCGGCCGACCCATCACTACAATCCGCCGGCCAAGCTGGTCAATCACGCCATGAGCCTGGACCGCATCGATCCGACGCTGCCGGGGGTCAAAGGGTTGATTGTCGAATTGATGAGTGACGAATACGAGTCCACGCCGGAGGCCTTGGCGGGTATCGAAACCGGGATGCGGGAGTACTTCAATGAAGAGCATCCCGAAATCGTTGCTGACCGCAGCGAGGACCTGGAGCGGTCGATCGCCACGGCCAAACGCCTCTTCAGCACCAATATCTTTCCCGAGATGAAGGTCAGCTGGCGGGATTTCCCCGACCACATCGGGCATCTCACCACGCCGGGCTGTTTCCGTTGTCACGACGGCAACCACGAAACCGAGGCTGGTGAAGTCCTCTCGCGTGACTGCAACGTCTGCCACACCATCGTGGCCCAGGAGCGCAAGGACGGAGCGAAGTTCGTCTCGCTTGATGCCGTGGACTATGTGCACCCCGAGGATATCGACGAAGAATGGAAAGAGACCAACTGCAGCGAGTGCCACGAAGGTTAGTTCGCGCAGTTCGGCCCCCAAAAAGAAAGCGCCCTTCCGGCCATGGAGGGGCGCTTTGTTTTTCGTGCGACAGATCGTGACGCTACAGCCCGAACATGACCGCCATGCCCAGTTTGTGGTCCGGAATATCGCCCAGGCCCCAGCGGTACTCCACGTTGTAGCGCCGGCTTCCTTTCATGGGGATGTTCAGGCCCACGGTCAGGCTAAGGCCCAACTCCAGATCACCGCTGAGCATCATCGATGGGCCCGCGCCGCCATAGAATCGCATGCCGGTTTCGGGCAGGGGAAAGACATAGAGCCTGAAGTCGACGTTGGCAATCGAGGGGGCGTCGGTGCCGGGACCAAAATCGAAACTGGGCACCAGCGAAAAAGCCCCGAACTTGGCCATGAACTCCATCTGGACCCCGAGGTAGAGATCGTCACCGCCGCCGTTGAGGCCCGCCCGCGGACCGATGGCCGATTCGGCCTGGGCCCCAGGAGCGCCCGCGACCATGATTAAGCAGAGAAAAAGCAGGGCAGTGCGCATGGCGGCCTCTTTGGTGGGCAAACAGAAGGAGCAGTTCATCATGGCGCGATCCTAGCAAAAGCTGGGCCGGTGGGGAACAGATTATCCGATAGCGGTGGACGAATCCGGGTTCCGTTTCTATCATGCGACATCATCTGTTGTTAACTGAAGGAGTTGCTGTGAAAATTTTGCGTCCGTCCGCCCTGGTTGTGCTGTTGGTGATGTCAATTTCCCTGTTCGCAATGCCCGGTTGCGGCGGCGCACCGGATCCGGCCATGGAACTGGGTGGCATCAATACCGGCGAAATGCTGGACGGGTTGCTGGCCCGGACCCAACGCGCCATGTCTCTGGTCAACGGTGTCGACGGGGCCCGGAAAGCCAACGCAGAACTGCTGCGCGTCAACGAAGACTATGACGACCTGCTGTTTCACCTGCCCAAATTGAGTGACGAGGGTCGCGCGGCGTTGGCCAAGAAATCCAGCCGGGCGCTGCCTGAGATGCAGGCGTTAGCCAGCCGGATTCACGAGATGCCGGCGTTGGATGATATTCTGGGCGTGACGCTGGACCAGATGGTCGCGAAACTGGAAATGGTGCGCTGAAGGCACTTTCTCACTGTTTGGTATGGCACTTCAGCGGCCAAATTCCTGAAAGATTGACTGGAACCGTCAATACTGATAGATTGTGCCGCACCTCAACGAATTTCGAGTCCAATCCTCCGGGGAGATTCTCATGAAACGCCTATTTGCATCGTTGGCCACAGTCGTTTTTGTCCTGAGTCTGGCACTTTCGGCCGTGGCCCAGGAACCCGCCAAGTCCGTGCCCATGCAGATGTACCATGTCGTGGCACTCAAGCAGGGGCCCAACTGGAAATCCCAGGGCAGTGAAGAGGGCATGGACGCCCGCATGCAGGTGATCGATGCGGTGCGCAAGGGCGCCAAAAGCGGGATGATTGTTACTGCGGGTCTGGTCAACGATGAGACCGGCGTCGAGTTCATCATCATCCTGAACGTCGAGACCAAGACTGAGGCCTACAAGATTCTGGAAGCCTCGCCCAACTACAAGAACGGCATGTTCGCGGCTGACATCTATTCCATGTTTGCGCCCAAGGGGCTGGTCGTGGAACCGAAAAAGTAGCCGCCTGAAAAGTTGGCAACAAACACTCTTAATCTTGGCGAAAGAGATAACCGATGCGCGTTCAAATGAAAACCCTGATGGTGGTAGCCGTATTGGCGGTCGTCTTTACGACGGTTGCCCCTGAGGCTTTTGCCCAGCGGGCCGGCGGCAATGCCCGTGAGCCGGTGCAGTTCAGTTTAACCTACGGCAGCATGTGGGGCGGCAATATCGAAGCCGGCCTGGGCACGTTGCGCACCGGCACCGGCGGTAGCCTGGGTTTTGCCCTGGATGTGCCCGTTAGTCCTGGCATGTCTATGGAGGCCAGCTACACCCGGCAGGAAAGCAGTCTGGATTGGGATCAGAGGGGCGAAACGCTGCGAACGCTGTCCGACATGACGGTCAATGTCTGGCACCTGGGCGCGTTGCGCGATCTGGCACCGCCCACGGCCAAGGTGATTCCCTACGTGCAACTCTCGCTCGGTGCGACTTTCTTCAGCCCATCGGCCTCGGAAGTTGTCATCGATAGTGAAAACTATTCCCTGGACGGTACGACCAAATTCTCGATCGCTTTTGGCGCCGGCTTCAAGACCTTCTTTGGTGAAGCCCAGAAGGTTGGCCTGCGGGGGTCGTTCAAAGTGACTTCCTCGTTGTTCGATTCTTCCGGCGGCGTCTACTTCGGCACCGGTGGTTTGGGTCTGGGCATCTCCGGTTACGGCATCTGGCAGTACGAAGTGGCCGGTGGCCTGGTGGTCAAGTTCGGCAGTTGATAAAGCCCGAACACAATTTGGAACCAAGGCCCTGAAGTGCGAATCGTTCCGCTTCAGGGCCTCATTAGTTTTCCCGCCCTGACCCAGCTCAGCGACCGGCGGGGGGTAGGAGTCTAGGTTTGAAGTCGATTTTGAGCGGACTGCTGTCCTGTCTTGTGGTGTCGTGGTTCATTGCGACGGCCGGTTGGGCCCAGGATTCCGCCTGGACTCCGCCACCGCCTTCGAACCAGGAGCGGGACTGGATCCATTTGTCATCCGGCGAGTGGTTGTGGGGCACCATCGAACTGATGCGCGACGAGTCCCTCGAGTTCGACAGCGAAGAGCTTGATGTGGTGACCATCGATTGGGAAGACGTCGCCGAGATTCGCTCGGCCCGGATCTTGACCTATGTCATGCGCGACGGAACCCTGGTGACCGGGACCTCGACTCTGGCCGGCCAGATCCTGCTGATCACTTCGGTTGCCGGCGACCAGCAATTTCCCCGGCTCCAGATTGAGGCCATCCTCGAGGGCCAGCCTACCGAATGGAATTTCTGGTCGGCCAAGGTCGGTATGGATTTCAAGACCCGCACCGGCAATACAAAACAGAAAGATTTCGGCTCCCGGATCTTTCTGAAACGCGAGGCGCCCGGTTCCCGGATCGATCTGCGGTACCAGGGCAATTTCAGCGAAGTCGAAAATACGGAGACCGTTCGCAATCAACGGGCCAATGCCGAATGGAAGATTTTTCTCTCCCGGAAATTTTTTATCACGCCGGTCAATGATGAATTTTTTGTCGATGCGTTCCAGAACATCGGACTTAGGAGTTCCATTGGCGCCGGTGTCGGTTATTATATCAGCCGCAGCAAAAATGCCGACTGGTACGTGGATCTGGGCGGCGCTTACCAAAGGACCCGCTACAGTTCGGTCGCCGAAGGCGAAGACAACATCGAAACCCAGATGACCCTGCCCCTGCGCACCACCCTGGAGACCGATGTGACTGGCAGTATCGAATTGACCGCCGAATATGGTATTCAGGTGGGTCTGGGCAGTGGAGCGAACTCCCTTCACCACACCTTTATCCTGCTCGAATTTGATCTGTTTGGCGATGTGGATTTTACCGCTTCGATGACCTGGGACCATGCCACCAAGCCCAAATCCAACGCCGAGGGTGTGGTGCCGCTGAAAGATGATTTGGCGATGGCCTACGGGTTGGCGATTGATTTTTGAAAACCGGGAGACCTGGCATGAACGCGATGACAAACAGAATCCTGCCCGTGCTGTTGATCACCACGACCCTGCTGGTGACCCTGGGCCTTCAGGGTGTTGCCTTGGCCCAACGTGACCTGCCACCGGCGCGTGGGGGCACGACCTATTCCCTGGGCATGCCACCGGTCTACAAGGGCCGCTCCGGGATGGAGACGCAAAGCTATCGACCCGCGAAGGATGGGGAACTGTCCGTTTTTTTCAACATGGGGGTGGCCAAGGATCTGGGCAGTCCGGTGGTGGGAATCGGTGGGTTGCGCCTTGAGGGTTACGTCGGCGCCCGGGCCCAGAAGTTCGACGGCGGCGGGCGGGCGCTTTTCGAAATGCCGAGCCTGTATATAGGCGCCGGAGTGGACTACAACGGCCGGGACGACGCGGTGGACTTCCTGTTCCAGCTCGACCTGCCCCTGCGGCGCGGGGGCCTCTTGGGTCGCGGTACGACCCTGGCTGTGCGATGGCTTCCTACCCGGGACCAGACATTCAGCCTGGGCATCAACGTTCCGTTGTGGGGTCGAAATATCGGCGCGACCAGACCGCGGTCCGACAATGTGCGCCTGCAGAAATCGACCCCCAGCCGTCAGGACTTCACCGCGGCAGGTGACGGCCTTGAGGAATCCCTGGCTGACCTTGGCGAACGTGCCCGGTGGATCGCCCGCCTCAGCCAACCCTTTGCCGAAGCCGAAGGCGCTGACGCCCACGAGGCGATGGCGCCGATTCTGGCCACGGTCAAAAGCCACCAGGACTCCACGAACATCCGCTTCCCGGACGGCCACACCCTCACCGCCGAAATCACCGCCTATCACCAAGGCCTGGACCGGGTTTTTTCCCTGGCCGCCGGTGGTCGCGAAACAACGCCTCTGGGGCGGGTGATCAGTGCCAGAGCCCGCTCGATCCTGCTGGACGAAGTGCTGGTTCCCTACAACTACTTCCTGGGCCAACGCAAAAAGAACGACTCGCTGATCAGCATGATCGCCATTGCCCAGACCAGGTTTGCCTCGTGGGTTCTGCTGGCGTCGGATGTGCCCGAGGCCGACGTGGAAGCCGTATTCCATGTCTTTCAGACCCTGGGTGACCAATTGGAGGAAAACCGGGCCGAATTGCGCACCCGTTGGCAGGACTCGCGCTTCGTCTGGCTGCCTTTGCAGTACGCCCTGACGCCGGACCAGCACGATACCCAGGCCGAGTTGGACGGCATCATCGCCCAGGCGACCAAGGAACCCTTCACTCATGAGAACCGGGTCTGGTACGTCATCAACGAAGAGTTCCAGTGGGAAATGGCCCGCTCGGTGCGGCTGGCCGAAGACTACCATGTGTTGTGGATTCACGATTACCGCGGGGTCAATGGTGCGGGAGAGCCGGACGGCATCGCCTACGCGCAAACCCTCAACTACCTCGAGGCGATGATCGATCGGGTCGAGGCCTACGACGAAGTCGGCCAGTTGCCACAGTACTTCATCCTGCTGGATCAACACTATTTCGAGGTCAACAAGGCGCGCCGGTGGCTGCGATTGCTGCAGAACCCACTGGAGTATGACCTGGATTTGCCCGCTGGTTTTGCCGAGTGGGAGGACCGGCTGGCCGAGACCCAGGAGCGTCTGCGGCAGGCTGTTGGCGCGTCGGTGCTATTGCAGGTTGGTGCCAGTCAGTTTGGCCAGGACTGGTTGCACAACCGGATCCAGGTGCACGTCAATATCACCAATCCGGCCGACCCGTCGTTCTTCAGCAATCACAGTGTCGGCATCATACCCATTGCGGACAACATGATGCGGGATCACCGCAAAATCGCCTTTTTTGACATCAGCGAAAGCGACCCCTATCGGGGCACGGCCATGTTCACGGGCATGGGCATCGGCGAGCACTACGTGGGGGCGAACTGGGAAGACCGGGCGCTGATGATTGCGGGCCCTGGCGCCCTGGCGGTCAAGGATGCCGCGCGGGAACTGTTGCTCAACCAGGGCTATGAGACCGAAGAGATTCCTTTTCCCTTGCGCCAACAGGCCAAGCCCAGCGACTACGACGAGCGCATTGCCGCCGAGAAGGCGGCCCACACTCCGCCCTGGATGGACAACCGGGGCTCGGTGATACAACTGCACAACGAAACCGGCTTCCAGCAGAAGCCCGTCAATGTGGCCAAGGCAGTCCTGTACAGCCTGATGCCACCGGGCTCGGTCATCAAGGTGCCGGATTCCCTGTGGCAAAGTTACCTCTACGCTTCGCTGCTGGCCGGCAGTGCCCAGAGGGGTTGCAAGGTGCTGGTCATCGCGCCGACCCTGGACTCGGCTCCCAGCGGTGCGGCACCGACCCTGGCCCGGGCCCACGGTCTGATGGGTCGCCTGATCGTCTATTCCAATGAGATGAACGCTTCGCTGACGGCCGCCGGCGGCGTCCTGAAGGTGGGGTTGTACGCCCCCCGACAGGGTGTTGGCGACATTGCCGGACGGCTGGCGCAGGATAGCCAGAATCGGCCGTCCTGGGCTCACGAGGTGTATCCGGCGAACCCGAGGTTCTATGCCGAACTCCAGAACGCCACGGCCCTATTGGATTCCATCGGCTACATAGAGGAATATCTCGCGGGTGAGGCCGAAAATACGCAGCCGAAAATCCACCTCAAGGCGAACTTCTTCGCCTCGGGTACGGCTTGGCAAAAGATGATGGTCCGGCCGGAAATGGCCGTGGTCGTGCGGAATCATATCCGCTATCTGGCGTCCCAGGCCACTGCCCAAGCCGCCAGTGGCCAGGTGTCCGAAGTGAGGGCGTTTCCCCAGGAATTGGTGACGTCCTGGATCGCCTTGATCGAGGGTCTGGTGGCTGATCTCTCGCCCCAGGAACGCGAAGAAATCATCTACTATTTGAGCGTGGGCAGCACGAACATGGACTACCGCAGCATGGTGATGGACGGCGAAGTGATGGTGCTGGTCGGCGGTTGGCAAAGCTTGTACGGATTCATGGATTTCATGCTATTGCCGGGGCTGTGCGAATGGCTGGAAACGACCGAGGAGCTGGACGCGTTGTTGCCGCCACCGGGCGCCTTTACCCGGGGCGTCGCCGGATTTATGAAACTGTCCCTTTAAACTCGTTGCAAAGGAATTTTGAGAGCGATGAATTTTTCCAAAACGAACCGGCTCTTGTGGGCCGCCCTGCTGGTTTTTGGATGCGGCTCGGCCGTGGCCCAGGACCTGGAGCCCCGGGCCTTTTCCCAGGCTCCGGTGGGGATGAATTTTGCGGTCGTTTCGGTCGGCTACGCCGAAGGCCAGCTGCTCTTCGACCAGGCCACAACCCTGGAGGATGTCACCGGCGAGGTCACCAATGTGGCGGCCGCCTATGTGCGGACGCTGAATTTTTTTGGGGCTTCGGCCAAGGCTGCGGTTGTTTTGCCCATCATTTGGGGTGATTGGGAAGGGATCTACCAGGCCGAGCCGGCGTCGGCCACCCGGCGGGGATTTGCTGACCCGGTGGCCGAACTCTCGGTCAATTTTTTGGGCGCCCCGGCCATGAAGATGAGCGAGATGCGCGACTACAACCAGAAGTGGGTGGTGGGTGCGAGCCTGAGAATGTCGGCTCCGGTTGGGCAATACTACGCTGAGAAGCTGATCAACCTGGGGACCAATCGTTGGGCGGTGCGCCCGCGGCTGGGGGTGTCGTACAGTTCGGGACCGTGGAATCTGGAGGCCAAGATCAGCGCCTGGATATACGCGGACAACGACGAATTCCTGGGCGATACGATTCTGGCACAGGAACCCCTGTGGTCGACCCAGTACAGTGCTGTGTACCAATGGCCATCCCGAATTTGGGTCGGCCTGGGAGCGGGCGTCTCACGGGGTGGGCAAACGGCCACCAACGGTGTTTTTACCGATACGTACAAAAAAAACACGCGCTGGGTCGGTATCATTTCGATGCCCCTGAATACCCAGCACAGCCTGAAGTTGCTCTATGTCAACGGCATGCGCACTCGGGCTGGTTCTGATTTTGACAAAATCAGTCTGGCCTGGGCCATGCATTGGGGCGGGCGCCAATAGCCCATTATCGGTGCGGATACTGACACCCCACTCGGTTACTGCTTGGCGACCAACGCCGGCCAGTTCAGCACCAGATTGCAATAGTTGGCTCCGTCGATGCTGGGGGTGTTGACGGTCAGGAATTTCTCGCCATCGGCGGTGACGGACCACTGGATCCCTTCAATGTCCGGCGCTGCCAATTCGAACAGGGGCTCAGAGGGCCCGATCAGCATCCGACCGTTTTCGACGGTCATGGGCACGGCCATCAGGCGCCCCGATATCTCCTGATAGATGAGTTCACTGCCGTCTTTGGCCCAGGCCGACCAAAGGCCGGTCGTGGTCGAAACCTGAGTCAGGGGCGCCATCGACGGCCAGGGTGCCACGTACACCTGGGGTTCGCCGGAGTCCTGGGAAGCAAAGGCCAGCCAGCGGTCGTCCGGTGAAAGCTGCGCCAGGGCGTCGTGTTCGGGCGTACCACGCACGAGGCGGGGTTCGCCGGTTCCGTCCAGGTCGGCTGTCATAAGATCCAATCCTGAATTGTCCCCGGCAATGGAATAAAAGACGGTCTGGCCGTCGGCGGAAATGTCCCACAAACGGAACGTGGTGCCGCCGTCAAAAACCTTGACCGGCGGGTTGGGGCTGCCGATTTCCTTGTGGTAGACGGAAACCCCGTCGCCCCGGTCCGAAGCGAAATACAAACTGCGGCTGTCCTGGCTCCAGACCAGGTCAAAGTCGTCGGCCACGTCGGTGGTGAACCGGGTCATGAAGTTTCGCGTCAGATCCATGATCCAGATATCCCAGGTGCCCGCCTGGTCGGCGATGATCCCGACGGCGGCACTGCGGCCGTCAGGCGCCAGGGCCACCAGGTCATAGGTCGCCAGGTCACCGACCTGCTGAATCTCCTGGTTGCTGCGATCACGCCAGGCGAGAGTAGCCAGCAGTGTGGAGTCGCCCCGCAGGTAAGTCAGCGTGCCCTCGGACGAAACCGAGAACGCTCCCTTGGCGGCGCCCGAAATGACCTGCACGTCCTGAACCAGGGGCGTCGGCGAACCGGACAGCAGACCCGTATCGGGATCAAAGGGCTGAGCCACCAGGTCGCCATGGGTGATGTGCAAAAGATGGCCGGAGGCGTAATAGCCCATCACGTTCGAATTTGTGACCACCATGTGGGTCGTATCATCCAGGCTGGCGAAACGGATCTCCGCCGGGGCTATGCCGATTCCGCGGGCAAAGTAGATAAAGTGCCTGCCGTCGGGCATGAATTGCGGATGGCGGTGGGAGTTGAATCCCTCGTCGCCAGCCAGATTGGTCACCGCCCGCAGATCGCCACCGGTGTCCTTCACCATGAAAATTGACGTATTGTAGTCGGTGGTCAGCAGAATGTCGCCGGCCTCGTTCCAGGTGCCACCCTTGCCGTTGCCGGCGGCGCAGACAAACTGGGGCGGGCCGCCGTTGACCGGAATCTTCATCAGGCCCTCGTTGCGTGCGTAGTAGCCCACCCACAGTCCGTCGGGCGACCAAAAGGGGTACTGGGCTTCCTTGGTATCGCTCAGAACGACAGCTTCCTCGTCGGCCAGGGACCGCAGATAGAGTTGGACCGAATGACTTTCCTTGTCGTTCCCGCTGAAAACCACGCGCTTGCCGTCCGGGGAAACCTGAGGGGGCCCGGGATAGGATCCACTGAGGTGGAAATCGGCCTCCTGCGGCGCCGGCATGGCCACAAACAGGGCGCCTTCCGGCGCCCCGGGCGAGCGCCACTGCAGCCAACCGACGGCCACCACGCTGATGGCCAACAGCGCCCAGGGCAGCAACTGTTTGCCGCGGCTTGAGACGGGGGTGTCGGTCACGGCGTGGATCGGGCCGGAAAAAAGTCCGGACTCGGCCTCGGGGTCTTCCAGACGCACTCGCGCTTCGCCGATATCCCGCAACCGTTGGCGCGGATCCTTGGCCAGGCAACGCCGCAGCACACGGTCCAGTTGATACGGCAGATCGGTGGGCAGGTCGTCCCACTCGGGCTCTGATTTCAGGATGCCGGCCAGGGTATCGCTGGCGGTTTCGCCCAGGAACAACTGCTTGCCGGTGAGCATCTCATACAGGATCACGCCGAAGGCCCAAATGTCAGCGCGGCGGTCGACTTCCTTGCCCCGCGCCTGCTCGGGGCTCATGTAGGCGGCCGTGCCCATCACGGTGCCCACCAGGGTCATGGCCGCCGTCATTGTCGGCGCGCTGGAGACAGCTTCCTCGCCGGCGGCTTCCCCGGCATAGGCGCGGGCCAACCCGAAGTCCAGCACCTTCACCTTGCCGTCGGGGGTGCGCTTGACGTTGGCCGGTTTCAGGTCCCGGTGCACGATGCCCTTTTCGTGGGCTTCTTCGAGTCCTTCGGCGATCTGGCGCGCGATGTCCACCGCATCTTCGGTCGGCACGGGGCCGCGTTTGAGCAGCTCGGACAGGTCCTCACCTTCGACCAGCTCCATCACCAGAAAGGGGCTGTCGCCTTCGCTCTCAAAACCAAAAATGGAGGCAATATTCGGATGGTGCAGCGAGGCCAGCACCTTGGCCTCGCGCTTGAAGCGGGCCATGCGGTCGGGATCGGCGGCAAACTCCGGTGGCAGGATTTTCAAGGCCACGTCGCGGTCGAGCTTGGTGTCGCGGGCGCGGAAGACTTCGCCCATGCCGCCTTTGCCGATGCTTTCGACAATTTTGTAGTGGGCGAGCATCTGTCCTGAATCCATTGACGTCTCCAGTGGGGTTGCAGCACCTAAGGGGCCGGTTGGGCTTTTGCCGGAGCGATCTTTGTGAGATCGTTGGATTGGACAGGGTAACCTAAATTGGAGAATTTATCTCCCGAATTTGAAAGGGAGGGGTTGGGGGGTGTGGGCACCTGTTAGGGACCCAACCCATTCCTTTCCGTCCGTCCATGCCCCATACCACCAAGGTGGGATAGCGCCCGCTCCATGTGGCCGCCTAATCTGTCCCCTATGGCTACCACTGAGACAGTATTCATCGTCGAGTCGGACCATTCAGTCCGAGTCGGACTCACCCGCCTGTTGGGAGCGGCCGGCTACTCCATCCGGGGATACGCCACCGCCGAAGAATTCGTGGCGGCCCTCGGGCCGGACACGTCGGGCTGCCTGGTGCTGGACACGTCTGTGGAAAACCTCTCGACAGAAATCGGGACGCTCGAAAACCGATTGGCGATCATCGTGATCACGGCGCAGGACGACGAAGAATCGCGGCGCACGGCAAAGCAGTTGAACGCAGCCGCGTATTTCCGCAAGCCGGTTGACGGAACAGCGTTGCTCGACGCGATTCGGTTTGCGCAGCAGTAAGATCTGGTCTACGTGCCAGGTGGCTCCAAAAAAGGATTCGGGGTTCTCTCTGCTGGATTTTTGAAAATAGAAACAAGGAGTAGGATTTCATGAAACACCGCGAAGATCATGACCAAACCATAGTGAGGACCCGAGGCCGGACAGCCGTCATCACGGGTTGCCTGCTGCTCCTGGTGCTCTTATTCTCGTCGGCTGCGCTGGCGCAGGACGAGAAGAAGAAGGACGACACCGGCACCAATCCGGTGAACTTCACCTACGATTTCCGCTTTATCACCGAGATGCAACAATTCACGGATGACAGTGGGTCGCAGGTCAAGAATATCCTCGAGTGGAGGGCGCCGCTGGGAAAAGACATCAAGAATCTCGGCGGCGGGGGCATGTTCAACGACATGGGTAAGACGTTCGGTCTGC